>NZ_JBPCZK010000026.1:0-516 GCF_051251145.1 Carnimonas bestiolae | reverse complement strand
CCGCCCCATCAGGGCGTTATCTGGTGGGAATCGGGATAAGCAGAACCGGTTACGTCGCTATGACTGATAGATATTTATTAGTCTGTGATTAGCAAGTTCGACTCTTGGCTGCTTATCCCAATGAAAAAGGTTCTCCTTCGCTGGCTCGGCAACCTACTGCCGTAAACAGGGGATGGTTCATCGACGGCGATAGATGAACTCGGCAGGCTATGGCTGTAATGCAGGGGCGCGTGATTCTAGCCCAGAAACTCATAGCCGCAATGCCATTTGGTTTCACGACTAGATGGTTATTGCAATCACCGCGGCCCGCTCTGCGCGTAATCAGGGCGGCATCGGGAAGGGCTGAATGCGTAGGCTGATACGCGGCGAGTGGAATCAAACGGACTTATTGAAGAGCCTCCTAGGCTGCAATTGGGTAGCTGCAATGAAAAATGGTGCGCAGTCCTGAGCAGGAGATCAGCACCTGCCAGCCCTTCCCGATGACCGTCACCCGAGACGTTAAAACGGCTGATAGCG
>NZ_JBPCZK010000025.1:0-629 GCF_051251145.1 Carnimonas bestiolae | reverse complement strand
GCCTGAAATCAAAATCGCAGTGGTTCGATTTGGGGCTATAGCTCAGCTGGGAGAGCGCCTGCCTTGCACGCAGGAGGTCAGCGGTTCGATCCCGCTTAGCTCCACCAAATCAACGGTGTGGAAGGTGTAGGTGTAGCGCCTGCCTTGCACGTCAGGTGGTCAGACCGGGGTCGCGATCGACTTCGATCCTCCCGGGTTCCACCAAATCTTGGTTTCATCATCGGAAGCCAGTCACGAAATCTTTCCTCTCATAGAGAGAAGAGACGTCGATGACTGTCTTTATGACAGTACGCTCTTTAACAATGTAAATCATGCTGATGCCAAATCCAGCATTACCGAAGACAGTCTCCACCAGGAGGCCTGTCTAACGTAAGCGCTGGTCTGCCACAAAATCATTGGCCCTCTCATTATCAGCGGGAGTGTCAGTGTGGTGGCAGTGAGATACGTCTCAAGCGTATCCGGCGAAAATCGTGATTAATCGGCTGGAAGCAACGAGTAGCTTCGTTTCTTCTGACATATGACCCCTTCGGGTTATATGGTCAAGCGATTAAGCGCACACGGTGGATGCCTTGGCAGCCAGAGGCGATGAAAGACGTGAAAGCCTGCGATAAGCGTTGGGGAGGTGGCAA
>NZ_JBPCZK010000024.1:0-695 GCF_051251145.1 Carnimonas bestiolae | reverse complement strand
AATGCTGGATTTGGCATCAGCATGATTTACATTGTTAAAGAGCGTACTGTCGTAAAGACAGTCATCGACGTCTCTTCTCTCTATGAGAGGAAAGATTTCGTGACTGGCTTCCGATGATGAAACCAAGATTTGGTGGAGCTAAGCGGGATCGAACCGCTGACCTCCTGCGTGCAAGGCAGGCGCTCTCCCAGCTGAGCTATAGCCCCAAATCGAACCACTGCGATTTTTATTCAGGGCAAGGCAAAAAGTGTCGAAGTGTATAAATGATACACGAGGCACTTTTTAACGAAGCCATGGATAAAAATTGGTGGGTCTGGGCAGACTCGAACTGCCGACCTCACCCTTATCAGGGGTGCGCTCTAACCAACTGAGCTACAGACCCGGTATTTTTACCGGTAGGTTCTTACCGGTCGGCTGCCGACCTCACCCGCTTTCCATTAAGATCAGGGGGTGCGCTCTAACCAACTGAGCTACAGATCAGGCACTTAACCGGTAGGTTCTTGCCGGCCGGCGATCCGGCTTTTCATCGCTCTATTTCCGATCAGACAATATGTGTGGGTACTCGTCCCGAAGGACGTCGTCGGTTAAGGAGGTGATCCAGCCGCAGGTTCCCCTACGGCTACCTTGTTACGACTTCACCCCAGTCATAAACCACACCGTGGTGACCGTGTCCCCGAAGGTTACACTAGCCACTT
>NZ_JBPCZK010000023.1:0-795 GCF_051251145.1 Carnimonas bestiolae | reverse complement strand
GAGGTTGGCTTAGAAGCAGCCATCCTTTAAAGAAAGCGTAATAGCTCACTAGTCGAGTCGGCCTGCGCGGAAGATGTAACGGGGCTCAAACCAGATGCCGAAGCTACGGGTTCATGCCTTAAGGCATGAGCGGTAGAGGAGCGTTGTGTAAGCCTGCGAAGGTGTGTTGTAAAGCATGCTGGAGGTATCACAAGTGCGAATGCTGACATGAGTAACGATAAGAGGAGTGAAAACCTCCTCCGCCGGAAGACCAAGGTTTTCTGTTCGACGTTAATCGGAGCAGAGTGAGTCGGCCCCTAAGGTGAGGCGGAAACGCGTAGCCGATGGGAAACGGGTTAATATTCCCGTACCGGATATTACTGCGATGGGGGGACGGAGAAGGCTAGGCGGGCCTGGTGATGGTTCCAGGTGAAAGTATGTAGGCTGAACAGGTAGGCAAATCCGCCTGTTCAAGGCCGAGATACGAGACGAACCCAATCCTTGTGATCGGGGAAGCCGTTGATGCCACGCTTCCAGGAAAAGCCTCTAAGCTTCAGGTAATGTGCGACCGTACCCCAAACCGACACAGGTGGTCAGGTAGAGAATACCAAGGCGCTTGAGAGAACTCGGGTGAAGGAACTAGGCAAAATGGTACCGTAACTTCGGGAGAAGGTACGCCGCTTTGGGTGAAGGACTTGCTCCGTCAGCTCAGAGCGGCCGAAGATACTAGGTGGCTGCAACTGTTTATTAAAAACACAGCACTCTGCAAACGCGTAAGCGGACGTATAGGGTGTGACGCCTGCCCGGTGCTGGAAG
>NZ_JBPCZK010000022.1:0-923 GCF_051251145.1 Carnimonas bestiolae | reverse complement strand
GCTGATAATAGTCGGTACATATTCCAACAGCTCGCCACGGCGGGCTTTATTTTTGTCAGGAGGATGTATGAGCGATGTAATGGCTGATCGAATGAGTGACTACATGGCTGAACGCGAGGAAGACGTGAGGTCGCGTAAAGGTATGGAATCTGCCTTCCCTAGCAACAGCGAAATCTTAGGTCATTGCGAGGGAATGCTGTTGCGCGACTGGTTTGCTGGCCAAGCGCTCCAATTCGCATGGATGGATATCAATGTTGAAGGGAATGTTAAGAAGACAGCCGAAAGCGCTTATCTAGTCGCAGACGCAATGATGGAGGCCCGCAAAAAATGATAACGCCAAACCACACGAAGTCAATGATCGAGCGCGACTACCCCAATCAGTGCCTGATAGCCAAACCGGTTCGGAAGCGCATCGACGACTGCCAGCCGCGAGTGCTGCGTTTTGCCGAGCTAGCTAACAAGGAACGGCTCGAGTCGTACCGGAGGCGTCGCGGATGGTGAGCAGCATCATTTTCTGGTCATCGGTAGACGCAGTGATGTTTGTGCTGATCGCACATGGGTTATGGAGGGGTTGGTTATGAGCGTTGAACGGGAAATAGCGCGGCATGCAGAAGAGCAGGGAAGGATTGAAGATCGCAAGGAAGCGCAGGATGCCGAGAGCGAAAAATATTGGGCTGAGCTTCGCGCTGGCAACAGCTATGGCGGCATTGACATTGAGAAAGTCGATGAAGAGATCGCGGATTGCGCGGAGATCGGCACGATGATTCGCGAGGCTGTCGTCAGCGGCAATTACGACAAGCTGAAAGATCGCGTCGATAGCGTTATCAATCGAGCGATTGATCGAGAGCTGGGAATCAAAACAGCAGCATAAAGAAACGCCAGTGTTAGCGGCACTGGCGAATCAGTGAATCGCACAGATTCGA
>NZ_JBPCZK010000021.1:0-1045 GCF_051251145.1 Carnimonas bestiolae | reverse complement strand
CGATCTCTGAATGGGGAAACCCACTCACCATAAGGTGAGTATCCGTACCTGAATCCATAGGGTGCGGAGGCGAACCGGGAGAACTGAAACATCTAAGTACCCCGAGGAAAAGACATCAAATGAGATTCCCCCAGTAGCGGCGAGCGACCGGGGAGTAGCCCTTAAGTCATCATTGTTTTAGTGGAAGCGTCTGGAAAGTCGCGCAATACAGGGTGATAGCCCCGTACACGAAAGGGCAATGATGGTGAAATCGAGTAGGTCGGAGCACGTGAAACTTTGACTGAATATGGGGGGACCATCCTCCAAGGCTAAATACTCCTGGCTGACCGATAGTGAACCAGTACCGTGAGGGAAAGGCGAAAAGAACCCCGGAGAGGGGAGTGAAATAGATCCTGAAACCGTGTGCGTACAAGCAGTGGGAGCTCTTTAGGGAGTGACTGCGTACCTTTTGTATAATGGGTCAGCGACTTATTTTCAGTAGCGAGCTTAACCGTATAGGGGAGGCGTAGGGAAACCGAGTCTTAACTGGGCGAACAGTTGCTGGGAATAGACCCGAAACCGGGCGATCTATCCATGAGCAGGTTGAAGGTTGAGTAACATCAACTGGAGGACCGAACCGGGATCTGTTGAAAAAGATTCGGATGACTTGTGGATCGGAGTGAAAGGCTAATCAAGCCCGGAGATAGCTGGTTCTCCTCGAAAGCTATTTAGGTAGCGCCTCACGTATCACCATCGGGGGTAGAGCACTGTTTCGGCTAGGGGCCCATCCCGGGTTACCAACCCGAGGCAAACTCCGAATACCGATGAGTGCAGCGTGGGAGACACACGGCGGGTGCTAACGTCCGTCGTGAAAAGGGAAACAACCCAGACCGTCAGCTAAGGCCCCCAAATTCTGGTTAAGTGGGAAACGATGTGGGAAGGCTCAGACAGCTAGGAGGTTGGCTTAGAAGCAGCCATCCTTTAAAGAAAGCGTAATAGCTCACTAGTCGAGTCGGCCTGCGCGGAAGATGTAACGGGGCTCAAACCAGATGCCGAAGCTACGGGT
>NZ_JBPCZK010000020.1:0-1061 GCF_051251145.1 Carnimonas bestiolae | reverse complement strand
AGGCCCCAGGGAAGTCTCATCTTGAAGGGGGCTTCCCGCTTAGATGCTTTCAGCGGTTATCCCGTCCGAACATAGCTACCCGGCAATGCAATTGGCATCACAACCGGAACACCAGCGGTTCGTTCACTCCGGTCCTCTCGTACTAGGAGCAACTCTTCTCAAACTTCCTACGCCCACGGCAGATAGGGACCGAACTGTCTCACGACGTTCTAAACCCAGCTCGCGTACCACTTTAAATGGCGAACAGCCATACCCTTGGGACCGACTTCAGCCCCAGGATGTGATGAGCCGACATCGAGGTGCCAAACACCGCCGTCGATGTGAACTCTTGGGCGGTATCAGCCTGTTATCCCCGGAGTACCTTTTATCCGTTGAGCGATGGCCCTTCCATTCAGAACCACCGGATCACTAGAACCTGCTTTCGCACCTGCTCGACCTGTCCGTCTCGCAGTCAAGCACCCTTATGCTCTTGCACTCATTGCACGATGTCCAACCGTGCTGAGGGTACCTTCGTGCTCCTCCGTTACTCTTTAGGAGGAGACCGCCCCAGTCAAACTACCCACCACACACTGTCCTTCCCCTGGATAACAGGGGCAAGTTAGAACGCCAATGATGTCAGGCTGGTATTTCAAGGTCGGCTCCACTGCAACTGGCGTCACAGTTTCAAAGCCTCCCAGCTATCCTACACAGACAACATCAGCGTCCAGTGTGAAGCTGTAGTAAAGGTTCACGGGGTCTTTCCGTCTAGCCGCGGGTACACTGCATCTTCACAGCGATTTCAATTTCACTGAGTCTCGGGTGGAGACAGTGTGGCCATCATTACGCCATTCGTGCAGGTCGGAACTTACCCGACAAGGAATTTCGCTACCTTAGGACCGTTATAGTTACGGCCGCCGTTTACTGGGGCTTCGATCAGGAGCTTCGGACGAATCCTAACACCATCAATTAACCTTCCAGCACCGGGCAGGCGTCACACCCTATACGTCCGCTTACGCGTTTGCAGAGTGCTGTGTTTTTAATAAACAGTTGCAGCCACCTAGTATCTTCGGCCGCTCTGAGCT
>NZ_JBPCZK010000018.1:0-1339 GCF_051251145.1 Carnimonas bestiolae | reverse complement strand
TTTTCCTCGGGGTACTTAGATGTTTCAGTTCTCCCGGTTCGCCTCCGCACCCTATGGATTCAGGTACGGATACTCACCTTATGGTGAGTGGGTTTCCCCATTCAGAGATCGCTGGATCACAGGTTATTTGCCACCTCCCCAACGCTTATCGCAGGCTTTCACGTCTTTCATCGCCTCTGGCTGCCAAGGCATCCACCGTGTGCGCTTAATCGCTTGACCATATAACCCGAAGGGGTCACCAGACCGACTTAACGGACGAATCACTGCGTTGCGCGGTGCTCGCATCCTCACATATCAACTATATGCTCCGGGTGCTGCGCGCCGTGCGCCTTGTGCTTCATTCCGTGCGTCGGCCTGAGTCATAAGAAGAACGAAGCTACTCGTTTCTTCCAGCCGATTAATCACGATTTTCGCCGGATACGCTTGAGACGTATCTCACTGCCACCACACTGGCACTCCCGCTGATAATGAGAGGGCCAATGATTTTGTGGCAGACCAGCGCTTACGTTAGACAGGCCTCCTGGTGGAGACTGTCTGCGGTAATGCTGGATTTGGCATCAGCATGATTTACATTGTTAAAGAGCGTACTGTCGTAAAGACAGTCATCGACGTCTCTTCTCTCTATGAGAGGAAAGATTTCGTGACTGGCTTCGTTCTGTGATGAAACCGAGATTTGGTGGAGCTAAGCGGGATCGAACCGCTGACCTCCTGCGTGCAAGGCAGGCGCTCTCCCAGCTGAGCTATAGCCCCAAATCGAACCACTGCGATTTTGATTTCAGGCAAGACGGAGGGACACGAAGCATACATACAGTATGTGAGTGTTCCGACAACGCAGCATCAAATCAAAATTGGTGGGTCTGGGCAGACTCGAACTGCCGACCTCACCCTTATCAGGGGTGCGCTCTAACCAACTGAGCTACAGACCCGGTATTTTTACCGGTGAAGTTCTTACCGGTCGGCTGCCGACCTCACCCGCTTTCCATTAAGGTCAGGGGGTGCGCTCTAACCAACTGAGCTACAGACCCGGCATTTTTACCGGTGAAGTTCTTGCCGGTCGGCTGCCGACCTCACCCGCTTTCCATTAAGGTCAAGGGGTGCGCTCTAACCAATTGAGCTACAGATCAGGCACTTAACCGGTAGGTTTTTGCCGGTCGGCGATCCGGCTTTTCATCGCTCTATTTCCGATCAGACAATATGTGTGGGTACTCGTCCCGAAGGACGTCGTCGATTAAGGAGGTGATCCAGCCGCAGGTTCCCCTACGGCTACCTTGTTACGACTTCACCCCAGTCATAAACCACACCGTGGTGACCGTGTCCCCGAAGGTTACACTAGCCACTT
>NZ_JBPCZK010000017.1:0-1660 GCF_051251145.1 Carnimonas bestiolae | reverse complement strand
AGACGAAATGCGTAATCATTTGCCGCTGCGGTAGGCTGTCCCTTATTAGGGCCGCTCTTGAGCTTCTTGCGGGCTTCTTCGAACATACTTGCGGTGATTACACCTGCGCGTGCCTGATGCCACTCCTGACTGCCCTGTGGATCTGTAATTACGCGCACTTGGTTGCTCCTTCTGTCAAGGCTCGGTCAATACTCCATCCGTACTTATTAATCCGCATAGTTATAGTTGTTGGGCGAATACCTGTTCTTGAAGACCAGCCAGAAACTGTGTCTGTTATTCCACTGAAGGTAATAGTCATTTTTGTCGTCTTGAATATTGCCTCTCCGATAAAACCCTGAGACCTTCTTAGGTAAGCGGAAGCAGGTGTGCAGCCATAGATTTCGCACCACTCGACTAGCGTTTTCTTTATGCCGCCGATAGTCACGAAAATCGTGTTCCTGCGATTCATTACTTGCTCGTAATCCGTCGCCCATCGGCAATTTGTTGGACTGTACCCTTTATCGTTGTCGATGCGATCGATTGAATGGCCAGGCGAAGGCTTGCGCCCCATGTCATGAAGAAAGGCTGCAAAGGATTTACTCCACCTATCGCAGACTGTGATACCTCTACCCCCGTATTTCTCGTAACTCGTGCTCATAGGGTTTAAGCAACGAGTTTTCATGTCTGTCCATGTTCGGTACTCAGCGCTACTAGTTTCTCCGTGAGTAATAGAACCTGCGGCGCATCTGGATAGTGAGCACTTCGGGCAGTTGGTTGTTTTTCCTGACCTGATGGAATAGCCAGTTGATTTTCCTATGCGTCCGCAGTCGCATAAGTAAGACCAAATCGCATCTCTGCTTTTCGATGTTCCTACTCGTTCGATAACAGTCAAACCACCATATCGACGGCCCTTCATATCAACCAACTTCATTTGCTTCGCCCTCGTACGTGTTCGCTTCCACCGCCTTAAGCTCTTCGCCGCGCTGTTTGAAGGCTTCTTTGAACGAACTTAGCGTTGCGATGTTGTTGTGCTGCTTGAGAGCGATTAGCGCTGGCTGCCACAGCTCGCGAAGCCGTTCTAATGATTGGCAGGCATTCACCTTATCTACCCACTCCTGAAGGGCACTCGGGTGCTCTGGCGCGTCGCTTATGCCTTCGCCGCCTTCGGTATCTAGGTAGTTGATCGCTTCGCTCAGGCGGTCAGTTTTAGGCCAGTATTTGTAGGCCCGCTTGACTACTGTCTTTCGCGCCATCTCTCCCCAGTCAGTCGCCCATGGCCCCTTGCCGCCACGCTTGAATGACTCGCTGCGTGCGCGGATACCGTTAATTTCTTCGACGGTCATTGTGTCCGTCAGATAGTCGCCGTCGCTCGTTTTTACCGTGCAATAGACGCCTACTACATCGCCCCGGTCTGTGGCGAATGGTGAATACGTGTGGGTTGGTTGCTTGTCCAGCCCGTGCACCTCGAACGTGTCTTTCGAATAGACCAGCTTTGCCTGCCCCCAACGAATAGAGCCAGAAGACATTGCCAGCTCTAGCATTCCCATATAGCTAATGTCGAGACACACCGCGCCTTTCCGGGGTACTAGATAAGCCTGCTTTTTGGCTGGGTTGAGACTGATTCCGATGGCCGCAATGTTCGTAATTGCAGAAAGCAGCGACGGAAGGTTCTTTGCCGCTT
>NZ_JBPCZK010000016.1:0-11216 GCF_051251145.1 Carnimonas bestiolae | reverse complement strand
GGCGTGGGCGTGGGCGTGGGCGTGGGCGTGGGCGTGGGCGTGGGCGTGGGCGTGGGCGTGGGCGTGGGCGTGGGCGTGGGCGTGGGCGTGGGCGTGGGCGTGGGCGTGGGCATGGGCGTGGGCGTGGGCGTGGGCATGGGCATGGGCGTGGGCGTAAAATTTTGAATTTATCATTCAAAATCAATAGGTTGAGTTTTAACAGGCAGTGCGGTGTGATCGATTATCGCGCCGAAGGGAGCGAGCCGCTGCTTCCGCTGCACTGGCTAAGGAAGAACCGAGCAAGCGTGGGTCTAACAGAAAAGAAGGGAATGAGGGGGCGCCGGGCGAGCTAAGGTGCTCTGTCAGGCATCGAAGAAGGTGCGCAGAATGATTTCGGCAGCAATCCCATCGACGCCTTCGTCGCGATAGCTGCCTGCCTTTCTGCCGCGCTCACGGGCCACTAGCTTGGCTTCGCGGGTCGAGCCCCTTTCGTCGACGAATTCGACCGGCCGCGCGTAGCGGCCATAAAGACGATTGCCAAACTTGCGCGCGCGCCGACTCATTTCCGATTCGCTATCGTCCATGTTGAGCGGCAATCCCACCACGAACAGATCGGGTCGCCACTCACAAAGCAACTCAGTTACCTTGCGCCAATCGGGAATACCATTGCGCGCTGTTAGCGGTGACAAAGGGGTAACGGACTGCGCCATTTCATGGCCGACCGCAACGCCAATACGGCGAGCGCCGAAGTCGAACGCAAGCACCAGCCGTTGGCCTGCTTCCCGGCTTGGCGAGTCAGCGCGAAGCTTGGCAATTTTGGCGTCTTCCGCCGCATCTTCAGCCATGTCCGGCAATGCTCCCCAATAGATCCAGATTGACGCCTAACAAGTCTGCCGCCGCATCTCGCCGACGATCACACGGCATATCAAAGATTACCTTGCTGTCAGCCGCGACGGTTAACCACGCATTATCCTTAAGCTCGTCAGTCAACTGGGGAACCTGCCAACCGGCGCAGCCCATTAGCATTACGAACTCGTCTGGACCTGCGCCGCGCGCAATGGCATTAAGCATGTCCATTGAGGTTGTCAGCGCGATATCGTCGCTCACCTGAAGACTGGACTCCCAGTCGCTGGCTAGCCCGCGGTGCACGATAAAGCCCCGATCAGTATGCACTGGGCCACCATAGAGTACGGGCATATCAACGCGTACGGAAGGCTCGACACGCAGCTCAAGTTTCTCGAGCAAGCCACCTACCGTCAGCGTTAGCGGCCGATTAACAATAACGCCCAACACCCCCTTTTCGTCGTCGTCACACACATACACCAACGAGTTAGAGAAGTTGTCGTCCGCTAGCTGCGGCATGGCAATAAGAAAATGATGACGAAGACCGTGCATTGACCTACTAAATCTCGATTACCGGAAACGGAACCCCGACCCTTCACCGAACACCCAGGTGCGACTGAAGGAGAGCTCTGGCATCGAACCCATGCCAGAGTCGAAGGGGCGGAAGGGCCCTGCCCTATGAATTGTTCGCACCGCTAGCCTATCGAGGTCAGCGCGCCCGGTCGATTGTATCACCCTTACCGAGCGCAGCCGTCCATCCCGACCCACCGTGATACCCAACTGCATCAGCGCGTCGCCAGACGCCTCGCTCCCTAGATTAAGATCGATATAGGTTTGCACGGAACGCGTGAAATAAGCGATATAGCGGCTGACGGCATTACGCTGAGCGCTGGTTGCGGGCCCCGCAGCGAAACGATCAGCGGCCTGTTCCCAGCCGTTCGAAGACGCCGTGGACGCCACCTGATTGATCAAGTCCTGAGCGGAAGGCGTTTTTCCTGCGTGACGCTGCGGCTGAGCACTGTGATGACTACGTGCACCGCTACGCGAGCTGGCCGAGCGCTGCGAAGACTGGCGGCTAGCGCGCTGCGCAGTGGGCTGTCGGGAGGTTGCCGCGCGCGCCTGACTGGACGCTGAGCGATGCTGTTCATGCTCCTGCGTACTGGCAGGAGGAGTGGCCTTGGAGACCGCCTGTTGAACGCTGGAAGGGTCCACGCGCGGCTCAAGTGACCGTGCGTCAACAATGGAGACGCGATAGGGCTTGCCGCGATCCAACGGCGGTAGCGTCTGCTTTGGCCGTTGTTCAAGCCACCACAGCCCCAGCAAATGCAGCGCCACCACCGCGACCACACACGCCACCGTCAGAAGTAGTGAGTGCCCACTATCACCCTGATAGCCGACATCATCTTCCTCTAGCGACGACATCGACGCCGATAGCGGCGGATCGTCGTAATCGGCGGCGATCCCCGAGCAAATGGTCAGCGGTGGCTCCCCGAAGCGGGGCGCTACCAGGCTGACAAAATGCTCAGGCTCGTGTGAGTCGCTTCTCAATTGCATCCATTAATTGTCCGGCAATGTCCGTGCCTTTTTGATCGTCGATCTCGCGCAGGCAGGTAGGGCTGGTCACGTTGATTTCAGTGATATAGTCACCGATAACATCAAGGCCGACGAAGATTAACCCCTGTTCCTTGATTGATCCTTTGACCTGCTCGACCAACCATAGATCCCGCTCGGTAAGATCACGCGCAACCCCGCGACCACCTGCGGCCAGATTGCCCCGCACCTCTCCTGCGCTGGGAATTCGTGCCAATCCATACGGCACCGGCTCTCCGTCGATCAGCAGAATGCGGGTATCGCCTGCACTGATTTCGGGAAGGTAGCGCTGCACCATAATCTGACGCTTTCCGCCCTGAGTAAGCTGCTCGATAACCGCCCCTAAATTGCGGCCATCCTCGCCAACCCTGAAGATACCGGTGCCCCCCATCCCATCGAGCGGCTTGTAGATGACGTCGTGGTGCTCGGCATGGAACGCGCGCAACACCGCCTCGTTGCACGACACCACGCTGGGGGGAAGACACTGCGGGAAGCATTGTGCGTAGAGCTTCTCGTTGCACTGGCGCAGCGCCGTGGTGGGATTGACCACCAGCACACCTTCACGTTCAGCAAAGCCCAGCAAGTGAGTCGCGTCGAGGAATTCCTGATCGACCGGCGGATCCTTGCGCATCAAAATTACATCGAGATCGGCAAGTGGACGCGCCTGACGTTCGCCCAGCTCGTACCACTGGGAGGCATCACGATAGACCTGTAACGGTGCCATCAGGCCATAGGCGCGGCCGTTATCGAGATACAAGTCGGGCTGCTCAAGGTAAAAGAGCTGCCAGTTGCGGTCGGCGGCAGCCCACAGCATTCCCAGCGTAGAATCCTTTTTGTAGGCGATATCGGCGATGGGATCCATGATCACGCCCACCTTGATTGTTGCTGTCATTTCTCTCACTCGCTGCTAGTCAGGTGCGCCTGTGTAAGTACTTGCTTACCCCAGATCCCCTGAGAAGAAGGTCTTCCGCGCGACCTCACTTAGTTGGCTAACCAAGCCCAGGCCGCGTCGGAGGCATATGTAGTGCCAGTATGGGCGAATGCACGGGCAGGAACCAGCCTGCCGGAAGCAATTCTTAACATGCCGTGAAACCTGAGCGGTAAGGAGGCACTCCGCATGCGGTCACGCTATGCTTTTGTTATCGAAAGGCCACAGACGCCTGATTTTCCCGTTTACCGAGATCAACCGTATGTACCGAACGCGATTCTATAAGTCCGTCATCATGCTATGTCTTATGGCCCTGATAGCGGCGGCATTGTGTATGCCGCAAGGCCGTGCCCTGGCGGCGGATAACAGCAACACCATCGATACCCAGCAATTGGTGAAGGTGCTCAGCGATGACCAGCAGCGAGCAGCGCTGATCAAGGCGCTGGAGCAGGTGGAAGACAGCACCACCGCATCACCTCCGGAGGGCGACACTGCTACTGCGGCCGATCCCGACGAAGAACAGGGCATATTAGGTGCGATCACCACTGGCTTCGACAGTATGCAGGACGGGTTGACCGGCGAAGACAGCGTCGCGACGCGATGGAAGCACCTTTGGAACGCGAGTGAGCAGGATGCCAAAACACTATCGGCGCGCAACTCAACTTCCTTCGTGACAGCGAGCACTCACTTCGTCTATATGCTCATACTGTGGGGCGCCGCCTTTGTATGTATTCGCTATATAGGGAGAACGCTGCTTCGGCGCGGGCTGTCTGAGCAGTGGCGTACAACCCACCGGCAACTTAACGCAATTATTGATCAGTGGCTGATACGCCCGATTCCTGCAGCGTTATCGATGCTGATTGCGCTCTCCTGCTTCCATTGGTTAATTCCTCAGGATCTTGGCGCGAGCATCGCTTTGGCACTTTGCTACGCGTTCAGCTTGGGAACGCTTGTGGCCTCCATCTGTTTATCGCTGGCGATGATTGGCAGTTCGGTGCATCGCGGGCATGCGATGCGAATTCTCGCCAAAAGAGCCTATATACCGCTGTCCATCATTATTGCGCTGGCTGGCTTGAGCAATGTCCTAACGGCTTCGCCGCTCACCGGGCATCTGGGCGAGTCGCTATCAGCGTTAACGGCTCGCATCATTGGCGTCATCGGCTGTATCGCATTAATTGTGTGGTCGCAGATATTCCGTCGTGCGGTAGGTCACTTGATTTACAACGGCAGTCTCGCATTCCGACACGAGCGAGCCCCTTCCATCGATCGCAGCCTTGCCATCCTAGCGAAGCTCTGGCCGCTTTCAGTGACCATCATGTGCGTTGTCATGGGCTACCGGTTGGTCATGGCTCGTACCACCGAAAGCAGCGTATTTATCCCGCTGCTGGTGACCACGGCCATCGTCGTTATCGCCATTAACCTGATGGCACTGATTCGCCAGAAGCTGCTGACCATCTCTGCCGACGGTACCTCGGAACTTAGCGCTAGACTGCGACGGCTACTGCTGACGGTAGCCAACATCATCATCGTGTTGATTAGCCTGGAGTTAATCAGCCGCGTTTGGGGCGGCTCCTTCTACGCTATCGTCAATGCCAATACCGCTGGCCGCTTATTCAGCAATGCCGTGTTGTCGTGCACCGTGGTGGTGATTATCGCTTTCGTGTGCTGGATTGTTGTCGATGGCTTGATCAAGCGCGCGCTCGACCCTTCTGCCGGACGGCGCAACAGCATGCCGAGCCTGCGCGTACGCACGCTATTGCCGCTGCTACGCAACGTGGTCAAGATTATTCTCAGCGTTATCACGGTAATTACCGTACTGAGCAATATTGGCATCAACGTAGGGCCGCTCATCGCTAGTGCGGGGGTTGTTGGTCTGGCCATCAGTTTTGGCTCACAGCAGTTGGTGAAGGACGTCATCACTGGCTTCTTCAATATCATTGAAGACACCATGTCGATTGGTGATTACGTCGAGGTCAATGGCCGCTCTGGTACGGTTGAGAGCATCAGCATTCGTACCTTGAGCCTGCGCGACGACAACGGCGCGCTGGTGTCCATTCCCTTCAGTCAGATTACCGCGGTGCGCAACACCTCGCGTAAATTTGCCTATGCGGTCATCGACTTGCGCTTTACGCTCGATAGCGATTTAGCGACGCTGCTGGAGCTTGTGAAACAGACCGGAGACGAAATCAGCCATTCGCAAGAACAGCGCTATAACCTGCTGGGGCTTTACGAGAATAAAGGGCTCACCAATGTGACCAACGAAGGTTATCTGGTGGGTGGGCGTTTCCGCACCACCGTGAGCGGCTCGGCGGTGGTGAAGCGCGCGTTCTACCTAGCGCTGGCGCAGAAGGTACAGCAAGCGGACAACGTCTCGTTCTCCCGTACCTACACGGGCTAAGCCATTTTTGGAGCATCTTTCAGCCCGCAAATAAAGAAGGGATGCAGCCAATGCTGCATCCCTTCTTCTTATCACGGCCAGCGATGTCAGACGGCCATTACGCCCAGGCTAACGACGTTTTTACGACCGCAGCAGCGGAATGTTATCGCGTGCCAGGTCGATAAGCTCATCCCCGCGACCGCTCATGACAGCTCGCAGCATGTAAAGACTGAAGCCTTTGGCCTGAGCCGCCTTGATTTGCGGTGGCAGCGACAGCTCCTGCGATGCCGTCCACACGTCGATAATGACCGGGCCATCGTGATTGAACGCTTCCGACAACGCCTCATCGAGCTCTTCGGCCTTCTCGACACGAATCCCTTTGACGCCTATCGCATTCGCCATATCAGCGTAATTGATATTGTCGTACTTGGTCGTATCGTCGATGAATCCTGCGGCCTTCATCTCCATTGCCACGAAGCCCAGCAGGGAGTTGTTGAAGACCACGACCTTCACCGGCAACTTACGTTCACGCAGCGTGATAACGTCGCCGAGCAGCATGCTTAGACCGCCGTCGCCTGAAAGCGATACAACCTGACGCTGCGGATGCGCCGCTTGAATCCCAAGCGCCATCGGCAGTGCAGTGGCCATTGAGCCGTGAGTAAAGGAGCCGGTGAGATGACGCTTGCCGTTCATATGCAGATAGCGTGCTGACCACACCGTCGGCTCGCCCACATCACAGGTGAAGGCCGCGTCTTCGTCAGCCAAGGCACTGATACGCGCTGCAATGTGCTGTGGATGCAGTGCATAGCCCTCTTTCGAAGGTACCGCCAGATCGTCGAGCCCTTCGCGGGATTTGCGGTAATGCTTTTGGCTCGCCTCCAGGAAACGCGTGTTGTCGTGCTCTTCAAGCTTGGGAAGCAGCGCTTGCACAGTGGCTTTCACATCACCTACCAGCCCCCATTTGAGCGGCGTGCGGCGTCCCAAATGGTGCGGCCGCGTATCGATTTGAATCACGTTGCCATGCTCGGGGTAGAAATCGCGGTAGGGGAAGTTACTGCCCAGCACCAGCAGGCAGTCACACTCCTTCATCGCTTTGTAGCCAGACGCAAAGCCAATTAGCCCGGTCATGCCGACATCGTAGGGGTTGTCATACTCAACCGCGTTTTTACCCCTGAGAGCGTGGATAACGGGCGCCTTGAGCTTTTCGGCCAGGGCCACTACTTCATCGTGCGCGCCCATGCAGCCATAGCCACACAGCATGGCGATCTTCTTCTCGCCATTAAGGTATTCCGCGATCTCATCGAGGCGCGGTTCTGGCGGAGTCACTACCGGCGCCACCGGGTCGGTCCACTGGCTTTCCTTGATCGGTGCTTCAGCAAGCGCAACATCCCCCGGAATCACGACAACAGAGACGGAGCGATTGAGAATGGCACTGCGCATGGCAGTTTCGAGCACGCGCGGCAACTGCTCGGCGTGGCTGACCAACTCGCAATAGTCGCTACAGGGTTTGAACAGTGACTCTGGATGAGTCTCCTGGAAGTAGCCCAGACCAAGCTCACTGGAGGGAATCTGAGCAGCAATAGCAAGCATCGGTACCTTGGCACGCTGGGCTTCGAACAGCCCGTTAATCAGGTGAAGGTTACCGGGACCACAGGATCCGGCACATACTGACAAACCGCCGGTGATATCAGCATCGGCACAAGCGGCCAAAGCACCCGCTTCCTCGTGGCGTACGCCAATCCACTCGACGTTGCCGTTCTTGCGCAGGCTTTCGGTAATCCCATTGAGGGAATCGCCGGGCAATCCCCACACGCGCTTAACTCCCGCTTTCTCGAGCGTATCAACCAATAGATCGGCAACCGTTGCCATGACGTACTCCTTCTCACTATCTGCCGTGGATGGGAAACGCAGCCAGTGCCTGCTGCCAAGCAAGGTAGGCTTAAAGTTATTCACCGTACCCCAATATCAATAGTCCGTCAGCCACTTTACATAAGTCCATACATAAACAGGCCGCACGGGTAACGCAGCGATAGCCGAATCCTGAGTGGGACGTGGCAGCGTGGCAGCGTGGCAGCGTGGCAGCGTGGCAGCGTGGCAGCGTGGCAGCGTGGCAGCGTGGCAGCGTGGCGAGGCTAAATTCCAGCTATCCAACCGACAAGCCCCTTGCCGCACTATCGCCACAGCAAGTGCCAATGTTCTGGAGGTGTATCTTCTACGCTATTATCTGCAGCGATGACGAAGCCGATTAACCACTAACAACATGGCGCAACAGGAGTTCGATTGCATGAAACCCAACGGCGTGAAAGCCACCATAGGATTGTGTGTTGCCACCTGTCTGGCGATAGCGTTGGCAGGCTGTCATGGCAAGGACGATGACGCTAACTCTGAATCATCTTCCGGTAAGGCTGAACACCATGCTACCGCGCCATCTCGCAGCGAGAGCGCCCCAGCAGATAGCCAGCCTGCATCGCAAGCGGATACACCAGCGAACAAAGCGCCTGCGCATCAGCCTGAGAAAAACGGTCTAACCGCAGCTGACTGCACTCGTTCGCAGTGGAAGCGAATCAATTGCACCAACAAAGGCAATAGCTGTATCGAAAAGCAGATTGATCAAATGGGCAAATACCAACGCTGCAAAAACGCTGGACTGCTAGAGAAGTAAGCTAGCGTGATGCCGTCACATGCCCGATAGCCATGTGGCCCAAACAAAAGCCCCGCGAGCTATGCTCGCGGGGCTTTTGATAACACCTTCCATCTCGCCACTAAAGATCGCCGTAGCGGCTTTGCAGAATACTCAGCGCTACCAGCGGTGCTGTTTCAGTACGCAGAATGCGTGGACCAAAAGTGCGCGGTACAAAATGCAGGCTGCGAGCCAACGCCACTTCTGCATTGCTGAAGCCACCTTCGGGCCCGATCAACAACGATGTTTCACGTGAAACATTGCCGTCGAATGGATCACCATCAACAGCACTGCCAGCCTCCCCCGGATGCAGTATCCAGCGCAGCGGGCCATGCTGCCCTTCCAGCCAGTCAGTGAGCCGACGCGGAGAATTGATACGTGGCAGCCAGGCGCGCCCGCACTGTTCGCAGGCGCTCACCGCAACACCACGCCAATGGGCCAGTTTTTTGGCTTCCCGCTCATCGTTCAAGCGCACATCGGCGCGCTCGCTGTACAGCGGGGTGATCTCGGCAACACCCAGCTCGGTCGCTTTCTGGACCACGAAGTCCATGCGCTCGCCCTTGGACACCACCTGACCAAGGTGGACGCGCAGCGGTGACTCTGGCAATGGCTCACGCTTGGCAACTACGCGCACATCGACCTGCCGCCGTTCGACGCTGGCGACCAGCGCATCGACCTCACAGCCGCGTCCATCAAACAACTGCAGCGACTGCCCTTCCCGCGCTCGCATCACGCGCCCCACATGGCGCGCCTGAGCATCTGGCAGGGTAATCTCCTGCCCAACCAGTGACTCAAGCGCTAAATCGAGATAGATGCGCATTCAGATTCAAGCGTTGTTCTGCTGTTCCTGCTTCTGAGCATAGAGCGCATCGAAGTTGACCGGCGCCAGCATCAGCGTCGGGAAGCTGCCACGGTTCACAAGGCTATCGATGCATTCACGCGCATAAGGGAACAGGATGTTGGGGCAAAACGCGTTCAGCGTGTGATCAAGCTGTGCGCCTTCAAGACCAGAAATGGAGAACAGGCCCGCTTGCTGTACATCTGCCAGGAACGCTGTGGTCTGCTCTTCGCCGTTGAACACCTGAGCAGTAACGTGAACCGTTACTTCGTAAAGGTCGTCGGCCAGCTTGGTGAAGGCGTTATCAACATCCAGCTTGACCTTGGGCTGGAAAGGCTGCTGGAAGATGGTCGGGGAATTCGGGGACTCGAAAGAAATGTCCTTGACGTAAACACGCTGCAGCGCGAACTGAATATTGCTTTCCTGGGCGTTGCCTTCACTCATGGGGAAGTTCTCTCATTAAAGGTAACAGAATGGGGTTACGCACTTGCTGGCCGTTATAAATCGACCGTTGGGCGTGTGACAGCGACGCCCTGAAGAGCGGCTGCCGACACATTACTTTTTCTTTGATTTGTTGACGGTGGGCAGATCATCAGCCTGCCACTGCGCCATACCACCACGCAGACGCTTCACTTTAGTGAAGCCTGCCTTCTCAAGCTTAAGCGCTGCAGCAGAGGACTGCTGCCCCGCCTTGCACACCAAAATAACCGGCTGATCCTTGAAGTTCTCAAGCTCGCCGAGGCGAGATTCCAGCTTGCCGTTGGGAATATTGATAGCGCCAGCGATATACCCCGCCTTGAATTCCTTCGCTTCACGCAAATCAACGATCTGTGCATCTTCGCGATTGATCAAATGCGTAGCTTCACTCGAGCTTACCGCGTTAGCTCCCGAGCGACGGGCTTCGTAGAGCGCCCATATCAACAACACAACAACAAAGGCACCGACCAGCAGGGGATGGTGAGTAGCGAACTCTAAAAATCTGTCAAACATGGGGATAAATAACTCTTGAACATCCGGGAACGTACGATTGTGCCGAGTATACACTGAGCCTACGGTCATTTCACCGGACGACGTTATTTGTAGGCACTGCGCACGCAAGGGGTGGCTGCGCCTTAAATCAAGCTGCGCTATCATCCCTAACAACTATCGCTCAAGGTAGCTCAGTGAGGCCAAACGCGCGTCCTTGACTACACTCGGTTGATCGAATGCTGGCTTATACGGTGCTGTCCCGTTCGTACTAACAACGCCTTCGCGCTCAAGCAGCACTTAGGCATTGAATCAACGCATCAGCCTCGCTTTACCAGACAACCGACGCAACTCGACTATGGCGGCACTCTTTACGCCGGTGACACCCCTATGACGATTGACCGCAGCATCCCGCAGTACAGCAATGCGCACGCCAAGACACCCGCGACAACAGCCCGGCTGAGCCGTTATGGCGTTGGCGCACTGCTTTCGCTATTGCTGGCTGCCCCCATGGCACATGCCGACCGGGTAGATGTGCCAGCACAGCAACTGCGCCAGATCAATCAGGACATCACCCGTGCGCAAGGCCACCTGCGCGCCACTCAGGGCAAACGTGCGCGAGCGCAACGCGACTTGCGACTTGCCGAAGAGAACTTGGCCAACACCCACACCACCCTTGCAAAACTGACTCGTCAGCACAGCGATACCACCAAGCGACTGAGCACGCTATCCAATCAATTAACTGCGTTGGAGAAAGAAGCCAGCCAACAGCGCAAGGCGCTGGCCGCTCAGCTGAATGCGCTTTACCGCTTGGGCAAGGACCCGGAAATCAAGCTGTTGCTTGAGCAGAAAGATCCCACCCAATTGGCGCGCTATCAGCGCTATTTGAACGCGATTGAAGGAACACGCCGAGATCGGCTTGAAGCACTGGCCAAGCTCAATGACAAGATTACCGCCAATCGCGACGAGACCCAGCAACAACAGCAGCGCTTGGACAAGCTGATTGCCGCACAAC
>NZ_JBPCZK010000015.1:0-48459 GCF_051251145.1 Carnimonas bestiolae | reverse complement strand
ACAGAAAGAAAGGACATCGAGAGAATATCGATGGTGCCCAGGAGAGGACTTGAACCTCCACGACCTTGCGGTCACTAGCACCTGAAGCTAGCGCGTCTACCAATTCCGCCACCTGGGCCTGTGTACTGCGTTCTTGAAGAAGTGCAGTGACAACATGCTGGTGCCCGGAAGAGGACTTGAACCTCCACGACCTTGCGGTCACTAGCACCTGAAGCTAGCGCGTCTACCAATTCCGCCATCCGGGCATATTGTGTCTTGTGTCGCTTGCAGCTCGCGTGTTGCTGATGCACCTAATGGTGCCCAGAAGAGGACTTGAACCTCCACGACCTTGCGGTCACTAGCACCTGAAGCTAGCGCGTCTACCAATTCCGCCATCTGGGCGAGTTGCCATTCACTTCCGCGATGAGCGTAGGTGAAAGTGCGAACCAAGTGGCGGCAAATAATACCGATTTTTTTGGTTCGCGCAATAGCCAAAGCGATAAAAATCCAATGAAAACGGGCTTATAGCGGCCAGAACGCGGCTTTTGCTCGCTTGGCTGGTTGTCGGTATCGCCAACAATGGCCCAACGGCTTGCCCGTTAACAGATGCTCCGACGCTTCCGACGTGCGCTTTATTTCCCTAGTGAGGAGGGGACAGTTATACTCACCCCTATGGTTAACACGTCCACTATAATAGAGAGCAGTTGCTGCCTCTTTAAACAACTGCTTTTGAAGCATCGCACCTCCACCTCTTGCGATAGTCGCAGCACATTCTTTGCTAGCGTCTGTTGCCCAGCCCTACCGCACTTGGCAGTCTCTGCGCGCTTGCTGAAACGGCGCTTTACGAGCGCCCGCAAACGCTATCGCGATGCCAGCGCTGGCCATGGTCGAGACGCGTTCGCTGAAAGCATATTGCCGATGCCTTTTTCTTCCTTGAATATCACACTACCACCTCATCTTATCCCGGGGATTTGCCCATGACATCCTGGACGCTGAGCGAAGACCCCAATGCCGCTCGAGAGTCAAGCAACTACGAAAATCCAGTGCCCAGTCGCGAATACTTGCAGCAGCGACTAGCCGAGCACGGATCGCCACTGACTCATGAGGAAATGAGTGATCTGCTGGGCCTTACCGAAGAAGAAGCGCGTGAAGCAGTGCGACGCCGCATGATTGCGATGGCGCGCGATGGTCAGGTGCTGAAAACGGCCCAAGGCGCCTATGCGGCGATCGATCCTTCTGAACTGATCGAAGGCCGGGTGATCGGTCATCGGGACGGTATCGGGTTCCTGGCGCGCAAGGATGGAGAAAAACCGGATCTGGTGCTGACGCCGCGCCAAATGCGCCGCGTCTTTAATGGTGATGTGGTGGTGGCGCGTATCAGTGGCCGCGATCGGCGCGGACGCCCAGAGGGCACCATCGTCGATGTTATCGAAGCGCGCACTCAAACGCTCACCGGCATCTTCCGCGATCAGGCTTCTCATGAAGAGGGCTACGCCGCGCTGGTGCCAGAGAATTCCCGTATTCCCAACGAGGTGCTGATTGCGCCCGAGGATATCGGTGGCGCCAAAGACGGTCAGGTAGTGTCAGTAGAGATTACTCAGCAGCCTTCCCTGAAACAGCGCCCGCAAGGGAAAGTGGTTGAGGTGCTGGGCGAGCGGATGGACCCGGGTATGGAAATCGAGATTGCCATCCGCGATCACGATATTCCCGATAAATTCCCCGAAGAAGTCATCGAACAGCTGCAGAACTTCTCTGCCGAAGTGCGCGAAGAAGACAAACACGGGCGCGTTGATATTCGCGAACTTCCGCTGGTGACCATCGATGGCGAGGACGCCAAGGACTTCGACGATGCCGTGCATGCGTACCGCACCAAAACCGGCGGTTGGAAACTGCTGGTAGCGATTGCTGACGTGTCGTACTACGTCGGTATCGATAGCCCGATGGATGTCGAAGGGCGCAATCGCGGTAACTCGGTGTATTTCCCTGGGCAAGTGGTGCCAATGCTGCCCGAACTGCTATCGAATGGGCTGTGCTCCATCAATCCCGAAGTGGATCGCCTGTGTCTGGTGTGTGAAATGAATATCACCGCCAATGGTGCGATCAGCCGCTATACCTTCTACGAAGGGCTGATGCGTTCTCACGCGCGCCTCACTTACACCAAAGTGGGCGAGATGCTGGAGCAGCCCGATAGCGAAGAAGGGCGCCAACTGCGCGAGCAATACAGCGCGCTGCTGCCAGCGCTTAATGACCTGCATGGTCTCTATGGCACGCTGCGCAAAGCACGCACCCAGCGGGGCGCGATCGATTTCGAAACCACTGAAACGCAGATCGTCTTCAACGACCAGCGCAAGATCGAGAAGATTGTGCCGCGCTCGCGCAACGTGGCGCACAAGATCATCGAAGAGTGCATGCTGGCCGCTAACGTTGCTACCGCGCGCTTCCTTGAAAAACACAAACTGCCGGCGCTTTATCGTATTCACCAGCGGCCGTCAGGGGATCGTCTGCAAACCCTGCGCGCCTTTATTGGCGAACTGGGGCTAAGCCTCGGTGGTGGCGACGAGCCAACGCCCAAGGACTATCAAGCGCTGCGTGAAGCGATTGCCGATCGTCCTGATGCCGACATTATCCAGACGGTGATGCTGCGCAGCATGACCCAGGCGGTTTATTCGCCTGCCAATGAAGGGCACTTCGGGCTGGCTTATGCGGCCTATGCGCACTTCACCTCGCCTATTCGCCGCTACCCCGACCTGCTGGTCCATCGTGCGATTCGCTCGGTTATTCGCAGCGGTGAAGCCTCCGCTGAAGTGGCCCGTGTCGATGACACGCCGGTCGAACCACGTCAGCAGTGGTGCCCCTATACCGACGCGCAGATGGTCGAGCTGGGCGAGCACTGCTCCATGACCGAACGGCGCGCCGATGAGGCCACCCGTGACGTCGAAGATTGGCTCAAGTGCGAGTTCATGGCCGATAAGGTGGGCGAAGTGCTGCCGGGGCATATCGCTTCGGTCACTCAGTTCGGCATCTTCGTGCGTCTCGACGACTATTACGTCGAAGGGCTGGTGCATATCAGTTCATTGCCGTCTGACTACTATCAGTACCAGGCCGAACGCCACCAGCTCAAAGGCGATCGCACCGGTACCACTTATCGCCTGGGCGGTAGCGTGGTGGTACAGATTGCGCGAGTAGATCTCGACGACCGCAAGATTGACTTCATGATCGCGGATGACTCGTCGTCCGCCGACAAAGCCCCTGGTCGCGAAACGCGCACTCAGAAAGCAGAGCAGGAAGGTGGTGCTGACAAGGGCAATAAAAAACGTAAGCGTCGGCCGCAGCGGCGTGATCGTCGCAAACCGCGTCAGGCGCAGGGTGATGCGGAAACCAATGGCAGCGAATCTGGCAACGGCAACGATGTACCGCCGTGGGATGAACGCAAGGAAAGCAATCGCAAGCCGCGTAAGCGTTCCGTCAGCGATGCAGCCTCCGATCACGCTAGTGACAAGGCGCAACATGGCGCCGCTGATGCTTCCAACAATGCTGCGCAGAAAGCGTCACGCGATCGCTCTAGAGACAACGACTAATGGCGCGACGGGGTGATACGAAAGGGCGCCGCCCGGTCGGCGGAAAGCGTTCAGGCAATGCTGCTGCGGCTCCGCAGGGCGATACGGTATATGGCATTCACAGCGTTGAGGCGGTGCTCGCCTCGCGGCATGCGCAGGCACCGTTGGCGCTGTGGGTGCAGGAGGGAGCGGCCGAGCGCCGCCTTGCTCAGCTTATCGCACAGGCCGAACAGCGCGGCACGCCCGTTACTCAGGTAACCCGTGAAGTGCTCGATCAGAGCAGTGGTAACGGTAACCACCAGGGCGTTGTTGCCTTTTGCCCGGCGCTGCAAGCCGAGGCCGAGCAATCGCTGTTGTGGCGTTTGGAAGGGTGGAACGAACCGACACCACCGCTGCTGCTGGTGCTCGATGGCGTTACTGATCCGCACAATTTCGGCGCCTGTTTACGCAATGTCGATGCTGCCGGAGGGCACGGGGTAATTGTTGCCAAGCACCGCGCCGCACCGCTTAACGGTACCGTGCGCAAGATTGCCTCCGGTGCAGCAGAAGCCGTGCCGGTCTATCAGGTCACTAATCTGGCGCGCACCCTCGACGCGCTGCGCGAGCAGGGCGTTTGGGTGTATGGCACTGCTGGCGAGGCGCAGCAGACGCTCTTCGATGTTGATTTGCGTGGTCCTACTGCGCTGGTGATGGGTGCTGAAGGCAGCGGTATGCGCAGGCTTACCCGCGAACACTGCGACCAGTTGGTTAAACTGCCGATGGCTGGGCAGGTGTCTAGCCTCAACGTGTCAGTGGCGGCGGGCATCAGCCTGTTCGAGTCGGTGCGTCAGCGTCTCGGTTAGCCACTCGCCTGCTACCTTCTTTACATCGCGCTTGTGGTCTAGCGCTTCAATCTCTAGAATACACTGCCCCGACAGCTCCATGCCGCTATAGGGTGTGAAGCGGTCAGGGTAATCACGGGTACCTGAATAGGTGCCCCTTTTAGTGTCCAGCGCTACCCGCTGCGACTCACTCCTTGCTTTTTTTGTCAGCCGGTATTGCCGCTACTGAAGAAGCTGTTAAACCGAAAGGAGATATCATGCGTCATTACGAAATCGTCTTTATGGTCCATCCCGACCAGAGCGAACAGGTTCCGGCGATGATCGAACGCTACACCAATCTCGTCACCGAGAGCGGCGGTACTGTTCATCGTCTGGAAGATTGGGGCCGCCGTCACCTGGCTTACCCGATCAACAAGATTCATAAAGCGCACTACGTGCTGATGAATGTCGAAACCACCTCCGAGGTGATCGCTGAGCTGGAAAACATCTTCCGCTTTAACGATGCCGTTATTCGTAACCTGGTCGTTCGCGCTCAGGAAGCGGTAACTGAAGCTTCTCCGATCTCGAAATCTGCCGACGAACGTGGCGGCCGTCGTCGTGATCGTGAAGACAGCAAAAACAGCGACAGCGATGTCAGCCGCGGTGAAGAAAACGCCGAAGCTGAAGAAGACGCTACTGCTGAATAACCATCGTTTGGAGGATTGATCCATGGCACGTTTTTTCCGTCGCCGTAAGTTCTGCCGTTTTACCGCCGAAGGCGTGAAGCAGATCGACTACAAGGACATCGACACACTGAAGTCCTACATCACCGAGACCGGCAAGATTGTACCTAGCCGCATCACCGGTACTCGCGCTCGTTACCAGCGTCAGCTGGCAACCGCTATCAAGCGTGCGCGTTACCTGGCGCTGCTGCCGTACACCGACAGCCACCAGTAAGTTTCGATCCAACCCATGCTGACAAGCTTCGTTAACTGGATTCTGGCAAAGCGTCTCAACGCAGTCGTGGTAGCGCTAATTGCCAGTATTCTGCCCTGGGGCTTTTGGCTGTCAGGCGCGATTGCCGCGCTATGGACGCTGCGCAAGGGACCAACACCAGCCCTGCCGGTTATGGCAGGCGCGGTCGTTCCCACGCTGGTGTGGGCGGTCCAGGGCAATACCATGCCGCTGTGCGGGCTGGTGCTGATCATCGTTATGTCGCTGTTGCTGCGCGTAACGGTAAGTTGGAGCAGGGCGTTGATTGGCACCTCGGTTGTGGCCGCGCTGCTGATCCAAAGCGGCATCCTGATTCCGCGTCACGCCGACCAGCTGCTGGAACAGATGCAGCGTCAGTCGCCAGAGGTGAAGGCGATGATGGCGTCCTACGCTGAGCAAGGTCTCAACGCACAAATGTTGGGCGTGCTGGTGATGGGCGTATTGAGCGGCCTGGTGCTGCTGATCGTCGCATTTGGTGTAACGCTGTTGGCCCGCTACTGGCAGGCTCGGCTGTTTAACCCGGGCGGCCTGCGCGAAGAGTTTCTGCAGTTGCGGCTAACACCGCTTGAGCTGCTGGTTGTCTTCGGCATCGCACTGTTTGGCATGATGCTCGGCATCTTCTCCACCATGGTGGTGGTGTGGTTGCCGCTCATGGCAGCAGGCATTGCGCTGGTGCATGGGGTGGTCGATCTGAAAGGAATTAATGGGCTGTGGGCTGCCATCATTGATATTTTGGTGCTGGTGGCCTGGCCTGTAACGTTGATAGTGCTGTTGCTCGCTTTGATCGATTCTTTCGCGAATATTCGCGCTCGATTGGCAAGCAACAAACATTAAGAGGTCTACGAGATGGAAGTCATTCTGCTCGATAACTTTGGTAAGTTGGGCGAACTCGGTGACAAGGTGACCGTTAAGCCTGGCTACGGCCGTAACTACCTGGTGCCTTACGGTCTGGCCGTACCGGCTACCCGTGAAAACGTTGAAGCATTCGAAGCCCGTCGTGCCGAGCTTGAAGCCGAAGCTGCGCTGCGTCGCGCTGAAGCTGAAAGCCGTGCGTCTCAGCTGGCAGACATCGAGCTGTCGCTGGTCGCTAAAGCAGGCGATGAGGGCAAACTGTTCGGTTCTATCGGTCCGCGTGACCTGGCCGAAGCTATTGCTCAGGCGGGTATCGACGTCGCTAAAAGTGAAGTTCGCATGCCGGAAGGCCCTATTCGCAACACTGGCGAATATGATGTCGAACTGCACCTGCACGCCGACGTGGAAGCGCTGGTTCGCGTTGTAGTTACTGCTGAATAATCTGCAGTAAAGAAGCAACAAAGGGGCGCACCTTTCGAGGTGCGCCCCTTTTATTTGTCGCCTGAAACATGATCTGTCGTCTCACTACTGCACCGTCGTCACTCCAATAATTCAAGCGTAGAAAGAACGGCTATTTTCCGTGAAGAGCGCGTGCGATTCAGGCAAAATAGGGGAATTGATCATAGCGGCGGTACAGATAGAGCGGGGAAGCCTAGCGTTGGTTATCGGGAATTTTTATGAGTGAAGCAAACGTGCGCGACAGTGAAACAGACGCGCTAAAGATGCCTCCCCATTCGTTGGAAGCCGAACAGTCAGTGCTGGGCGGTTTGCTTTTGGACAACGCTGCCTGGGAAGTTGTCTCTGAACGACTAGTCCCCGACGACTTCTATCGTTACGAGCATCGCGCCATCTTCAATGCGGTTAAACAGCTGCTCGATGAAAGCCATGTGGTCGATGTCATCACGCTTTCCGAAGCACTGGAGCTGCGCGATCAGCTCGAGCAGATAGGCGGATTGGCCTATCTGGCCGAGCTGGCCCGCAATACCCCCTCGGCCAGTAACATTCGCGCTTATGCTGACATCGTGCGCGAGCGCGCCACGCTAAGAAAGCTGATTCAGGTGTCCAACCAGATCGCCGAAGGTGCATTCGCTCCTCAAGGGCGTCCCGCCGATGAGCTGGTGAATGAAGCCGAGCGGTTGATCTTCCAGATTTCCGAATCGCGTCCCAAGTTCGGTGGCCCCTTAGGTATGAGCGGCCTTCTGAGCAAAGCGGTCGATAAAATCGATCAGCTGTTCAATATGAAAGGCCAGATGACCGGGCTCTCTACCGGTTTTCGCGATCTCGATGAAATGACTTCAGGGCTTCAACCGTCCGATCTGGTGATCGTGGCAGGGCGCCCGTCGATGGGTAAAACTACCTTCGCCATGAACCTTGTCGAGCACGCGGTGGTCAGCGGTGATGTGGCGGCAGTGGTATTTTCTATGGAGATGCCCGCAGAGCAGCTGATGCTGCGCATGATCTCGTCATTGGGACGTATCGACCAAACCAAGGTACGTACCGGTCAACTTGAAGACGAAGACTGGCCACGGCTTACCTCAGCAGTCAATCTGCTCAAGGATCGCAAGCTGTTCGTTGATGACACGCCGGCGCTTTCTCCCAACGAAATGCGCGCCAGGGTTAGGCGGTTGGTGCGCGAGAATGGCCCCATTGGCATGATCATGATCGACTATCTGCAGCTGATGCAGGTACCCGGCATGTCCGAGAACCGTACCGCGGAAATTTCCGAAATTTCACGCTCGCTGAAGGGGCTGGCAAAAGAGTTCAATTGCCCGGTGGTCGCGCTATCTCAGCTGAACCGCTCGCTTGAGCAGCGTCCCAACAAGCGTCCGGTGATGTCCGACCTGCGCGAATCCGGGGCCATTGAGCAGGACGCCGATTTGATTGCCTTCGTTTATCGTGACGAGGTGTATAACCGTGACAATCCCGATAATAAGGGCCTGGCGGAGCTGGTCATCGGTAAGCAGCGTAACGGCCCCATTGGTACGGTGCATATGGCGTTTGTGGGCAAATACACGCGATTTGAAGATTTGGCGCCTGAAAGCTACGGTCAGTACGGCGACGAATAGCTAGGTAAAGTTTCACTCAATGGCAACATATAGGTAGAAAGGTATGGCTGGAGGATTTCGACGCTCGGGACAACAGCGTCAGCCCAAACTTCAGGGTAGGGGTACGCTGGAGAAGATGGAGCGTGAGGGGCCGTTTAAAGAGTGGCTAGGTATGCCTGATCTTTATCGTCACACGCTAGTGATCGACGGTGATACCTATACCTACCAGGTTGAGGACGCTGAACTGCCATTCGTGCCAGGCGACAAAGTGGTATTTCGCTACAAGGAAGTGAAGGCCGGCAAATGGATCGACCGCAACTCCCTGGGCACCTGGATCGACCCCAGCACCTACAATCAATAATCGCGGCATGCTAAGGGCTTAATGCGTTAAGCATTTGGGCACCGTCATTGCTCCACCTAACAGAAGCCCCGCCGCTTATGCTGCGGGGTTTTTGTTGGTGAGTACAGGCAATCCCTGAGCGGCCAGGCAATCGGTAGCGCAACTCCCGCTGTGCAGTTTCATGCCAGCGCTTGTGTTGATGCTCGTTTTAATGCGCTCGCCAACCGCCAACCGCCAACCGCCCCGGCGTCATCGTATCGTCACACTCTATCGCTATGGTTATCGGGTCGATCAAGCGCCTTGCGCAACCTGTTTGCGCGCTGGCGTGTTTTCCAACTCATTTGCCGCATTTTCAAACGGAGACGCTGAAATTTGGTAAAAGCACATCAGGAGTAACCTACTTATGGAAATCGAACAACTCAAACGCTATCCGCAGCCCGATGTAGAGCCCACTATCGTAACCTCTACGGGATTGCATCTTTACCAAATCGAACTGATGCACAATCAACGTATGGTAGGCAGGCTGCTCAAGCGGGGGCGTCCGCTGATGTTCCGCTCGCTTGATGGCGCATCTCAAACGCTACGCACGCTTGGCTTCAAACACGCGTGGCTGACCGAGCAAAACGAAGACCGCGATCGCAACACCGGCACCTCGCTGCAACTCTAACGCCTCACCGGCCCACCGTTTACCGAGCATGGCGCCGAGACCATTACTTCCCTCCACAACTGCACCACCGTTGAAAAAATTCGGTGAGTGCTTATGCCTTAAGACTCTCGCTAGCAGTTAACCGATAGTTCCTGTCAATATATTCCGATAGAGAGGCATGGGACGCACATTTCAAGTGCGTGCTATATAATTGCGCACCATCTACTAGCGAAGCAGTCGCCGATCGTTATCGATCGGGCGCCAAGGGCGCTATCATAGGTCTATTATCCAGAGGCAAGAGGTGAAGCTATGTCACAACCGCGTTTCGGAGTGTTGTTGGTAAATCTTGGCACCCCCGACGAGCCCACGCGTCCTGCGGTACGCCGTTACCTTGCTGAATTCCTCTCGGATCCGCGCGTGGTGGACCTGGCGCGGCCGCTGTGGCTGCCGATTCTGTACGGTGCCGTATTACCGTTCAGACCCAGGAAGGTAGCGGAAGCCTACCAATCTATCTGGTTCAACGAAGGATCGCCGCTGCTGGTGATATCGCGCCGCCAGCAGGCTGCCCTCAAACGCTCGCTGTCGCAGCAGTTTGGCTTCGATGTTCCCGTCGAATTGGGCATGACCTATGGTTATCCCAAGATGGAAGAGGCGATTGCCTCATTGCAACGTCAGAATGTCGAACGGGTACTGGTGCTGCCGCTCTATCCACAGTATTCGAGCTCCACCACGGCATCGGTGTTTGATCGCGTGGCGAAAGCGCTGAAATCCTTTACCAATATCCCAGAGCTGCGGATGGTGCGCCGCTACTGCGATCACCCCGACTACATCGAAGCGTTGGCGCAAAGCGTCCGTGAGCACTGGAAGGAAAAGGGCCGCCAAGGCCATCTGGTGATGTCATTTCACGGCGTGCCGAAGCGCTATATCGAGCAGAAGGGCGATCCCTACTACGACGAGTGTGACCTGACCAGCCGTTCGGTGGCCAAAGCGCTCGAGCTCGACGATAGCGAATGGACCATGACCTTCCAATCGCGTTTTGGTCGTGAGGAGTGGCTCCAGCCCTACACCGACGTCACCTTGGAAGAGTGGGGCAAGGAGCAGCGCTATGAAACTCTGGACATCATGAGCCCAGCCTTTGCCGCTGACTGCCTTGAAACGCTCGAAGAGTTGGCCATTCAAAACCGTGAAGGCTACGAAGAGGCAGGCGGCGGCGAATATAGCTACATTCCCGCGCTCAATGACCGCGAGGACCACATCGCCGTGCTGGCTGATTTGGTGACACGAAATACCCAAGGCTGGTAATCAGGCAAACCATAGTGACAGCACGAAACCGCCGCGTGGAGCAATCCGCGCGGCGGTTTTTTGCATTATCGGTGTAGGCTGCTTGGCAAGCACCTGGCTCAGCAGTCGGTAGCGGCATGCTTATCGGTCGGAGAGCCGAACGTGATGGCCTGCGGTGGGAGGGCGATAGATAATATCACTACTATTCGTATGGTTATTAAGCTTAAAAAGATGAACAAAAAAATATCGCGAGCTTACACTATGTCACATAGTCTTTTGCCGCTGGGTTGGCGGCTGCTTCGATTATTGTTGAATTTGAATAACTGTATTTACTATTGGGCTGATAGATATTTATAAAAGACGCACTCTATTAGTAAAACGACAATTCTGCCTATTCTTAACTTTATCTTTGAATCCTAATAAGGAAGTAATAATAATACTACAATTGGTGCCGCCTTCTTGCCTTATTTATGCTGTTTTACCCGTGTAAATCCCAGACTATGCAAGAATTCCTCTATCATTAGCCTAACCTTAATTTCCTCGACGATAACCGGCGTTGTGCAGTTGCTGAAGCCGCCATATAGTGCGCTGCCTTCCACACAAGCCTAATTATTGTTAAGAGGAATATAAAATGTCGTACAAAGTCAGTCTCTTCGGACATGGATTCGAAGTCCCCCAGTTCTCCGATTATTCATTTTTCAAACCGCTGAGCTGGGCTGAAGATAAGGTCGCTGATGGTATCGTCGGAGCAGTAGATTTCTTTACCTCAGAGGGCGGTGATCGATACGCTTACTATACGCTGCACGATACTAACAGTGTGTTATCCAGTAACTTTACAACCAAGTTAGAGAAAGCCTTTGGGGATAAATGGCTCGAGGACTCAGACGGTAAAGTCACCTGTTTTACTGAAGGTACCTTGATCTCTACTCCCAGCGGAGAAGTAAAGGTCGAAACATTGAAAGAGGGTGACGAAGTGACCACGCTGTCTGGCGTGAGAAAAGTCATTTGGCTAGGTATACAGCCAGCAAAATTCTCGGCTGATTTTTCTGATGAGCAGAAGCGCAAAAGTTATCCGGTTCACATTCTTCCGGGTGCGCTGGGCAATGGCATTCCCAGCCGCGAAGTGGCGGTATCCGCTTGGCACCACGTGCACATCAATGGAGTGCTGGTGCGCGCGATGGATCTGGTGAACGGCAGCACCATTTATCAGGACGACTTCGTCGAGCGGGTTACCTATTATCACGTCGAATTCGATACCTACGACATGATTGCCACTAGCGGCATGTTCTCCGAATCGTTCAGCGACAATGGCAACACGCGCGGTCGCTTCATCAATGCTGATCCCGCCAAGCTGGCCGAGAATTGGCAAAGTATTACAGGTCGTTCGCCGCGTCCGGGCTTCAAGGTGGTACGTCCTGGCGACAAAGACGAGCATCTGCTGGTCGCCATTAAAGAGCAGCTCGAGCGTATTGCTCAAAACGAAGTCGCGGTGGCGTGCTGAGCCACCCCGGCTTTGCATCAATGTGAGAGATCAGCACGTGGTAAGACGCATGAACAAAATGCGCCAGCGATGGCGCATTTTTTATTGGTGCAGGAGGGCGATAAATCATTCAGCGTATTGGCGCAGCGGCTTCGTCGCTGTCAGTACGCCAACGCCGCTATAGCGTTAATCCTGGTCGATCTGTTCGTTGATTTCGAAGGGACCACCCTGAGTATTGGATTGCCGGGGCAGTTTCATGTGCATCGCGCTCATGGTTAGCAAGTGTGCGCTGATAGGGGTGGTCACCATCAATAGCACCATGAGAATCAGCTCTTGAGCGCTGAAGGTATGGGTGTGGAACCAGAAGAACCCGATGGATGCGAGAATAATGGCACCGACGCCCACGGTAGAACTCATCGCCGGGCCGTGCATACGCATATAGAAGTCGTTAAAACGCAGCATGCCCACGGCTCCGGTCACGGCAGCCAAGCCGCCAACCACCAGCAGCAGGGCGATAACGCTCTCAATGATGAGTTGCCACATAGTCTGGCCCCCTGTTATTCGATAATCATGCCGCGCAGCAAGTATTTGCACAGCGCTGCGGTGGTTAGAAAGCTGAACAGCGCAATCAGTAGCCCAGCTTCAAATCCATAGCGGCTGCCGGTGCCTATCCCGATCAACAGGATAAGCCCAATCGCATTGACGCTTAGCGTATCCAGTGCCGAGATGCGATCAGGCAGACTCGGGCCGACCAGCACGCGGAAGATATTCAGGCACACCGCCACGCTGAACAGCAGGGCGGCAATCCACACTGCAATATGAATGATCGGATATTGAATCAGCATCCGAAAATCTCCTTGAGCGGGCGTTCGTAGCGCTCGTAAATGAAATTAACCAGCTGGTCAGGATCTTCTACATCCAGCGCATGAATCAGCAGGGTATTATCGTGGGGCCTTAGGTGCGCCGATAAGGTGCCAGGTGACAGCGAGATGGTGCTGGTTAATAGCGTGATCGGGAAGGACTCTTGCATCGCCAGCGGGTAGAAAATGAAGGCAGGGCGCGGCGCATGCTTGGGCAGCCAGATATTCTTGGCGACCTGAATATTGGCTTCCACGATGTCGTAGATCACGTGAATCAGAAACATCACCAGCTTCCACGGCTTGTGCAGCTTCGGCTGTGGCACCCAAAAGCCATCTATCAGCTTGGGAATCAGCAGCGCGACGACCAGTGCCATGACCGTGTTGCCGACGCTCAAGGTGTTCATTAGCACCCACATCACGAACACCAGGCTTGAGATGAACGGGTGGGTAATCAGCCATCCGAAGAAGCGTTTCATTGTACTGACTCCCCAAGGTTGGGTGCCTGTCCCAAAACAGCCTGCACGTAGTCACCGGGCGCAGCCAGCTGGGCCACGATATCGTGTGTGAAGCCGCTCAGCGGGTAGGCAAACAACGGGACCAGCAGCGCGACACTCAGCAGCGCAATGGCCGCGCCACCGGTGCGCCAGTTAAGCAGCGCGCCGCGCGTAGAGGCATCTTCTCCCGCACGCCAGAAGATAGTGGTGCCGGCGCGCGACATACTAATCAAACCGAGCAGTGTTGATAGCAGCACCATCGCCCACAACCAGGCGGCCTGAGTGCCTTGGGCGGTGGTCAGGATCATTACCTTGGCAATCGACCCAGAGAAGGGCGGGATGCCAAGAATGGCCAGCGTGCCTACGAAATAGAGGGTTCCCAGCAGGTAGGGCTGACGCAGCTGTCGGCTTTTGACGATGCGGGTACCTGCACGACCGCGCTGGCGACCGATGGCTTCTGCTACCAAATAAAGCCCTGCGGTGATAAAGGTGGTATGCGGCAGATAAAAGAGCACCGCGCTGTAGCTATCGACAGTGCCCATACCCAGCGCGGCAACCATGGTGCCCACTGATACCAGTGTTAGATAGCTGATCTGAATACGCAGATCGGGGCTTGAGAAAACGCCTAATGCACCTACCGCGATGGTGGCGATGCCCCCGCACCACAGCCACTGGTGAGCAAAGTAGGCAATATTGCCGGCCTGATCGCCGAAGATCAGCGTGTACACGCGCAGCAGCGAGTAGACACCTACCTTGGTCATGATGGCGAAAATGACCGCCACCGAGCCAGGCGCGGCTGCGTAGGCGCGCGGCAGCCAAAAATGCAGTGGCAGAATGGCCGTTTTCAACAAAAACACTGCCATCAGCATCAGCGCGGCAGCCTCGACCAGCCCCTGCTGGCGTTCGCTCACGTGAGCTACCTTGACGGCTAAATCCGCCATGTTGAGCGTGCCGAGCGTGCCGTAAAGCGTACCGGCTGCAATCAGGAAGAATGACGATGCCGCCACGTTAAGAATGACGTAGTGCATACCTGCCAGCGTTCTCTTTCTTCCGCCAGAGTGCAGCAACAGCGCATAAGAGGCGATCAGCAGAATTTCGAAGAAGACGAACAGGTTGAACAAATCGCCGGTCAGGAAGGCCCCGTTGATGCCCATCAGCTGGAATTGGAACAGGGCGTGGAAGTTGGTGCCCTTGGCATCCTGACCATTGGAGGCATAGAGCATTGCCGCTGCACCAAGTAGGGTCGAGATCGTCACCATGTAGGCGGCCAGGCGATCGAGCACTAGCACGATCCCAAACGGCGGCTGCCATTCGCCTAATTGATAGGTCCAGATGGTGCCATCGCGCGTCATCCACAACAGCGCTACCGCTACCAGCAACTGCAGAGTAGTGCCAACCAGCGCCAGTACGCGACGGCGATGGGGTAGCACGCTGCGCTCAAGCATCAGCAGGCAGGCGAACAGCATGGGTAGCGCAATCGGCGCTATAACCAAATGATGCATCATCGTTTGCCGCCTCGTGATTCGTCGAGCTCAAGCGGATCAGAGCGGTGATCGTGACGCGATTTGCGACGGCTGCCGTTGATATGATCGCTACCTAGGTCAGCACGTGCGCGAATGGCGAGAATCATCACAAAGGCGGTCATCGCGAAGCCAATCACTATTGCGGTCAATACCAGCGCCGAAGGCACGGGATCAATCGCGCCAAGCTTACTGCCTACCAGTCCGTCGGCACCAATGTGCAGACGCCCCATTGAAAACAGAAACAGGTTGGTCGCAAAGGTGAGCAGACTCATCCCAAGCACAATGGGCAGGGTTCTGCCTCTTAGCATCATGAATATGCCGCAGGCGGTCAAAATGCCGATGGTGGCTGAAAATATCGCTTCCATATCAGCGCATCTCCTTCTTGGCCGACTTCGCGCCGTCGATCTGACGGTGCTCGCGGGCGGGACTATAGGGAGTGGCAAGACGCCCAAGGTTGGCAAGAATCATCATCGTTGCGCCCAATACCGTCAGGAACACCCCAAGATCAAAGGCCAGTGCCGAGGCAATTTCGAGAGAGCCGATCAGCGGTATATCGAAGTGATCGAACCAGGTGGTCAGGAAGTTGTGGCCAAATAGCAGTGGCGCAGCGCTGGTCAGCCAGGCAATCAATAGCCCAACGGCAATCAAGCGCTGGAAGTCGATGCGCAGACGCCGCATGGTCCATTCGACCCCGCGTGCGGTATACATCATGATCAGTGCAGAAGCTGCCACCAGCCCGCCGATAAAGCCGCCGCCGGGTAAATTGTGGCCGCGAATGAAGAAATAGAACGCCACCATCAGCGCCAGCGGTAACACTACCTGCGCTACCGAGCCGAAGATGGTCGGGAAGTATTCCGGCGCCCACGGGCGGTTTTCAGCGCTGGTCGTCGGCACAAACAGCTTCATGCGGTTAAGCAACTTCAGCACGCCGAGCGCCGTAATCGCCAGCACCGTAATTTCACCCAGCGTATCGAAGCCTCGGAAGTCGACCAGAATAACGTTCACCACGTTGTGGCCGCCCGCACCCGACACCGCGTTATCGGTGAAGAACTTGCCGATGGAGTCGTAGTGGTCAGTCAATACGGCGAAGTTCAGACTGGCGATGACGGTACCAACCGCCGCCGCCAGCACCAGATCGCGCAAAATGCGAATGCCGCTCGATGCCCGAGGCGTTTGCTGCGGCAGGAAGAAAAGTGTCAGCAGCATCAGAATCAGCGTAACCGGCGCCACCACCAGCTGGGTGAGGGCAAGATCGGGTGACGAGAACTTCAGAAATGCCAGCGCTACCATCAGCTCGGTAATCGACAGGCAAATCAGCGCGACCAGCCTAAAGCGCTGGAAGTTAACCGTTGCAATCGCGCCGATACACAGCGCAATCGCGCCTGCCAGCACGAAGGGATCGATCGGTTGCAGCGGTACAGGCCCCATCAGGCCGGGCATCTTAATCAACCCTTGCGTCGCCATGATCAGCATGATGGTCATCATCGCCAGCATATATTGCTGCAGCGAGCGGCTGTCGATGCGGTCGAGCACACGCTCGCCAAAGGCGGTGCTGCACTGTACCGCCTTCTCAAACACCAGCTTGGCATCCGTTTTAAGGAAGTCGCGGCGAAAGCTGGAGTGCAGAATATTGCGCAACAAATAGATGATCAGTCCCAGCAGCATTGCCGCCACACTCATCATTAGCGGCAGATTGACACCGTGCCACACCGCCAGGCTTTGCCCGCTCATGGCATCGGTGGCAACCACGCTCATGGCGGTATTCAAAAGCGCGCCCACGGTGAATGAGGGGAACATGCCAACCGCTAAACACAGGATGATCAGTATCTCGATCGGCAGACGCATCGGGCGCGGTGCTTCGTGCGGCTGTTTGGGCAAAAAGCGCGGCTCGCCGCGATAGAAGACATCCACCACCAAGCGTAGCGAGTAGGCAACCGAAAGTGCCGAGCCAAGCGTCGCCAAGGCCGGAATTAGCCACGACAGGCCACCAAGACTCTGGATTTGCAGCGTTTCGGTCAGGAACATTTCTTTCGAAATGAAGCCATTCAGCAGCGGAACACCGGCCATCGATGCGCCGGCCACCGTCGCCAGTGCCGCCGTATACGGCATGTAGCGTCGCAATCCGCCCAAGCGTCGTGAATCACGCGTGCCACATTCGTGATCGACAATCCCGACGGCCATGAATAGCGATGCCTTGAAAATGGCGTGGTTGATCACGTGGAATACCGCCGCCAGCGTCGAGAGCCGAGTATCCAGCCCCAGCAGCATGGTAATCAGGCCGAGGTGGCTAATGGTGGAGTACGCCAATAGGCCTTTCAGGTCGTACTGCACCATCGCCATGTAGGCACCATAGAACATGGTGATCAACCCGGTCAGGGTAATGATGTAGTACCAGCCGTCGGTATCGCCCATTACCGGGAATAGCCGAATCAGCAGGAAGATGCCGGCTTTTACCATGGTGGCCGAGTGTAGATAGGCGCTGACCGGGGTAGGGGCCGACATCGCATGCGGTAGCCAGAACTGGAAGGGAAACTGCGCCGATTTGGTGAAGGCGCCAAGCAGCAGCAGTACCAGCACTAGCGGATAGAGCGGGCTTTGGCGCAGCGTTTCACCCGAGTGGAGCACGGTGTCCAAACTGAAGCTGCCGACGATATGCCCCATTAGCATCAGACTTGCCAGCAGGCATAGCCCGCCCGCGCCGGTAACCGCAAACGCCATGCGGGCACCTTTGCGTGCGCTGCTCGACCAGGTCCAGAAGCTGATCAGCAGAAACGACGACACACTGGTGAGCTCCCAGAAAAACCACAGCAGCATCAGGTTATCGGAGGTCACAATCCCCAGCATGGAGGTCATGAACAGCATCAGAAACCCATAAAACCGTGGCATCGAATCCTTGGCGTCGAGGTAATAGCGGGCGTACACGATCACTAGCAGACCAATGCCAAGAATCAGCAAGGTAAAGAGTAGTGATAGTCCGTCGAAGCGGAACGCTAGCGCCAGCCCCATTTTGGGTACCCACGGCAGCTCAAAGTGAAGGATCTCACCGTTCAGTACCTGTACTCCCAGCCAGCCCGTAATAGCGAGCGCCGCAGCCGGCAGTAACGCAGTCAGTAGCGCTATACGAGTGCGTCTGGCACCGCGTGCCAGTACCGGCACCAGGCTGCCAATAAGGGGGAGCAAAATAATGAAAGGCAGTAACATCGACGCTCTCTTAGTAAAGGAACAGCTACCTTGAGCGCACGAGCGGCGTACATCGGACAGGTATCCGCTGGTGCAATTTACCGGCGATCGCGACACATGCCGTTGACGCAAAAGACAGAAACGTCGCTGGACTAACGCGGCTCGGCTGAATCAATCGCCGTCAAGGCAAGCAGCGCACTGCTTGCTGGTGGTTGTTACAACGTACACAACCATCTGTTATGCGATAGCTCCGGCTCAGTATTGTTGATACTGACACGCAAGGCGCGAAGGCACTCGGCGTTATGGGCACACTGCACGGAGGTGTGTTAGGTCAAACGTTGCATTTGGCCCGGCGGGCGTTACCGATAGCAAGCATGCGTTCATTGTAAGCGTAGCAATGATTGCTGGCGTGTTGACTGCCGGAATCGGAAATTGTTAGAGATAAAAAATATCATTTTTATCAATTAATTGCCACTTGAATCAGCGAAGGTAGCTGATATTCGGGCGGAGAGTTAATGGCACGGCGGCGCACGTATGGCTGAGATGTCTAAAGTGGCCGAGCTACCGAAAAGTACGCGGCAACGGGCGCTGAAAAACAGTGTCACTGGACGCCGCACGACGCCGGCAACGCTAATAAAGGCGTGCCAGCAGCGCGACCACGGCAGTTTCAACGCGCAGAATACGGGGGCCTAGCTGTATGCCCTCTACGCCAGCCTGCTGCAATTGAGTGAGCTCATAATCAATAAAACCGCCCTCGGGACCAATAGCGAGCAGCAGCGGCGTTGCTGCGGGCAGTCCGCGTGGGCAGGGGAGCGTGGCGCTTGGGTCGGCGACTAGCCCTCGGCGTTCTGCCAATAGGGCCGGCAGTTGGTCTTCGACAAATGGCTTGAAACGTTGCGCGCTATCGACCTGCGGCATGATGGTATCGCAGCACTGTTCGAGCCCTAACTGAAGATGCTGAGTAATCTTCTCTTTACGCAGCTCGGGGCTTTGCCAAAAGCTTTTCTCGACGCGCGCGGTGTTAATCAAGGTGATTCGCTTCACCCCAAGCGCGGCCATGTTTTCGAGACTACGCGCCAGCATGCGGGGCCGCGGTAGTGCTAGCAGCACGTGTACATCAAGCGCTGCGGGCGGCTGGTGCTCAGCAACAAACGAGAACTCCGCCGCCTGTTCAGTGAGCGTCAGCAACTCGCCGCGTCCAATAGCGCCATTGAGCTCGCCCAAGCGGTACGTTTTGCCTTCCTGCGCACGATGTACCTGGTGCAGATGGGCAAGACGACGCGCATCGCTAATGCGCACTCGTGACTCACCGTCGCTGCTGATGAAGGTATCAGTGGGGGAGAATAAAATCAGATTCATGGTGAACTCGCGCAACGGCAACGTATAAGGCGGCTTAGCATACCAAATCGGCGTAGAGGCTGGTGGAACCTTCGGTTATGCAAACTAGCCGCCGCAGGCTACTCGGCTAGCGTGCAATTTCTGGCATAATACGCCACATCGCAGCGACGCCTCGCATCGTTATGCATGAGCGCGCAATCTTCATGGAGTTAGCGGGTACATAGGACGGATACAATGAACGTGTTGATCATCGGTAACGGCGGGCGTGAACACGCGCTGGCATGGAAAGCTGCGCAGTCTCCCAAGGTAACCGAGGTATTTGTGCTGCCCGGTAATGCAGGTACGGCGCAGGATCCCGCACTGACCAACGTGGCGCTTTCGATGGATGATCAGGATGCGCTGGTTGCCTTCGCCAAGGAACAGCAGATCGCGCTGACCATTGTCGGGCCAGAAGCACCGCTGGTGGCGGGGCTGGTTGACCGCTTCCAGCAGCATGGGCTGGCTATCTTTGGGCCGACGGCAGCCGCTGCACAGCTCGAAGGCTCCAAGTCGTTTACCAAGGAATTTCTGGCACGCCACGCAATTCCCACCGCCGACTTCCAAACCTTCACTCGCATCGATGAAGCGCTCGCCTATCTCGATGGACTGTCTCAGCAGGGCCGTGCTGCGCCCATTGTTATCAAGGCCGATGGTCTGGCGGCAGGCAAGGGGGTGGTGGTCGCCACTACCGAGCAAGAGGCGCGCGATGCCATTCGCCACATGCTGGAAGACAACGCTTTCGGCGATGCGGGGGCGCGGGTGGTTATCGAGGAATTTCTCGACGGCGAAGAAGCCAGCTTCATTTGCATGGTTGATGGCTCGCACATCTTGCCGATGGCCACCAGTCAGGATCACAAGCGTGCGCTGAACGGTGACAAAGGTCCCAATACCGGCGGCATGGGGGCCTATTCGCCAGCGCCGGTGGTTACGCCAGAAGTAGAAAACCGTATTCTGCGCGAAGTCATCGAGCCAACCGTGAGCGGCATGGCTCAGGAAGGTACGCCTTTTTGTGGATTCCTCTATGCGGGCCTGATGATTGATGCTGAAGGGGCCCCCAAGGTGATTGAGTACAACGTGCGTTTCGGTGATCCAGAAACGCAGCCCATCATGCTGCGACTCGACAGCGATCTGGTGGAACTGGTGCAGGCTGCCGTTGACGGTCAGCTTGATCGCGTCGAGTGCCACTGGAACTCCCAGCCGGCAGTCGGCGTGGTAATGGCGGCGGGTGGCTATCCCGGCAGTTACCGCAAGGGCGATCCAATCAGCGGCATCGAGGCTGCCGAGCACACTGGCTGCAAGGTGTTCCAGGCCGGTACCGCACTGGCAGATGATCAACTGGTCTCGGCGGGCGGTCGCGTACTGTGCGTGACCGCGCTGGGTAATAGCGTCGCTGAGGCGGCCGCCAATGCCTACCAAGGGGTCGAGCAGATTACCCTCGAAGGCGCGGTATTCCGTACCGATATCGCGCATCGTGCGATTGCCCGCGAGCAGCAATAGGGCGATTCGGCAGGCAATAACGCAGCGGTGTCGGTAACGCGCTATGCTGATTATTCGCTGCGTTAGCTACCCAACAAAGAGGCGCCCCGATGTCGCGTGAATATCCTATCGTTGCTGTTACTGGCTCTTCGGGAGCCGGCACCACCACTGCGCGACGCGCCTTTGAGCGGATGTTTCTGCGCGAGGGAGTTAACGCAGCATACGTCGACGGCGATGCCTTTCATCGCTATACCCGCGACGATCTCGCGCGGATTCGCCGTGAAGAGCCCGAGCGTGAAGCGCAGCTGTCGCACTTTCATGTCGAAGCCAACCTGATCAATCGTCTCGAGGCGCTGTTTGTCGAATACAACTTGCGGGGTACCGGTGATTTTCGCCGCTATATTCACGCAGAAGACAAGCGTTTGATCGAGGAAGGGCATCGGGTCGGTACCTTCACCGAATGGCAGAGGCTTCCCGCAGGCACTGATCTACTGTTTTACGAAGGGTTGCACGGTGGGCTGGTGACCGACGAATACAACATCGCGCGCCACGTCGATTTACTGGTGGGTATTGCTCCTACGGTCAATCTCGAATGGATTCAGAAGATCGATCGCGATATCAACATGCGTGGCTACTCGCACGAGGCAGTGGTCGATACCATTCTTGGCCGCATGCAGGACTACGTGCGGTTTATTCAGCCGCAGTTCTCGCGTACCCATATCAACTTCCAGCGCGTGCCCACGGTCGATACGACTAACCCCTTCGAGCAGCAAGCGGTGCCGACCGATGCTGAATCGTTCGTGGTGATTCGCTTCCGTGATCGCATGCAGATCGATTTCCCTTATTTGCTGGCAATGATCGAAGGCTCCTTTATTTCGCGCCCCCACACGCTGGTGGTGCCTGGAGCAAAGATGCCGCTGGCGATTGAGCTGATATTAGCCCCGAAAATCGAAGCGCTGCTCAGCCAGCGGCGCTTCCGCTGAAATGAACGCCAAGGGGCGCGGGCGTTAGCTACGCACCTTGCGGTTTAGTGATTATTGAGGATGTTATGACCACTCTGTTTGAAAAGATCATCGCGCGAGAAATTCCGGCCGACATCGTTTACGAAGACGATCAGGTGATCGCGTTTAACGATATCGAGCCTCAGGCACCGGTACACGTATTGGTCGTGCCCAAAAAGCCGATTGCCACGCTCAACGACCTTACTGACGAAGACGCCGCGCTGCTTGGGCGTCTGCCGATTACGGCAGCGCAGATCGCCAAACAGCTTGGCATAGCGGAAGAAGGCTATCGTGTGCTGATGAACTGCGGTGACAACGCCGGTCAAACGGTGTATCACATTCATATGCACCTGCTGGGCGGGCGTCCACTGCTGCTGCCTTTGGCCTAACGCCGCGCGCTGATATCAACGCTAGCAGCAGCGGCGGCATAGGCGTCTGCGGCGCACAGCCATATAGCGCCGGACGTATCCACGCGGGACGTATCCACGCTAGCCGTGCTCTCGTGAAGCCCGCTCAGGTCGGGCATCGCGTCCCCTGAAGGATTATTACCTTGGAGGTGGTTGAGATGAGTGCTGCACGTCGCTTCACCCTTACCGATGCGCTAATAACGCAATTCGACGGTCTGCTGCAAACGTTGGGCAGTGATGCCAGCCGTCATCCTAGTCAGCCGTCGCCCGCTCGCCGCTTTGCTGAGTCTGCAACGCGTGATGGCCGTCAAACGGCTGCCGAATCACTGCGCGTGGATCATCTCGATCAGGTCGTGAATGTGGCGCTGTTGCGAGGGCGCGCGCTAAGCGCTCACAACGGCCCCGAACGCGAGCGCTTGTTCGGGGTGGCGGCGCAGGGGTTCGATCGCGTGCTATGGACACAAGCGCGACTCACCGAAGTGCAGGGGAGCACCAGCCATTTGGTGCCGCTGGCTTATGCAACGGCCCTCGTGAGCGGCGCGGTGGCACAAGGCGCTGGTCAACACCACGGTCAGCAAATATCAGCGGCACACTGTCGGGCTACCGAAAAGCGCTTGCGTGATCAGTTAGAGCGCCTCTCAACCACCGATCAGCGCTCGCGAGCACTCGTCAAAGCATTGGCCGATCAGCAGGGGCAGGGAGCTTATGTGGCCAGCAGTAGCCGCAGTTGGCATCGATGGCCATTGCGGTTGGGAGCGGGTCTTGCCTCAACGGTGACAGCCCGACTGGTGCGCCATTTCTAGCAATATTGTTGTTGGCACGGGGCGATGTGCTGGTTTCGTTGCACGATGATGTCGCCGTTGCGCCAGTAAGGTGCGTAAATAGCGTGCGCTGGTTTTTACTACCGAGCGCTTGTTTTTCTCAAAGCATTGATATTCATGAAGTTTTAAAAATTGGCCTGGCCTTTGCTTTATTCTTCATGCCAGCGCACAGCAATGTGAGAGCGAATCCTTTTTCCTCGTCGCCTGGTCAATACCAATAACGAACGATTGCCCAACAAAAACAACACCGCAATCCTTGATAGCGCCACCGCCCAACAACAACAATAGCGGCTCGGCATTTCTATCAGACGACGAAACCCGACACTCTCGCGAGTGTCGGGTATTTTTTTGCTGCTGGCGGCGCTCGCCATCCCTCTTGTTGTGAAACGCGTCACAACGCATTACCTCAGCAACCTCTCAATCGCGATTACTAATGGCCGATAACGCGGATCATCTGGCTATTAGAGATGCGTGATGAGAATTTTCCTCTGTTTCCACCGTCAATCTGCGCTTACGTGGCTATTCGGTGGCTTGGCTGGTGTTGGGCCGCTGCTGATTAATGGCCCGACCTTGGCGGCCTGTGCTGTCTCGGTAGGTGGCATCGTGCTAGTACGGCTGGCCGTGATCGATATCACAACGCTAACATTGCCGAACGGCCTTACTCGACCGCTGCTATGGGGTGGATTGCTCGCCAATAGTCAGCAGCTGTTCGTGGCTGCCGATCAGGCGATTATCGGGGGCGTGGCTGGCTGGGCCGTATTCGCATTGGTTCGGGGTCTGTATCGTCTCTTTCTTCAGCGTGAAGGATTAGGCGGCGGAGACGTCAAGCTGTTCGCAGCGCTAGGAGCGTGGGGTGGTCCGCTGCTGCTGGTGCCGATTATGGGCACCGCGGCCTTGTTGGGGATCGCCACCTGCGTACTCATGTGGGCAAGTGGGCGTTATGCGGCGCGAGTTCCTTTCGGCCCCGCGCTGGCACTGTCGGGGTGGGGATGGCTGATGTGGTCGTTATATTGCTCGGGGGTCGCTATTGGTTGATGTCCTCGAGCGCCACCCCTTTGGTGCGAGGACCAAACACCGCAATCGTCAGCACAACAATCAGCATGCTGGTCACAATGAACACCAACACCGCAGGCGTGCCCAAACTATCCAGAATAAAGCCGATCAGCACGCTGGAGAATACCGTTGAAAGCCTGCTGAACGAGTAGCAAAACCCGACCGCGCGCGCACGTATCGCGGTAGGGAACAGCTCTGCCTGATACGCATGAAACGCATAGGTCATCCATGCGTTGCACAAGGTAATGGCAAAGCCGCTGATAATTAGCGCCCATGGTGCGTTCGCCAGAGCAAACAGCACGCCAAAAACCACGGTCCCCAAACTGGATGTAACGATCTGCCACTTATTCTCCAGCCGGTTGGCGGTTTTCATCATCGCCAGCGAACCAAGCGGATACGCCAGCGTAATGAAAAACGCGTACAAAAGGCTGTGGGTAGGCCCGCTTCCTTGTCCGCCTAGTAGCGCTGGCAGCCAATTGCCGAACCCAAAGAAGCCGATTGCCTGAAAGATATTGAAGGTAATCAGCATCAGCATGCGCTTGCGGTAGGGCGGCTGCCACATCGATAGCTGGCGCGATTGGCCCGAACATTGCGGTGTATCGTTAGCGCGCTCAATGGGCGGCAGCGGCCGTCCGTATTCCTGCTCGCAGCGGCGTTCAATGTTTTCGACAACGCGCGCGGCCTCTTCACCCTGACCATGATTGACCAGCCAGCGCGGCGATTCAGGCAGCGTTCTGCGCAGTCGCCACATCAGTAGCGCGCAGGCAGCTCCGATCCAAATAACCCAGCGCCATCCGGCAATATTCAGCGGGCTATGCGGTACCAGCAGCCATGACAGCAGCGCTACCGCCGGTACCGCGAGAAATTGAATGAAAAATGCGAAGGCGAACGCTGAGCCGCGCATGCGCTTGGGCACTAATTCACTCAAGTAGGTATCGATGGTCACGAGCTCGACGCCCAGCCCAATACCCACCAGCAACCGGCAGCCAATCACTCCTGCCGAGGTCGATTGCAGCGCCATGAGTACACTAAGCACCGTGTACCAAAGCAATGCATAGGCAAATACCGAGCGTCTGCCGCAGCGGTCCGCCAAGGGGCTTATCAGCACTGCGCCGATAAACAGACCCAGGAAGGTTGCTGCGCTGAAGGCCGCCTGATCGGAAAAGCCAAACAGTCCGTCACTGCCGCGTGCAAAAATTGCCGCATCTAAGAGACCGGGGCTGATATAGGCCGTTTGGAAAAGATCAAACAGCTCGAAAAATCCCCCGACGGCAATTAGTGCGGTCAGCTTCCATAGCGTGGCGACGGCGGGAAGACGATCGATGCGCGCGCCAATCGACTGGCTGTTGCTCAATGTTGCCGCGATATCGCTGGCAGAGACGTTGGCAGAAGGGAAGGAGGTGCTCATGACGGTAACCAGGAAAAAAGGGCCACCATGATATGCCTAATGCGGAGAAAGGTGCTGTTGGTTTGTGGTGCTAAACAGGCTATGTGTGGGTTAACGTAGCCTAATAAACGCATTTATTGGCACAATATTGCGGATATAAGATCAGGCATGGCAAACCATGCCTGATCGATAGAGCTACTGGCGCGCTGCTTCTTCCTGCTGCTCGGCACCAAACAGTGCCCAGGCTGAAATGAAGAAGGCAGCAATCAGCGGCCCCATCACGAAGCCGTTGATACCGAACAAGGACAAACCGCCCACGGTTGAAATCAACACCACGTAGTCGGGTAGCTTGGTTTCCTTGCCGACCAGAGGAGGGCGCAGCACGTTATCGGTCATGCCGATAATCACGATGCCCACAAACAGCAGCACCGAGCCGCTGATGTAGTCGCCGACCAGCAGCAGGTAGGCGGCCACCGGTGCCCATACAATAGCCGCGCCAATGGCAGGCAGTAGCGACAAGAATGCCATCAACACGCCCCACAAAAGCGATGCCTCAATGCCCAGAAACCAAAAGGTGACACCGCCAATTGCCCCCTGAATAACCGCGATGATCACGTTGCCTTTTACGGTGGCGCGCACAACGGCGGTAAATTTGGCTAACAGCTTATCGGTGTAAGCGGCATTGAGCGGAATCGTGGAGCGGATAAGCGCTCCCAGCCGGTCGCCATCCCTGAACAGGAAGAACAGCAGGTACAGCATGATGCCCAGACTAATAATGAAGTCGAGGGTGTTTTGGCCAAAACTAAGCGCTCGCCGCGCAAATATCTGGCTGCTTTGCACGGCAGCAGACGAAAGCCGCTCGCGCAGCTCCGAGAGGTCACCGAGGTGTTTGCTGTGCAGCCATTCGCTGATATAGGGCGGGATCGCCTGCTGGAAGCGTGCCAGGTAGGCGTTGAAATCGATATCGCCGCTGCTAACGCGTACGTACATCGAGGCGCCTTCCTGGATCAGTGCGCCTAATATGAGCGACATGGGAATGATGACGATGAAAATGCACACCGCCACGCTAATCAGTGACGCGGTGTTGCGCCTTCCGCCCAGCTTTCTGGTGAGCGCCACATTCATTGGATTGAACAGTACCGCTAGCACGATGGCCCAGAAAATAGCGCCGTAGCGAGGCAGTATCAGCCAGAAAAAGGCGATGCTGACGATGGCCAGCAGCAGCACAAAGGCCTTGTGCTCGGTAGGTGTCTGCATGATAACTCCTGTGTTGACCGTCGGCCGTGCTGCTTTTATACCCTAAGCAGAGTCAGCGGCGTTGCTTAGCTGGCGTCTTCGATCGTGTAATCGTGGCTGATATCGACACCGCCGCGCGAAAGCATCAGTGACGCGCTGCAATACTTTTCTGCTGACAGCTCAACCGCACGCTTAACGTGAGCTTCCTTCAAATCACGGCCAGTAACAATAAAGTGAACGTGAATACGTTCGAATACAGATGGCACGCTGTCAGCGCGCTCGGCGCTTAGCTCTACGCGGCAATCGATCACGTTCTGGCGCGATTTTTGGAGAATTTCCATCACATCGAAGGCGGTACAGCCGCCCAACCCCATCAACAGCATTTCCATCGGGCGCGGGCCGGTGTTGCGTCCGCCGTGGTCGGGGGCGCCGTCCATCACAACGCTGTGGCCGGTGCCGGATTCGGCGAGGAATTGGCGACCATCCGTCCATTTTACTACTGCCTGCATGGCATTCTCCTGAAGTGTTTTTGCCTTAACGGCCAGTGATTAATCGAAAGAAAGTTATCGGATAAGGCTCAGGATGCGGCATTGCTGAGCTGCTCGTCGAGCGCCGCCAAGCGCTCTGGCGTGCCAACATCAACCCACTTGCCTTGATAATCTATTGCGCCAACCTTGTCGTGACGAATGGCATCTTGCAGCGGAGGAAGCAATTTGGCCGCTTCGCCGAGTGGCACATCCGCGACGAGCGCCGGGGACATCAACGCCACGCCGCTGTATACCCGGCGGGGTTCACCGTCCAGACGCAAGCGGCCGCTATCGTTCAGGTGGAAGTCGCCGCTCGGGTTATGCGGAGGGTTCGGTACCATTACCAACCGCGCAAGATCGTCGCCAAGCGGCCGCTCGATTAGCGTGTTGAACGGGAAGTCGGTCCATACATCACCATTCACCAGCAGAAACGGTTCTTCTCCCAGTAGTGGAAGGGCCTGGCGAATGCCACCGGCGGTTTCGAGGGCCTGCTGTTCACGGCTCCAGGCAATGTTCACGCCGTACTGGCTGCCATCGCCGAGGCGTTCTACCAACAGCTCGGCCAGATAAGCCGCGTTGATCACCAGGTCGGTGATACCTGCATCGCGCAAGCGCTCAATGTGGTGCACGATAAGCGGTTTGCCGGCCACCGGCAGCAGCGGCTTGGGGCAGTGGTCAGTGAGCGGGGCCATTCGTTTGCCACGGCCGGCGGCAAGAATCATTGCTTTCATTGCTGCTGTTCCTTCAGTCTTGCGAGCGCGTCGATTAACGCGGGTTCAAACTCACTTTCCAGCCACGCAAGCAGTCCTTCCCAAAGGGTCGCGTTGGCGTCGCCGCGCGCTACCATGGCGCTTAGCGCTTGCTTCAGATGAGCAAGGAAGAAGTGTTCGTAGTTAAGCAGGTAGCGTGGTTTACCATCGCGCTGCGCCAAGCGACAAAAAAGCCCCAGCACTTTCAACGAGCGCTGGGCGCTGGCTTCATCTATCCAACTGAGATACTGCTCAAGCGAGTGTTGCTGGGTGATGCCCGCGGCAAGTGCCGCCTGGTGGTGGTGCTGGAATACGTGGCGCTGGATCTCGTCGTCCCACGGCGCGTTTCGATCGCGCAGCAAGGAACCGGGATCATAGCCAATGGCGCCGTGCCAGGCGCCTTGAAAATCAATTACGCGAAGCCGCTGCTGAGCATCCACCATCAGATTGCCGCAGTGAAAGTCACGATGGGTCGTTACCTGCGGCTGGCTAAGTACCTGGTGGATTAGCGTATCGCGCTGTTGCTGCCACTGGGGCGGGGCGGCGATGCCAAGCCAGCGTTCAAGCGCCCACTGCGGAAACAGATCAAGCTCCATGCCAAGTCGTTGGGTGTTGTACGGCGGCAGCGCCTGAGCGGGCTGTGCGGCGATGCGTGCGGAAAGTGTCATCGCGCGCTCTAGCCATTTAATACGCTGCGCCTTATCAAGTGGCGTCAGGTGATCCGTCAGTAGGGTGCCGCCCAAATCTTCCAGCTCGATGAAGCCACGCGATAAATCAGCGGCATACAGCGCCGGAACCGGCAATTGCTGCTTTCCCCATGCCAATGCGATATCGACAAAACTGCGCGAGGGCTCCTTTTCAGGAGGCGCATCCATTATGATGCGGCTACCATTGTCGAGGGTGAGTCGATAGTAGCGACGAAAACTGGCGTCATCAGCGACTGCCGTAAGCGAGCACTGCTGCTCGTCTAGCGCATGACGCTGCGCAATCCATTGTGTTAACGCCTTGAACCGGTCGCTCATTGACTCTCCTGAGTAATAAAGGACAAAAATAGCATGTCGCAGCGCGGTCGTGGTTGACGCTCTACCCTCCACCCCGCATGCTAGCACCCAACACATAATATAATGGCCGCGTGCTGTGCCGAAGGCACCATGAACGCGCCCTTCGTATACGTCAAGCGATGATGCCGTTGCGGCCATCGCGCGATATTTTCAAGAAGCAAGGACACCAAGCACCATGGCTCAGCGCCTTTTCTGGACGGCGAGTGCTCTTACGGGCGTATTTTCATCGCTGTTGCCCGCGTTCACCTTTGCAGCACCGCTTCCTTCCTCGTTACCGGCCTCTCAGCTCGATTGGCACTCATGGGGCGATAACCGTCCTGAAGGCGAGCTATGCAGTGGTTATTATCTCGCGCCCAGCTATTCGATTTCTCGTCCCGGGCAGGGCAAGCTTAACTCTCAGTCAGACGATGCCGGCTATAGCGATTCCGGTGTTACCACGCTTAGCGGCAACGTTATTGTACGCCAGCAGGATCAGCAGCTGCAGGCGGGTAAAGCGACGCTGGATGAAGATCGCTCGCGGGTAAATCTGACCGGCCCCGTTACCTACCGCCAGCCCAATGTTTTGGTGCGCGGTACCACCGGCAGCGCAGCGGTCAATAGCGATGCCGCCGACGTCGAACAAGCGCACTACGTGTTTCACTCGTCCCACGCGCGCGGCGATGCTGACCGCCTCGAGCGTCTCGACGATGGCCGTTACATGATGCGTAACGCCACCTTCACCAGTTGTGATCCCGACAGCACCCTGTGGAAGATTCAGGGCGACAAGATCGTCATCAATCGCGCGGAAGGCTATGGCACCTCGACCAATACCAAGTTTCGCATCCATGATGTGCCGGTATTCTATTGGCCGTGGATGCGCTTTCCGATCGACGATCGACGTCTGACCGGGCTTCTATATCCCACTATTGGGGTCAGTAGCCGTAACGGGTTCGATTACACCCAGCCCATCTATCTGAACCTGGCGCCGAACTATGACGCCACCGTCACGCCGCGCTATATGTCTGATCGTGGTCTGATGCTGGGTGGGCAGTTCCGTTACCGAGGGGAGCGCAACGCGGGCATTCTCGAGGGCAACTACCTGCCGAACGATGGCGGTCATAGTAGTGGCAACGACCCAGAGCACCACGGTGACGATCGCTGGTTTATCAACTACGACCACAATGGCAGCTTCACTGACCGATTGACGTATCGTATGAAGTACTCGCGCGCCAGCGACGGCTCGTACTTCGACGACTTCGGTGATACCTTCGACGAGCAGAACCGCGATAACCTGCAAAGCCTCGCGATGCTCGATTACGCGGGCGATGTGTGGCACTTGCAGGCACGTGCGCGTGGCTATCAGGTGATGGACGATCCGGTCGATCCTGATGACAAACCGTTCAACGAGCTGCCGTCGCTGACCGCTAATGCGCTGTGGCAGCAGGAAAACGGTTTCTATGAAGAGTTCAACTCCAACGCGACCTACTTCTACCGTAATGAATCGCACGATTACTATAATCGCGACGTTCATTGGCGCACCGACGACATGCCGGGCAGCAAGGATTACCTGACGCAGAAGGTGACCGGCGCACGTGTCAACGTCGCGCCCGCTATTGGCTATCGTAACGACCCCACCTGGGGCTTCTTCGAGCCACGCGTTCAGATGTACCTGACCCAATATGATGTCGACTGGAAAAGCCCGCAAAACCGTGATTGGGATTCTTCTCCCAACCGTACCGTGCCGGTGTTCAGTGTCGATTCGGGGCTGATTTTCGAGCGTCATTCATCGATGTTCGGACACGCTTATCGCCAGACCCTAACGCCGCGCCTCTACTACGCTTACGTGCCATATCGCGACCAGAGCAAACTGCCTGAATTCGATACCGCGCTGCGTTCGCCTTCCTTCGAGGATCTGTGGTCGCCGTATCGTTTCAACGGTATCGACCGCATTGGTGACGTGAACAAGATTTCGTACGGCGTTAGCTCCAGCTTCTTCGACGATGACACTGGCTTCCAGCGCTTCACCTTCGATTTGGGGCAGAGCTACTACTTCGAAAATCGTCATGTTACCGACGATGATCCGTCGAAATACTTTGGTCCTAACGGTAAGGGGCCGCGTGACAAGTACAATTACGATCTGACCCGTGATTATTCGCCGGCCATCGCGCGCGCCACTTGGCACATCAACCGTGACTGGAGCGCCAGCTACGCGATGTTCTATGACACCGAACGCGGCAACGCTGAGCGCAACGATCTGTACGTCCATTATCACAATGCTGATAACGGCAACGCGTTCAATCTCGGTAACCGCTGGGAGCGTGAAGGCTTCGATCCTTCTGGCGACCGCGATGATCGTCTCGGCTACAACCGTAACGAATTCGACGTGTCCGGCTCTTGGGCCATTTCTCCATCGGTGTCGCTGGTAGGTCGCTATCTGTACGACCAAACCAACAGCCGTTCGCTGGAAAAACTGGCCGGTATCCAGTTCAACGATTGCTGCTACGCAGTGCAGGTAGCGTGGCGTAAGTACATCGACGACAACGATACGCTGAACCGCATCGACGACGACGATTCGAAAAGCGGCGTCTTCCTGCGCTTTATCTTCAAGGGTCTGGGTGGCCTGGGTTCCGATCCAGAACCTTATTTCCAGGATGCGGTCCCAGGTTATCAGCGCACGCGTTTCTAACCGTCACTTCCTATGCGCTTGTTGCTATGGCTGGACAAGCGCCGTGTGATTCGGGATGCTTTGCGCATCCGACGGGGCGGTTCATCGCCGTTCGATTCTCCGGCGCCTTCGCTGATGCAGGCGAGGTGCCAACAGCTACTTGGTCAAGTTCAAGGTTCGTATAATGAAGAATGGCAATAAGGCTGCGGGGCTGCGTCTTCCAGTATCGACGCGGGCGATGCTGCTACCTCTGGGCGTAGTTATCAGCTTGGGTGCAACAGCGCCAGTATTTGCCCAGCAGACGTCTGCCAATCAGCCGTCAGGGGGCGCTGCGCCGGAGCAAAAGCTTGAAGGCATTGCGGCGGTGGTCAACAAGGACGTCATCATGACCAGCGAACTGCAGGCGCGCATGGCGCAGATTCGCCAGCAGATCAGCAGTGAAGGTGGTCAGCTTCCGCCGCAGGATGTGCTGCAGCGGCAGGTGCTTGATCGTCTGATCCTCGAGCATATTCAGCTTCAGCTAGCCAAACGCGCCAATTTGAGCGTCAGTGATCAGCAGCTCGATCAAGCGGTGGCTGAAGTGGCCAGTCGCAACCACATGAGCTCTGATCAGTTCGTCAAAACGCTGCAGCGCCAAGGGCTTTCCTATAATCAGGTACGCCAGCAGATTCGCCGCGAGATCCTCATTTCGCAGGTACAGCAGGGCAGCGTGGGCGGCCAGGTGCGTGTTTCCGATCAAGAGGTCAATCAATTCCTCGAAAATCAGGCGGCCGCTACGGGCGTACAGTACCACGTGGCTCAGCTGCTGATTCCGCTTCCCGATGAAGCGACCGATGCACAGGTGCGCGCTGCGCAGCAGCGTGCTTCCAAGCTGCGTAATAGCGTACTGAACGGTGAAAGCTTCGAGCAGGCGGCCGCGAGTGCCAATCCCACCGACGGTGACAGCGACCAGCAGTCGACCAGTCAGGTTGAAAGCGCGGATTTGGGCTGGCGCTCGCAGCAGGACCTGCCGACGCTGTTTTCAAGCGTTGTGCCCAACCTTACTGTCGGTACCGTTAGCCAGCCGGTGCGCAGCGCCAGCGGCATCCATCTGGTGCGGTTGATTGATCGCCGCGGCGGTCAGCAGGCGCCAGTGAAGGTTGAACAGTTCAAGGCGCGCCATATTCTGATTTCTCCCAACCCGATTCGTACCGACGAGCAAGCGCATCAACTGGCGCAAGAGCTACGCCAGAAGATTGAGGGCGGTGCTGACTTCAGCGAGCTCGCCAAGCAGTACAGCGACGATCACGGTTCAGCGCTGTCTGGCGGGCAAATGGATTGGGTAAACGACGGCGATACCGTTGGTCCGTTCAACGACTACCTGCATCGTGGTGCCATTGGGCAGCTATCCCAGCCGATTAAGACGCAGTTTGGCTGGCATATAATCGAAGTTCAGGAACGCCGCCAAAAAGACGTTACTGTCGATCAGCAGCGCGAGCAGGCGCGCCGCGCATTGTTCCAGCGCAAGGCGCAGGACGAACTGCAAACCTGGCTGCAGCAAATTCGCTCGGAAGCCTACGTCGATAATCGCCTGTATCCCAATGACAAAGGGATTGGGCCAATGGCGCCGATGGGCGGCGGTGGGCAGCAGCAACCGCAGTAAGCGTTATCAGCGCCATATCCGGCAGCGCTGCTCGTGCATGGGCGCTGTCGCAGTGATCAGGTACACTAAGGACACTCGCAGCGATGGCGAGTGTCTTTTTTTGCGGCGTAAGCCGCGCGTTCAGGCTAGTGGAATTCAGCATGTCGAAGCCAACTCAGGGCGAAGCATTATCGCCCACCGGCGGTCACCGGGCGCGTAAGCGGTTCGGCCAAAACTTTCTGCGCGATGGCAATATCATCGCTCGCATTGTCTCCTCCATTCGGCCAAAGCAAGGGGATCGTCTGGTTGAGATTGGTCCGGGGCAAGGGGCGATTACCGAGCAACTGCTCGAGGCTGTTGGGCAGCTGGATGCCATCGAACTGGACCGCGATCTGGTGCCGGGGCTGCGTACCCAGTTTTTCAACTATCCCGACTTTCATGTGCATCAGGCCGATGCGTTGAATTTTGATTTTAACGAGCTGAAAGGCACCGGCCCGGCGCTGCGCGTGGTGGGTAACCTGCCTTATAACATTTCGACACCGTTGATCTTCAAACTGCTGTCGTTTGGGGCCGACACCATTAGCGATATGCACTTCATGCTGCAAAAGGAAGTGGTCGAGCGCCTGGCTGCGCGCCCGGGCACCGGCGACTGGGGGCGTCTTTCGGTAATGGCGCAGTACCATTGTCGCGTTGAGAGCCTGTTTGTAGTGCCGCCCGAAGCCTTCGTACCGCGCCCCAAAGTAGACTCCATGATTGTGCGATTGACGCCACGGCGCGACCCTGAGTTCAAGGCCAACGATCTGGATGCGCTGGCCGCGGTGGTGCGTCAGGCATTCTCTCAGCGTCGAAAAACCCTGCGCAATACGCTCAAGGGATGGGTCGATGGCGAAACCTTGAGCGCGCTGGATATAGACCCGGCACGCCGCCCTGAAACGGTAACTCTGGAAGAATTCGTGCGTATCACCAATCGCTACAGCGAGCAGCAGGAGGCGCAATGACCACCTGGGTAGTGGGTGACGTACATGGCTGCGCTGATGAATTGGAAGCTCTTCTGGAGAAGGTGCGCTTCGATTCCGCCAACGATCAGCTATGGCTGGTGGGCGATTTGATAAACCGCGGCCCGCGCTCGCTGGGGGCGCTGCGTCTAGCGCGTTCGCTGAATGCGACAATGGTGTTGGGCAACCACGATCTGCACTTTCTGGCGGTTGCGGCAGGCGCGCAGAAAGCCAAACGCAATGACACCATTGCGCCTATTCTCGATGCGCCTGATGCGGCCGAATTGGTTGAGTGGCTGCGTCAGCGGCCGCTGCTGGTCGCTTCACCGGATAACGCTGTATGCATGGTACACGCGGGAATAGCGCCGCAGTGGTCGTTAGCTGACGCGCAGCGCTATGCGAGTGAGGCGGAAGCGGTGTTAAGGGGCGATGAGTGGCAACTGCTGATGCAGCATCTTTACGGCAACTCGCCCGACCGTTTTGATGAATCGCTGCGCGGCTGGGATAGGCTGCGTGCGATTCTTAACGTGTTCTCGCGGATGCGCTTTATCGATGCTTCTGGGCGTCTGGATTTTTCCGCCAAACTGGGGCCTCGATCTGCGCCACGCGGTTTCATGCCGTGGTTCCAGTATCCGCGCAGCGACTCCCTGCAACTGCTGTTCGGCCATTGGGCAGCGCTGGAAGGGCGTACCCCCGATGCTCAGATTGCCTGTCAGGCGCTGGATACCGGCTGTGCATGGGGCGGTGCGCTCACCGCCATGGCGCTGGAAAGCGGTGAGCGGATTAGCGTGGCGTCCAACAGCCGAACGTGAGCGGCGGCGCAAGTCATCGGCTCACCCTCCATTCTCGATGCTAAACAAGGAGTTGCCATGTCCTTCAAGCACCTCGATACCGATACCCTGGCGGATTGGTTGCGTAGCGAAAAACTCGTAACGGTGGTCGATATTCGTGATCCAGTCAGCTTCGCCGATGCCCATGTCGTTGGCGCTACTCATCTCGATAATGTGTCGTTGACGCACTTTCTTGAAAATGCACCAACTCAGCAGCCGCTGGTGGTAGTCTGCTATCACGGGCACTCCAGTCAGGGCGCCGCGGGCTGGTTGGCCGAGCAGGGCTTTAGCGATGTCTACAGCCTTGATGGCGGTTTTACCGAATGGCAGCAGCGCCATTCCGATTGGGTTAGCCAGTGAGCGCCAGCAGCGTCCTGGATGGACTGGAGGTGTATCTGGTGGGCGGCGCGGTACGCGATCGTCTGCTCGAATACCCCTACAGCGATCATGATTGGGTGGTGGTGGGCAGCAGCGTTGACGAGATGCTGGCACGTGGCTTTATTCAGGTGGGGCGCGACTTCCCAGTATTTCTGCATCCCAATTCGAATGAAGAATATGCGCTCGCCAGAACCGAGCGTAAAACGGGGCGCGGCTATAACGGGTTCGAGGTGTACGCATCGCCTCAGGTAACGCTGACGCAGGATCTTGAGCGTCGCGACCTGACCATCAATGCCATTGCCGAACGTCTTGATGGCAGCTTGGTCGATCCATTTGGCGGGGCGGAGGATATCAAGGCGCGTCGGCTTCGCCATGTGGGGCCGGCGTTTGTCGAGGACCCGCTGCGCGTGCTGCGGCTGGCGCGTTTTGCCGCGCGCTATGCGCATCTTGGTTTTTGCCCAGCAACATCAACGCTGACGCTTTGCCAACAGCTGGCACACGCCGGCGAGCTAAGTGAACTCGCGGCTGAGCGCGTACAGCAGGAAACCTTCAAGGCCCTCTCAGAGCAGCAGCCCGGCCGCTACTTCAACGTGCTACGCGACGTCGATGGATTGGCGGCGTGGTTTAGCGAATTGGCAAACGAACACGGCTTCGACAGTTGCCTAACGGCACTCGCTCAGGCGGTGCAGGCGGGAATAGACGGTAATGTTGCTCGCTGGGCGGCACTGGTGCTGCCGCTTGCCGATGAGCAGCGCAGTGCGCTGGCGGAGCGCCTCAAACTGCCCAACGAAGCGAGAGATTTAGCGCGGCTGCTGGCGCTATCGGTAGCGTGCCTGAAGAGCCCGGAGTGGGATGCCGATCGATTGTTGGAGTGGTGCAATAGCGTGGATATTTGGCGCAAGCCTGAGCGCTGGAACACGCTGCTGCCGCTGCTTAAGGTGTTTACACCATTACTCGATACCCACACCCTTGGCGCGCGACTCGAGCGCGCGCGTGCGCTAACACCGCGTAAGTGGGTAGAGCAGGGTATCAAAGGCAAGCAAGTTGGCGAGTATCTTTCCCATGCTCGGCGGGCGGTGTTGGCGGGTGAGGCGTAAGCGCGTGGTAGAGAGGAAGTTGCTCGCCTCTTGCTGCGCTTCATTCAGCGATCGCTGATGCTATGTCCCAGCGTTCGCTACGCTGAAGCGGTCATTACGAGTGGCGTTTGTCTGTTGACGGCGCGTCGGGACGTGAGATGGCGATGCCTTTCCAATCGAAGTGTATCGGCCACAGCTGCTGGGCAGCTTGAAAGCTGCGCCACAACTCGGCGTAGCTCAACCCTGATACGGGGTGTAGTTCGCTGCCGAAGGATTCTGCCAACGGGCGTAGCACGAAGGCACTGGTTAGAATTTCATCGCGTGGCAGCGTGATGCCGCTCACTACGCCGTGTAAATCGCCAACACAGAGTAGATCGATATCCAGGTGCTTGGGGGCCGCGCGACCGTCTTCGGGGCGTCGTCCGGTGGCAACTTCCAATTGCTTGGCCCATTGCGATAGCGCCGCAACCTCGATATCGCTGTAAAAGCCGACCACCAAATTGTAAAAGTTATTGGCGCCTTCAACGCCAACCGGCTCACTCTCAAACACGCGCGAGATATCGAGTTCGCCATATGTGTGAGCCAGCGCATCCAGCGCCAGCGCAATATGGTATTCACGCTGAAGATTACTGCCGATGCCGAGTAGAACTCTGCGCCTTCCCGCTGTCATTGATTACCACTCGCCTCGCTGAATTCGTACGCCTACTGCATCGGCGGCAGGTACCGCAGCAGGTTTGCGCAAGGTAAGCCGCAGCTTGCTAACGCCAAATTCGTGGCTAACCACGTCGGCAATCTTTTCCGCCATGGCTTCAATTAATTCAAGCGGTTGCTCGTTAGCGCAGGCGATGATTCGGCTGGATACCGCGGCGTAATCGATCGTGTGGGTAAGATCATCGGTAGCTGCAGCAGCGCTAATATCCCATTCCATCTCTATATCAACACGCAGCTTCTGATATATCTTCTTTTCCCATTCATGCACGCCAATAACAGCGTCGAATGTTAATCCTTCAATCAAGATACTAGCCATTTGCGTGATGCTCCGAGGCTTCAGTAGCGGTAGGGGATAATTCAGCGAGCGGCCAGCGCGCGGTTACCAGTGGACCGTTGGCATCTTGCTCTCCTGCTTGCAAACGCAGCGCGCCAGCGTAGGCAATCATGGCACCATTGTCGGTGCAGAAACGCGCGCCGGGGTAAAATACCTCGGCAGCCGGGCGCTTCTGGCGTAGCGCGGGTTCCAGCTGGGCGCGCAAGCGCTGATTGGCACTAACACCACCGGCCACTACCAGTCGATCGCGGCCGGTCTGCTCGAGGGCGCGGCGGCATTTGATAACAATGGTATCGATAACGGCTTCTTCGAACGCGCGGGCAACGTTAGCCTTGTGCTGCTCGCTGAGTGCGTTATCAGCATTTAACTGGCGCAAACTGGTGAGAGTGTGCGTTTTCAGCCCTGAGAAGCTGAAATCCAGCCCGGGGCGGTCGGTCATCGGGCGCGGAAAGCGCAGTGCCTTAGGGTCGCCTTGCTCGGCGAGACGTGAAACGGACGGCCCGCCCGGGTAGGCGAGCCCTAGCATCTTGGCTACCTTGTCGAAGGCTTCTCCAGCTGCATCGTCGATGGATTCGCCGAGTAAGCGATAATCGCCATGTCCTGCCACGTCGACCAACTGAGTGTGGCCGCCCGATACCAGCAGCGCAACGAAAGGATAGGCAGGTGGGTTCTCTTCCAGCATGGGCGCCAGCAAATGGCCCTCCATGTGGTGAACTCCCAGTACCGGCACGTTAAGAGCGTGAGCGAGGCCATGCGCGGTGCAGGCACCTACCATCAGCGCACCAACCAGGCCGGGACCTGCGGTGTAGCAGATGGCATCGAGTTGATTGCGCTTTAGCTGGGCGTCGGCCAGCACCTTCTCTATTAGCGGCAGTACTCGACGAATATGGTCGCGCGAGGCCAGTTCTGGCACCACGCCGCCATAATCGGCATGCATGTCGATTTGGCTGAACAGTGCATCTGCGCACAGGCCTTTTTCGGTATCGTAGAGCGCAATACCGGTTTCATCGCAGGATGTTTCGATGCCCAGTACACGCATCGGCGTCTCCGTTGCTCATCAAAAATAGCGTTGCCACCGCAGAAAGGGGCGGAATCAGGGCGCAGATTCTAATTGTTTTCGCGGGCAGCGTCTTCCCTTGGTTGCAAGGCGCCGTGATAAACGCGCCGTTACCGCGTGCTTTCAGGCGCTGTTATGCTCGTTAGCGCGTCTCGGCGTTTGGATTGCAAATGAAATTGACTGGCTGTAGAATGCCGTGTCTCTTAACTGGGCCGCTCTCCGGGCAGGTGAATACCTGGGGCGCGATTTATCATAAATCGACTTACCCTTAAGGTGGTGATCGCTTAATGCCTTCCGTCAAAGTACGTGACAACGAGCCGTTCGATGTCGCTCTCCGTCGTTTCAAGCGTTCCTGCGAAAAAGCGGGCGTTCTTTCTGAAGTCCGTCGCCGTGAACACTATGAAAAACCGACAACTGAGCGTAAGCGTAAAGCAGCAGCAGCTGTGAAACGTCATGCCAAGAAACTTCAGCGTGAACGTAAGCGTTTCGAACGTCTGTATTGATCTCTGATCGATACTGCGTACCCGAAGCGGTAGCCCGCCGCTTCTAGAGGGTTGATCGGCCGCCATTCCGGCGGCCGTTCGTATTCTATGGTCGGTGATGCGAATCCTTTCATCTGTTGGATGTGCATCACGGGCCTGCTTTTCCTTCACTGCTGGTCGTAACTATTTCTGGCGGAGATTATCGTGGCTGGACCCATCTCTCAGCGCTTTATCGATGATTTGCTCGCACGGGTCGATATTGGCGAACTGGTGGGTGAGCGAGTGGTGCTCAAGAAAGCGGGGCGCAACCTCTCCGGGCTGTGCCCATTTCACGATGAAAAATCGCCTTCCTTTACCGTTAGTCGGGAAAAACAGTTTTACCACTGTTTCGGCTGCGGAGCCCATGGCAACGCACTGCGCTTTTTGATGGAATACGACCGCCTGAGCTTTCCTGAGGCGGTCGAGCAATTGGCGCAGCGTCAGGGCATGGAGGTCGAGCGTGAAGACGACCATCTTCCCGCCGCGCAAAAGGAGAAGCTCGCCGAGCAGCGTCGCAAGCGTGATGCCGGCGTTAATTTGCTGGAGCTGGCATCCGATTGGTTCCGGCAGCAGCTAACCGAGCAGCACGCTGCCGAGGCGCGTCGCTATCTCGATGGCCGCGGGCTGAACAGCGATATCATCGACGCGTTTGCGATCGGATTTGCGCCTGATAGCTGGGATGGCCTGAAGCAATACCTTAACGGTCACTCAGTGGCTGAAAACGTGCAGGTGGAGTACGGCCTGCTACGCCAGCGTGAGGATGATTCGCGCACCTGGGATCTGTTTCGCAACCGCGTCATCTTCCCCATTCGCGACTGGAAGGGAAGAACGCTCGGGTTCGGCGGTCGTGTGTTGGGTGACGCCAAGCCCAAATACCTGAACTCGCCCGAAACGCCGGTATTCCATAAAGGTCGTGAGCTGTATGGCCTTTATGAAGCGCGTCAGCAAAAGAGCAATATCGCGCGGCTGGTGGTAGTAGAAGGTTATATGGATGTCGTGGCGCTGGCGCAGCACGGCATCCACAACGCAGTGGCAACGCTGGGCACCGCCATTACTGAAGAACACCTGACTCGCCTATACCGTGTGGTTGACGAGGTGGTGTTCTGTTTCGATGGCGATGGTGCAGGGCGTCGCGCGGCTAAGCGGGCACTCGAGGTAGCGCTGCCGTCGATGATTGACGGGCGCCAGGCGCGGTTTTTGTTCTTGCCTGAAGGAGAAGATCCTGACTCTCTGGTGCGTCAGGAGGGCAGAGAAGCCTTTCAGGCACGAATCGAATGCGCCAGTCCGTTGTCAGAGTTCTTGTTCGATCAAGCGCGTGAAGGTCTTGACCTCAAGCGCGTTGAAGGACGCGAGCGCTTCGTGGCACATGTGCTCGAGAAGCTGCGGTTGCTGCCGCAGGGCGTGCTTCATTCACTGTTAATGGAGGAGCTCTCGACGCGCAGCGGTATCAGTGTGTCGCGGCTTGAACAGTTTGTCGCTCCCGCTTCTCAGGCAGCTCAGCCGCAAGACAATGCGGCGGCCAGCGATACCGGCGAGACTAGTGCCGGTGTCGGGCGGTTCGCCACTGCAGGGCGCACCGCCAAGGTACATATAGGGTCAGCGCCCATTACGCGGGCGCTGCATTTATTGGTACATAATCCGGGGCTATCAAGCGATCTCCCGGAGCAAAACGATTGGTGCCCTGAGTCCGAAGATGGACTACTGTTTATAGAAGTAGCGCGACTGCTCAAAGCGGGAGGGTATCGCTCTTCCCAGGTACTGCTCGCGCATTTTCATGGCACCGAGCAAGGGGCGCGTCTGATTACGCTGCTGAAACGAGCGCCTGACATGGCTCGGGAGGATCAGGCGGCCGAGCTGCGTGCTTTGATCGATATGCTTTACAAGCAGCGCCAGCGGCTATCGCCAGAAGAAGAGTACCAGCAATTACTGGCGGTCAGTCGGTCGGGGCAGAAACTGACGGCCACTCAACAACATCGCCTGCTGGCGCTCATTGAGGAGCTCGGCAGGCGCTGATAGCGACCCTAGGGTTGAAATCCCTGGCGTGGCGCCCCATTTGTGAAACAACAGGTTAAACGCAGCGGGTATTGGCAGAGACAGTTCGATGCCCACCCGCTGAACATTGGCCGTTTGGCCTGCCTTGTTTTTGGATTTGGCAGTGCTTCACGGCAGCAAATGACAGGCTGCAAAACGCTCTTGGCGTATCACTATAGCGCCGGCGCTTGCCTTCAATGGCAATTCGCCTGACTGAGCCTTTGCAGTAGTAGGAATTACATGTTGTCACTTTCGTTCTAGTGAGACGGCGCTATCTTGTAGCTAACGACAGCATGATCCATTTAATTCGTCGAGACAGGTTTCTATGGCTGGAAATACACCGCAGTCGCGTCTTAAGGAATTGATCGCTCGTGGCAAGGAGCAAGGCTTCCTAACCTACGCCGAGGTCAACGATCACCTTCCTGAAGATATTGCCGATCCAGATCAGGTTGAAGACATCATCAGCATGTTCAACGACATGGGTATCAATGTCGTTGAAGAGGCGCCCGATGCCGACGATCTGATGATGTCGGATAGCTCTACCGACGAAAGCGCTGCAGAAGAAGCGGTCGCTGCGCTGGCAGCCGTTGAAACTGAAGTAGGGCGTACTACTGATCCCGTGCGTATGTACATGCGTGAAATGGGAACGGTAGAGCTGCTGACTCGCGAAGGCGAAATCGAAATCGCCAAGCGTATCGAGGAAGGTACGCGTGAGGTCATGTCAGCGCTGGCATTCCTGCCAGGTGCAGTTGACACCATCCTGACGGTGTTCGATGGCACTCAGGGCGAAGAGGGTGGTCGTCTATCCGACCTCTTCAGCGGATTCATCGATCCCGATGAAGGCGTACCCGGTGTTGCCGAGGTCGAAGAAGAAATCGATCTTTCTGCGGAAGCATCCGAAGATGACTCCGACGTCGATGATGACGAAGAAGACGAAGATGAAGACGACAGCTCCAACACCAATGAGGGCGGCCCGGACCCCGAATTGGCCAAGGTGCGTTTCGAGCAGATTCGTGAGCAGAACGAACTGGTTAAGAAGCTGATCGCCAAAAATGGCCGCGGTGCGCCCGATGTCATTGTTGCGCAGGAGCGTCTTGCAGAGCTGTTTTCGCCGATCAAGCTGGTACCCAAGCATTTCGAACGCCTTATCCTGCAGGTGCGTATCACCATCGAGCAGGTTCGTGCGAACGAAAAACGCATCATGCAAATCTTCGTGAAGCGCGCGCGCGTGCCACGCAAGACGTTTATCTCGTCTTTCCCGGCCAACGAGAGCAATCAGCAGTGGCTTGATGAATTCATCGCTAAGCACCCCAAATACGCTGAAGAGCTGGAAGGCTATCGCTCCGATATCCTGCGTGCTCAGCGTCGCATTGCTGAAGAGCAGGAAGAGGTCAGTCTTTCGGTTGCTGAGCTGAAAGAGATCAACCGTCGTCTTTCCATCGGTGAAGCGAAGGCTCGCCGTGCCAAGAAAGAGATGGTGGAAGCTAACCTGCGTTTGGTTATTTCTATCGCGAAGAAATATACCAACCGTGGTTTGCAGTTCCTCGATCTGATTCAGGAAGGCAACATCGGACTGATGAAAGCGGTCGACAAGTTCGAGTACCGCCGTGGCTACAAGTTCTCGACTTACGCAACCTGGTGGATTCGTCAGGCCATCACGCGTTCGATTGCGGACCAGGCGCGCACCATCCGTATTCCGGTGCACATGATTGAGACCATTAACAAGCTCAATCGCGTGTCGCGTCAGATGCTTCAGGAAATGGGCCGTGAGCCCACGCCTGAGGAGCTCGGCGAGCGCCTTGAAATGCCGGAAGAGAAAGTGCGCAAGGTGCTGAAAATCGCTAAAGAGCCGATCTCCATGGAGACGCCCATTGGCGACGACGACGACTCTCATCTGGGAGACTTCATCGAGGACGGCGCCATGATCTCGCCCATCGACTCCGCTACCGGAGAGGGGTTGATCGAAGCAACGCGCAACGTACTGGGTGGGCTGACCGCTCGTGAAGCGAAGGTGCTGCGCATGCGTTTCGGTATCGACATGAATACCGATCACACCCTGGAAGAAGTGGGTAAGCAGTTCGACGTAACGCGTGAGCGTATTCGCCAGATCGAAGCCAAGGCGCTGCGCAAGTTGCGCCATCCGTCTCGGTCAGAATCGCTGCGGTCGTTCATGGACGAGTAGCGGCAAGCGCTAACGCAGCAAAAACCCCAGCATCTGGTTGATGCTGGGGTTTTTTATTGGGCGTTCAGTGGAAACCGCTTCTGCAACAGCACCTGTGATGCTGATATCAGTGCTGCAAGTGCAGCCCGCATTCGCGGTTATCCTCACCCTTGGTGGGATCGACATAGTCGAACTCGTTGGGAAGGTCGTGGGCCTGCAGGTATTCGTACAAATCCTTGGAAGACCAGTGGAGCAGGGGAGCCACCTTGATCAGCCCATCCTGGTTGATACTGACCGGCTGCATGGAAGCACGTACCGCAGTATCACTTGCTCGCAGGGCAGTGAACCAAACGCCAGGGTTGGTTTCTCGCAAGGCTCTGGAAAACGGCTCCAGCTTCACTTCTTCGGTAAAGGCTTGGTGGCGTGGATCGTCCAGCGCGGGCGTCGGTCCATCGACCGCTTCCCGGTGAGCGCGGGTACGCTTGGGAAGATAAGTGATCAGATTCAGGTCAAGGCGCTTTCTGACCTCCTCCACAAAGCGATACGTCGCCTCGGTGTTATAGCCGTTATCCATCCAGACAATCGGAATATCAGGCTGAACCTGGGTGACCATGTGCAGGATAACGGCTTCGAACGGGCGAAAGTTGGTCGTGCAAATGGCTTTCTTGTCGAGTGATAGCGCCCAGCGCACCAGCTCTTCGGCACTGTGTCCGATCTCGCGGTTGACTGAATCGAGGTCCAGGGATGTTTTGTCGGTCATACCAATTTCTCCACAAAAGGGCGAGCCGCATCACGTGCAGCACTTCAATTCCGTCACCCTACCAAAATGTGGCTCCAACGCGTAATAACGTTAAATTCCCTGCTTATATATAAGTCGTGGCACTTAACACAACGCCGTGGCAGGTTGATCCGTTAGCGCCTGCATCAAGCTGTTTATCTTGGCGACGCTTTCCAGGTACTCATCCTCGCCAGCGGAATCAGCGACAATGCCGCCGCCGCCCCATAGCGTAATCCTACCCGCGCTGGTTTGAGCGGTACGTATGGCAATCGATGTGTCCATGTTGCCGCGACTGTCGATATAGCCAATGCTGCCGCAATAATAGCCGCGCGCCGCTGCTTCCAGCTCATCAATAATTTCCATGGCGCGGTGCTTGGGCGCGCCGGTAATCGAACCGCCCGGAAGCGAAGCTGCCAGCAAGTCGTGCACATCGCGATGAGCGGCCAGCCGGCCGCTTACCGTGCTGACCAAATGATGCACGTTGGCATAGCCAATCCGCTCAGCGAGCATTGGCACCTTCACGCTACCGATAGCGCAAGCGCGCCCCAAATCATTGCGCAGTAGATCGACAATCATCACATTCTCGGCGCGGTCCTTAAGGCTGTTCTCCAGCTCCGCTGCCAATCGCTGATCCTCTTCCAGCGTGCTGCCGCGTTTACGAGTGCCCTTAATGGGCTGAGCAATCACATCATGGTCGGTTACGCGGATAAATCGCTCAGGTGACACCGACAGCAGCCAGGTGTCGCCAATTTTCATCATGGCACTGAACGGAGAAGGGGTGGCCGCGCGCAGGCGCTGATAGGCGGACCATTCGTCCCCCTGATAGCGGGCACTGAACGCTTGGGTGAGATTGATCTGATAACAGTCCCCGGCGTCGATATAGTGCTTCACCTGAGCGAAGGCGGCGTCATATTGAGCGCGCGATATCAGCGGTTCGAAAGAAGACGTCAATGCAAAGGGGGCATCTGTATTCTCATGAGCGCTTTCGAGTAGCGCCACCACCTGATCACGACGCTCGGGGGTGGCGATTAGCCAGCTTTGCTGAAGATGATGGTCCTGAACCAAGGCCCAGTCGTATAGCCCACACCAAGCGATCGGATCACCTTCGTTCTGCGAAACAGCTAGCTGCTCCAACAAACGACCAAAATCGTAACTCCATGCGCCTAACAATCCGGCGGCGAAGGGCAGGTGTTCGGGCACCTGTTCGCGATCGCATTCAAGCAGTCCAAGCAGTTCACGCTGCGCAGCAATGGGATACTGGGAAAGTGAGGCGTGGCTGTCGCAGTGAGCCTGTCCATGCGCATTGGTGGTCAGCGTCGCCAGGGGCATGGCCGAGATGATATCGAAACGACCGGCGATGTCGGAGGGAGCGCCGCTGTCGAGTAGCACGGCTCCTGTTAGATGTTTCAGTGCGCTGAAGTAGTGAATGGGCGTTGGCGAATAGTCAAGCGGTGTAGCGATAGAGGTAATGCGATAAGCGGCAGCGGCCATGGTAATCCACAAGTTCAATGGCAAATAAGGAGGCTACGTTAGGGCGATTGAGACGGCCAGACAAGGTAGGGATAATACTTTGCCACAATATTGGGAGATTTTGATGGCTTCTTGTTACACCCTGCGCGAGGGAACGCTCGCGGTCAGCGATCAACGGATTTTCTGGCGGCGCTTATCCAGCTCGGCAGAGGTTCGTCCGCTACTGCTGCTGCACGGCGCCGGCGTTGCCGGTGGGCTGACCTGGAAGGGCGTGGTGCAGCAGCTGCGGCCGCGCAGCGCTATAGTGATTCCCGATTTGCGCGGAGCGGGTCGCACTGAGTCGTTAAGCGGTGATGAAGCATCGTTTAGCGCTGATCAGATCATTGATGATCTTGTGGCGTTGGTGGATTCACAAGGCTTTGAGCAGTTCGATGTTGCGGGATATTCCTTCGGCGGCTTAATGACGATGCTGCTCAAGCAGCGCTTGGGCAGCCGTATTGCAGATGTCACCTTGCTCGAGCCTGGGCTATTGGAACGCGCTAATCTCGAAGAAATGCGCGCCATGCGCGCTGGCTATCAAGAAGCCGCCCAAGCGATCAGAGAATCGCTGGGGGAGCAAGGTATCGATCGCTTTCTGGCCCTGATTGCGCCACATCGTTCGCGCAATCCGCGTGTCGAGAAGATCATCACCGCGAGATTGGCGCAGCGTCCGCTAGGATTCGCCAATGCGCTCGATTGCGTTACTGAAGCTATCATGTCCCTGGATAGGGCTTCGGTGCTAGCTGCTCAGCGACGAGTCGTGTCGATTGTTGGTGGCAACAGTCCGCACACGCTGCGCGATTATCATCAGCAACTGGCGCGCACTCAGCCAAGCTGGCGTACCGTGCAATTGAGCGGCACCGATCACTCGTTGCCTTTCCAGAAACCTACTCATATCGCTCGGCTTATCGATCGAATGGAGTAACCGGTAACACCGGGTGCGTTGTCGGTGTTATTAAGGTAAGTTGCAAAATTATTGCAACGGCTGTTCCCATATAGGTTCGTGATGAATGAATTGACAGAAGCGGGAGGCGAGGTGCGAACGCTCGCGGAGCGCGTGTTCCAGCAGCTCCAGGAAGCGATTGTTCGCGGAGAAATTCCTTCCGGCACTAAAATCACCGAGCCAGGTTTGGCGCAGGCGTACGGTATTTCGAGAGGGCCGTTGCGAGAAGCAATGCGCCGGCTTGAGGCATATCGGCTTATCGAGCGGGTACCGCACGTGGGGGCTCGGGTTGTGCAGTTATCCATGCGCGAACTGCTCGAGCTATTCGATTTGCGCGAAGCGCTCGAAAGTATGGCTGCGCGTTTGGCTGCGCGTAACATGACCGACGAAGAGATAAAAAAGCTGCGCGATGTTTTGGCGCTGCATGAACGCCAGCAAGGCATGCCATCGGAAGAAGCGTATTTTCAGCGTGAAGGTGATCTCGATTTCCACTACTTGATTGCTCAAGGTAGCCACAATCGTATGCTGTTCACCACGCTATGTGACGATCTGTATTACCTGGTACGCCTTTATCGCACCCAATTCAGCGCCGCTGGAGCACGCCCGCAGCGTGCCTATCTTGAGCATTATCGAATCGTCGACGCCATCGAGGCGGGCGACGAGGAGCTGGCCGAAATGCTAATGAGGCGTCACGTAGTGGCTTCGCGACAAAATGTTTCGGAGCGCTATGCAGTAGCGCTGGATGATCATCATCAGTGAATCACGGTTACAGTTGCCGCGACGATGGGCTTCGGTAAATGTTCGTGGGGTAGTGTTTTTAGCACGGTGGTCAATCTTTTGGGTAAGCGAATGAAATTCATACGGTTACCGTTGAGAAAAATGTTGACACAATCTCGTGTTCAGGTAAGATGCATCTCCACTCGAACGGGGCACGGTTTAGCGCTTCAGTTCGACGCTCTTTAACAAATCGATCAGACAATTTGTGTGGGCGCTCGTTTCGATTCGGACGGCAACGTCACTCACCACGCTCGCAAGAGCAGGCTTTTAAAGTCGGTGAGCTTAAGATAATCGAGATTGTAGTGCTCTAGCACTGTCATAATTCATATTATGCAGAACTTTTAGCAGTCAATTCTCGAGCCAAATTAAACGAAGCTTCGGCTTTGTTAGCAGTATTTAACTGAAGAGTTTGATCATGGCTCAGATTGAACGCTGGCGGCAGGCCTAACACATGCAAGTCGAGCGGAAACGATGGAAGCTTGCTTCCAGGCGTCGAGCGGCGGACGGGTGAGTAATGCATGGGAATCTGCCCGGTAGTGGGGGATAACGTGTGGAAACGCACGCTAATACCGCATACGTCCTACGGGAGAAAGGAGGGGATCTTCGGACCTTTCGCTATCGGATGAGCCCATGTCGGATTAGCTAGTTGGTGGGGTAAAGGCCTACCAAGGCAACGATCCGTAGCTGGTCTGAGAGGATGATCAGCCACACTGGGACTGAGACACGGCCCAGACTCCTACGGGAGGCAGCAGTGGGGAATATTGGACAATGGGGGCAACCCTGATCCAGCCATGCCGCGTGTGTGAAGAAGGCTTTCGGGTTGTAAAGCACTTTCAGCGAGGAGGAAGTCATGGAGATTAATACCTTCCATGAAGGACGTTACTCGCAGAAGAAGCACCGGCTAACTCCGTGCCAGCAGCCGCGGTAATACGGAGGGTGCAAGCGTTAATCGGAATTACTGGGCGTAA
>NZ_JBPCZK010000014.1:0-49122 GCF_051251145.1 Carnimonas bestiolae | reverse complement strand
GTGCGCTGTGCGTGCACAGCGACATCACATTCGGGGCGCTTCCACGAGCGGGAGAGCGCGAGAGGGACAAGGTTCCTCTCGCATTCAGAATAAAGGTTAGGTTTGAAAAGACGCCGACAGTGAAGAGCTGCGCAGGCTTCCGAATCAGCCATTCGGTAGAAGCACCGACAATGAAGTAGCGCACAGGCTCTAGAATCAGCCAGCAGATCAAGACGCTAACGTTGAAGCCCACCCAGGCTCCAGAATCAGCCCCCTGTATAGCCTCCTACGAAAAAGGGCGCCTTATCGGCGCCCTTTCTTCTCTACTCTTACCCAGCCTTACTCGGCAAACAAATTCTCGAGTACGATGGTTTCGGAGCGGTCGGGGCCGGTGGAGATGATGGCGATGGGTACGCCGACTTCCTTCTCGAGGAAGTTGATATAGCCACGGGCGTTGGCGGGCAGGTCATCGATGCTTTTGGCACCGATGGTGGATTCACGCCAGCCGGGCAGGTCGGTGTAAACCGGTTCGACCGCTTCGTAACCTTCCGCATCGATGGGGCTATCGAGAAGGTTGCCGTCTTTCGAGCGGTAGCCGACGCAGACGCGAATGTTTTCGAGCCCGTCGAGCACGTCGAGTTTGGTCAGGCACAGCCCTGAAATCGAGTTGACCAGCACTGAGTGGCGCAGCGCAACGGCGTCGAACCAGCCGCAGCGGCGCGCGCGTCCGGTGTTGGAGCCGAACTCGTGGCCTTTTTCGGCGAGGTGACGACCAAAGTCATCAAACAGCTCGGTGGGAAATGGCCCTGAGCCCACTCGGGTGGTGTAGGCTTTGGTGATACCCAGCACGTAATCAAGGTACAGCGGACCAACGCCAGACCCGGTTGCAACACCGCCGGCAGTGGTATTGGAACTGGTGACGTAGGGGTAGGTACCGTGGTCGATATCGAGCAGCGAGCCTTGAGCGCCTTCAAACAGAATGTTTTTACCTTCGGCGCGCAGCTGATGCACCGCACTAACGGTGTCGCACATCATCGGCTTGAGCTCTTCCGCCATCGCCATGGCTTCATCGAGCACTTTCTGGAAATCGACGGCTGGCTCGTTGTGATAATGGGTCAGCACGAAGTTGTGGTAGTCGAGCACTTCGCCCAGTTTGCTGGCGAAGCGTTCGCGATGCAGCATGTCGCCGAGGCGCAGGCCGCGCCGCGCCACCTTGTCCTCATAGGCAGGACCGATACCGCGCCCGGTGGTACCGATCTTGGCGACACCGCGCGCCTTCTCACGCGCCTGGTCCAGCGCAATGTGGTAAGGCAGGATCAGCGGGCACGATAGCGAAAGACGCAGCCGCTCGCGTACCGGAACGCCGCTATCTTCAAGCTCTTTCATTTCGCTAAGCAGCGCTTCGGGTGAGAGCACTACCCCGTTACCGATGATGCAGCTCACGTTGTCATGCAGGATACCTGACGGAATCAAACGCAGGATGGTTTTCTTGCCATCGATCACCAGCGTGTGTCCAGCATTGTGGCCGCCCTGATAACGCACCACAGCAGCGACGGAATTGGTTAGCAGGTCAACTACCTTGCCCTTGCCTTCATCGCCCCACTGAGTGCCGAGCACCACGACATTCTTGCCCATTGAAATGTGCCTCTTGATAGCTTCGAAAAGGTAAATCGGGAAACTGCCAGGCATCGCGGCACTGATACTCGAACGCGCTCGATATCGGTTCAGCCAGTGCGCGGCACCTTCGTTACGTTATGTCATGCGACGTTGCTGCTGGTGCAACTTAACCAGCAGCGCGTCCTGATTAGGTCAGGTCTTTCACCTGCCACTCACCGTCTACCTGCACCAGCTCACGGCGACAGCGGTGCTCGGCAGGCCCGGTGGACTGTTGCGGCAGCGCGCTTACCACCCGCTCGCCCTGGTTGCGGAGCTTTTGTACCAGTGCCGCTAGCTGACTATCGTTGACCGCCGGCGCCCAGATGCCATCGTGGGTTGGCTGCTGCTCCTTGAGGCTGGCCAGCATTTTCAGCTCCAGCGAACAGCCCGTTGCAGGGCGCGAGCGCCCAAATGCACGCCCGGTATGATCGTAGCGACCGCCCTTCACCAGCGCCTGCCCATAGCCGGGCACATAGGCCGCAAACACAACGCCTGTGTGATACTCATAGCCGCGCAGCTCGGTCAGATCAAGATAGAGGGACACATCGGGATATTCCTCGCTGATGCGGTGCGCGAGCTGCTCAAGCTGCCCCAACTGCTGCTCAACTTCAGCAGGAAGGTCGGAAAGCGTCGCACGCGCCTCGTCAAGGATATCGATGCCGCCATGCAAACGCGGCAAACGACGCAGAATCTCGCGCAGCGCGGCAGGGATGTTGGCTTGCTCCAGCAGTGCTTCGATTTCGCTGTAGGACTTGCGCTCAATGGCCTCGAACAGCTGATGCTCAGCGATCTCGTCCAACTGAGCCTTTTCGATTAGCACGCGATAGATGCCAATATGACCGAATGCCAGGTGGATATCCTGAGCGCCTGCGTAGGAAAGTGATTCAAGCGCCAAGCGTACGATCTCGAGGTCGGCCTCAATCCCCGCGTGGCCGAATAGCTCGAACCCCACCTGCAGCGGGTTGCGCCCGCCCTGATACTGGTCGGCGGTTGCGCGCAGCGCATTAACGCAATAGCACAGCCGCGAAGGGCCGGGACGCACCAGCGAGTGGGCGTCCATACGCGCCACCTGAGGCGTGGCGTCTGCCGACAGCCCCATCATGCGTCCGCTGATTTGATCGGTGAGTTTGAACGTTTGCAGTTCGAGGTCGCTGCCGACGCCCGTCAGCAGTGAGTCGAGAAACTCAGCGGGGGGCGGTACCACCAACTCGTAGCCCCAGCGCTGATACAGATCGAGCAAGCCTCGACGGAGTGTCTCCATACGCAGCGCTTGTGGAGGCAGCACCTCATCGATGCCATCGGGAAGCAGCCAACGATCGGCTATCGTCATCTCTGAAAACCTTAAAAACCTAGCCCCACCCCACGTTCAAGAGCAGGCAGTTCGCCAAATTGACTGCAGGCTATTACCACTGACCATCGCCACGCCGCGCGAGCGATACCGCTGATCTACAGCCACAAAAAAAACCGGAGCAGCGCCCGGTTTTAGAGATTCTATCACGCTATAGCGACAGTGCCATCCCACCTGCTCGACAAATCGCCGCTGTGCAGGTGGGAGGTGGCCGTTACTTGCTGGCGCCGCCAGCAGGGTGCTCGAGATAGCGGAAGAAGTCGGACTTCGGCCCGATGACAAGAATATCGTTGTTGCCCTCGAAGCTTTTGCGATAGGCCTGCATCGAACGATAGAAGCGCGCGAATTCCGGCTCTTGCTTATAGGCGTTGGCGTAAATATTGGCGGCCTCGCCATCGCCTTCACCGCGCAGTCGGTCGGCTTCCTTGCGCGCGTTGGCCAACGCGATTTCACGCTGACGATCGGCGTGAGCACGAATACGCTCGCTCTGCTCCTGCCCCTGAGCACGGTACTGACGCGCTTCGGCATGGCGCTCGGTGCTCATGCGTTGGTACACCGCCTGAGTGACCTGCTCCGGCAGTTCAACGCGCTTGAGCCGGATGTCGAGAATCTCGACGCCGATTTCATCACGCATCGCGGTGTCGAGTGAGGCCATAGAGTCGGCCAGCATATCGTCGCGATCTTCAGAAATGATGGTGTTGACATCGCGACTACCGAAGGCGTTGCGCAAGCTCTGCTCAACACGGGGCGAAATCAGCGCCTCGGCACGATCGGTGCTGCCTCGGGTGGCCTGATAGAAGCGGTTGGGATCAACCACGCGCCACTTGAGGAACGAATCGACAATTAGCGCGTTACGCCCTGCCGTCAGGAAGCGACTCTGACCATTTTCAAGCGTCTGCACACGCGCATCGAAGGTATGCACGGTGTTGATCAGCGGCCATTTGGCGTGCAGCCCGGGGGCAATGTCGGTTTCGACCACTTCACCGAAACGCAGTTTGATCGCACGCTGGGTCTCATTGACCACATACAGGCTGGTGCTAGCAAGCCACGCCAGTACGGCCAGCAGCGCAATAATTACCAGGGATCGATTGTTAACCATTAGCGTGCCCCCCGTTCTGTCGAGCGTTGCGAGCGTGCTGATGAGCCGCTGCCGGAGGAAGCGTTTGATTGGCTGTCGCGTGCATCGCCATTATCGCTATTGCTGTCATTGCTTGAGTTGTCGTCTGCGCTGCTGGCGGTGTCTGCCTGATGCTGTTTACGCAGTTGATCGATCGGCAGATAAATCAGCGATTGATTGCCGCGGTCAACATCAACAAAGGCTTTCGGATTGGACGAATAAATACCGCTGAGCGTATCCAGGTAGATGCGCGTACGCGTCAAATCGGGCGCGCTGCGATAGCCGCCCAGCATCGACAGGAAGCGCTGGGTTTCACCCTGGGCATCGGCCACCACCGCATCACGATAGCCGTACGCCTGCTCGATGGTACGCTGAGCTTCACCGTCGGTACGCGGTTTGAGCGCGTTCTCGTAGGCGTGCGCCTGGTTAATATCGCGCTGGCGGTCCTCGCGGGAGCGAATGACGTCGTCCACCGCATCCTGAATTTCATCGGGAGCAGCGGTACTCTCAAGGTTAACCGCCTGCAAGCGCAAACCAACCCCATAGCGATCAAGGGTTTGCTGCAAGCGCTCGGCGACAATCGGCCCCAACTGTTCGCGCCCGCTCAGCAGCGAATTCTTGACCGGCGGCGTCATAGAGATAATCGGTGCGTCTTCGGCGTTTTCAGGGCTCTTGCCCTTGGCAGAAGAGGCTTCAGAGGCCTCCTGCACTTCCTTCACCTCAGCTGTACTGGTCAGTACGTTCTGCATGCCACTGGCACCCACCACGTGACGCAGCGTTGAATCGAGCGCATCGCGCAGGCTGGCCTCAGGATCGCGCACATTGAGCACGTAATCACGCGGCTTATCGACCTGGTACTGCACCGAGATATTGACCTTCACGATGTTGGTGTCGGCGGTCAGCATGGAGGACTGCTGATCGAAGGAGCGCACCGCCGAAACATTCACCTTGTCGAGCTTGTCGATTAACGGTGCGTGCCAGTGCAGGCCAGGCTCAACGGTCGCGTGATATTGGCCCAACCGCAGCACCACGGCGCGTTCGGATTGATCGACCAGATAAAAGCCGGAGCCCGCCCATACCAGTAGCGCAACGCCCACCAGCCCAGCGGGCAGCAACAGCGGATTACGCGGCGTAGAGCTGCCGCCGCCCTGCTCGGGGCCGCCGCCCTTGCCGCTTTTACCCTTTTTGAAAAATCCGGAAATGCCGTCCTGCAGCTTCTTCAGCGCTTCGTCGACATCTACCGATTGACCGCTCTTTTTCTTGCTGCGATCACCGTTGTCTCCCCAGGGCGATGGAGGACGCTGACTGTCTTTGTCTCGACCGTCTGATCCTTCCCCGCTTCCCCAGGGATTACGGCCTTTGTTATCGCCGCCATTACCTGGCTCGTTCCACGCCATACAAAGATTCTCCAGGACTTCATCAATCAGCGCTGAGTTGCGCCCTAACCAAGCCGCGAACGGTCAGGCACCATGCTGGTAGTGTAAGCCTTAATGGCATACGTCTGACAGTGCTCACGCAGGTTGCTCTGCGGCCTGCTTCAATTAGCAAAACCGCATTTGTCAGCGGAATACAATAACAGAAAAAAAAGCGCTAACGTCAGCTCAATCGCTACAATCTGCAACCTTGTGACTGACGTTAATGCCTTGTTAAGGAAGGAAAAGCTTAGAGTTCGCTTTCGAAGGCTTCGCTGGGAAGATAGTCGCGGGGATTTTCCTGCGCACGCGCCAGCAATCGCAGGAAGTCGTGCTGCGGCAGGCGTATATCGAGACGCGTGTTGCCGTTCTCATCGAATCCTTCCTGACGTACCGCGCCCAGCTCATGCAACTGCGCACGCAGCCACCCCTTCTGCGGGGCAAGCTCAAGCGATAGCTCGATGACATCCTCACCAAGCAGCTCGCCCAGCGCCTGATCGAGCAGATCGAAACCACTCTGCTGCTGCGCCGACAGCCACACCGCCAACGGTTTGCCGTCGCTATCGCGCTCAAGCCGAGGTTGCGAGCCCAGCAGGTCAATCTTGTTCATGACCAGCAGTCGAGGCACTTCGTCGGCACCGATTTCGGTAAGTACCGAGTTGACCTGCTCGATATTTTGCTCGCGCTCGGGGTCCGCCGCATCGATCACATGCACCAGTAGATCAGCTTCGGAGGCTTCTTCGAGCGTTGCCTTGAACGCCTGCACCAGCTTGTGCGGAAGATGGCGAATAAAGCCTACCGTGTCGGCCATGACCACTGTGCCAACGTCGGAAACCTCGAGGCGACGCAGGGTAGGATCGAGGGTGGCGAAGAGCTGGTCGGCGGCGTACACCTGCGCTTCGGTCAGCGCATTGAACAGCGTCGACTTACCGGCGTTGGTATAGCCTACCAGCGAGGTGGAGGCGATATCGGCGCGCGAGCGAGCACGGCGATTTTGCTCGCGCTGGGTGCGCACCTTCTCGAGGCGTTTGTTGATCTGACGAATACGGGCACGCAGCAAACGACGGTCGGTCTCGAGCTGGGTTTCACCCGGGCCGCGCAGCCCGATGCCGCCCTTCTGACGCTCAAGGTGGGTCCAGCCACGCACCAGACGCGTGGACATGTATTCGAGCTGCGCCAGTTCGACCTGCAGCTTACCTTCATGAGTACGCGCACGCTGGGCGAAGATATCGAGGATCAGGCCGGTACGATCGAGCACTCGGCATTCGAGCTCTCGTTCGATGTTACGCTCTTGAGAGGGTTTGAGCGCGTGGTTGAAGATAACCAGCTCAGCCTTGTGCTCCTTCAATGCGTGGCGCACTTCATCAAGCTTGCCCTCACCAACAAACAGCCGCGCATCGGGATAGCGACGGCTGCCTTCGATCAGGGCGGCAGGATCAGCCCCCGCAGAACGCGCGAGCTCAAGTAATTCTCTAGGATCTTCGGACTCACGACCATCCTGGAAACCGATATGTACCAGAATGGCCGTTTCGCCGGAATTGGGGCGTTCAAAGAACAATCAGCGCCTCTCCCATCAGTCTTCCTGACCGGCCGCTGCATCAGGGGCAGGCAGACGCACATTGCGCGACGGCACAACGGTCGAAATTGCGTGTTTGTACACCATTTGGCTAACTGTGTTGCGTAGCAGCACAACAAACTGGTCGAAGGACTCGATCTGCCCCTGAAGCTTGATACCATTGACCAGGAAGATGGAAACGGGAATACGCTCCTTGCGGAGAATATTAAGGTAAGGATCTTGTAGTGACTGTCCTTTGGACATGAGCGCTCTCCAAAAATATAAATGCTGCAACGTTGGGGTCTTATAAGCCGATACCGAATCGGGATCGCTGGCCGGAAGCCGCAAGTGAAAGGCGATTGATATCGACACCAGCACACGGGTCTGGACCCTCACAGCGACCTTCGCTGCGCCCCATTTGGCCCGGAGCAAGATTCGACAGCAGCGGCATATAAAGGTTTCTTGTGAATGCCGCTGGCAACACCGCGCAGCCGTTGAGCATGCGCGCTGCCAATGAAGTATCAACATTGGCAGAATCTCACCAAACCGGTTCTTCAGTGTACGCTAACTGGAGACGTTTCGTACAATTTTCAACAGCCGCTGCTCAAGCTCAGCATCAGGTACTTGAATGCGCTCCACGCTGGGCCAGCTGCGCAGCCAGGTAAGCTGCCGTTTGGCTAACTGGCGCGTGGCGATAATGCCCTGCTCGCGCATGCTGTCCCAATCGCACTCGCCGCTTAAGTAGCGCCACACCTGCCGGTAGCCCACGCTTTTGATCGATGGCAGTGAAGGCAACAGATCACCGCGCTGATAAAGCGCTTGTACCTCATCGACGAAACCTGTTTTTAGCATGGCGTCGAAGCGCTGCTCGATGCGGCGATGCAGCTCGGTGCGCTCGGCGGGTTCCAAGGCAATCTGCACAATCGAATAAGGGAGCGGCTGGCGCTGCTGCTCGCGCCAATGTTCAGTAAGCGAGCGACCGGTCTGGCGATACACCTCCAGCGCCCGCAGCAGCCGCTGGGGATCGTTGGGATGGATACGCTGGGCGGCTTCAGGATCGATGCGTTCAAGCTGTTGATGCAGCGCTGCCGGGCCGTGCGCGGCCAGCTCCTGCTCAAGCTCAGCGCGCAGCGCTGGGTCGCTGGCGGGCAGGTTATCGTTACCCTGCAGCAGCGTTTTGAAATACAGCATGGTGCCACCGACCAGCAGCGGTATCTTGCCGCGCGCGCTAATCTCGCCCATCGCGGCCAGCGCGTCTTCGCGGAAATCGGCTGCCGAATAGGGCTCGCCAGGGTCGCGAATATCAATCAAACGGTGCGGCGCGCGCGCGAGCTCGCTAGCGCTGGGTTTGGCGGTGCCAATATCCATGCCGCGATAGACCATCGCGGAATCAACACTGATCAGCTCACATCCGAGCGATTCATGCAGTGCGATGGCCGCATCGGTTTTGCCCGAGGCGGTCGGCCCCATCAGGAAGATCGCGGGAGGAAAGGCGGCATTGCTGGGTTGGTTAGGCATGTGCGTGGTTGCGTAATAGGCAGATTGACGGAAGCAGTCACCAGCTCCGTAGGCAGGTAGAGTGCCGCTCGCCGGTGTTGCGCCGTCGCCAGCGCGGCACCGGCACTATTGGCCGCGCAGGAACAACCGATCGAGATCTTTCATGCTTAGCTCGGTCCAGGTCGGGCGACCATGGTTACACTGCCCGCTGCGCTCAGTCACTTCCATATCGCGCAGCAGCGCATTCATCTCTTCGATGGTCATGCGTCGGTTGGCGCGAATGCTGCCGTGGCACGCCATGGTCGAGAGAATTTCATCAATTCTCCCGCGCAACGCATCGCTGCGACCAAAGCGCTGAAGCTCGTGGAGCATTTCCCGCACCAGCGGCTCGACATTCTCCTGCCCTTTCGGGCGCATCAGCGCCACTGGAATTTGCCGCACCAGCAGCGTTTCCGGGCCAGCGATGCTGAGCTCAACTCCCAGCCGCGAGAAGCTTTCGCTCTCCTGCTCGGCCAATTCGGCTTCGGCTTCAGACACTGCGATGGACACCGGCACCAACAGCGGTTGCGCCTCGATTTTGCCATTATCGAACTGGCGTTTAAGACGCTCGTAGTTGATCCGCTCATGCGCCGCGTGCATATCGACAATCACCATCCCGGCGCTGGTCTGCGACAAGATATAGACGCCGTGCAGTTGAGCCACTGCATAGCCCAGCGGCGGGGCCTGGGTATCGTCTTCCGCGAAACTGTCGCTGCTAACGCGGGTGGTGTCAGCACTGCGGGTGATGCTATCAGACTCGTGTGCGCCCAACAGCGCATCTTCGCGCTGCTGCGGGTGGAGAGCGCGATAGCCATCAAGGAAGGCGCGGACGCGATCTCCCGACGGCGCTGGCGCGTTGCGCTCGCCAGCCCCATTACCTGCGTCATAGCTGGCACGCTGCTGATTGAGCGACATGCGCTGCTGATGCCACTGTGCTTCCGGCGCAGTGGCGGACTGTTGCGCATGGCTCAGCACCTCACCGGTAGCAGGATCGACTGATTCGCTTGGTGCGCTGCCTTCAGAATCTGCCGCATGCGGCGCACCGGCCCGCGTATCGGACAAAGCGTGATGCAAGCTTGAGAACAGAAAATCGTGCACCAGGCGGCCATCGCGAAATCTTACTTCGTGCTTGGTCGGATGCACGTTAACGTCGACCACATGCGGATCGAGCTCAAGATAGAGCACGAAGATCGGCTGGCGGCCGTGAAACAGCACATCACGGTATGCCTGGCGCACCGCATGCGCGACCAGACGATCACGCACTACCCTGCCATTGACGAAGAAATACTGTTGATCAGCCTGGGCGCGCGTGTGCGTTGGCAGCCCTACCCAGCCCCACAGGCGAAGGCCGGTGGCGTTAACGTCGACTTCCAGCGATTTTTCGAGCAGTTGCGCGCCCAGCAGCGCCCCCACCCGCGCCCGACGCTCGGCCATCGAGTGGGCAGGCTTGAGATGATGAATTCCCTTCTGGTTGTGACGCAGCGTCCAGCCAATTTCATAGCGCGACAGCGCTAGTCGGCGGAAGGCTTCTTCCAGATGCCCGAATTCGGTCTTTTCGGTGCGCAAGAACTTGCGCCGCGCGGGCGTGTTGAAAAACAGATCGCGCACCGCCAGCGTGGTGCCCTGTGGATGCGGCGCAGGAGAGACCCGAGAGGCCATGTCACGGCCTTCCGCGACAACGCGCCAGCCTTGGGTGGGATCGTCGTTAACGTTGGAAAACAGCTCAAGACGCGACACCGAACTGATCGACGCCAGCGCCTCGCCGCGAAAGCCGAGGCTAGCAACACCTTCCAACTCGTCGAGCGAGGCAATTTTGCTGGTGGCATGCCGTGACAGCGCCAGCGGCAGGTCGTCCTGATCGATGCCAGAACCGTTGTCGCGCACCTGAATCAGCTTGGCGCCGCCGCTTTCGATATCGATATCGATACGGCGAGCGCCGGCATCGACGGCATTTTCGACCAGTTCCTTAAGCACAGATGACGGGCGTTCGACGACTTCTCCTGCGGCAATCTGGTTAGCCAGCCGCGGCGGCAATATCTGAATACGCCGCCGCGCATCGCCGTTGGCAGCATCTTCTGCGCTCATCATTGGCCCTTGGGAATGGTCAACACCTGCCCTGTTTGCACGACATCCAGGGCGAGATTATTGGCTTTTTTCAGCGCCTCGATCGATACCCCCTGACGCTGAGCAATCAGGCTGAGGGAATCGCCAGGGCGCACGCGGTACTGGTTGCTGCCCACCTTGGCACCCTGCTGATTGGCCAGATAGGTGCCGGGCGGTGGATGCTGGCGGAAGTAGGAAGTCACGCCGGCGAAGATTGCCTGAGCAATTTGCTGCTGGTGCGACGGCGACTTCAGCAGACGTTCCTCTGTCGGGTTCGACAGGTAGCCTGTTTCGACCAGCAGCGAAGGAATATCAGGCGATTTGAGTACCACGAAACCTGCCTGATCGACACGACCAGTGTGCAGTCGATTGAAGCGACCAAGATGGTCGATCAACTGACGACCCGCGCTCAACGACGCATTGATGGTGGCGGTCATACTCAGATCAAGCAGCACACCGCGCAGCATTTCGTCCTTGTCGCTCAGGTCGAGATCACCCTCAACGCCGCCGATCAGGTCAGAGTTATTCTCTTTCTGTGCCAGCCAGCGCGCTGTTTCGGAGGTGGCACCGTGCTGCGACAGCGCATAGACCGAAGAGCCGCGCGCCGAGCTCGAGCCTGCAGCATCAGCGTGCACCGAGACGAAGAAGTCGGCGTGATCCTTACGCGCAATTTCAGTACGTCCGCGCAGCGGTACGAAGGTGTCGTCGTCACGGGTCATGCGCGCCACGAAGCCGCGCGCGTTGTCAAACAGCGACTTCACGCGTTTGCCAATTTGCAGCACCACGGTTTTCTCGAGCGTTCCGCCGGGGCCATGAGTGCCGGGATCCTTACCGCCATGGCCCGGATCGATAATCACCACGATATCGCGACCGCGCCCCTGGTTGGCCTTGGGACTTACCGCCACGGCTACGTTGGGCGATTCGGGCGGCGCCTGCGACTGGCGCTCGGCGTTGGCCTGCTGCTGCTTGATGATGTCAGCAATGGGGTCGCCCGCCGCACCCTGCTTGGCCACCTGTTTCGGCTGCGCTTCAGGATCGCCGTTTTCACCGCTATCGCCGGCCTGCATATCGACCACCACGCGACTGCCCTGCTTGCCCGGCGCCGCGCCCAGCGGGAACTGGCTATAGGCGACCGGGTGCGCCAGATCGATGACCACGCGCAGATCGTTGCCATTGCGCGTTGCCCAGCGGATGTTCTTGAACAGCGCCTCTTGCTTGGCACTGTCAGCGATATCAGGCGTGGTGGTGGTATTTTTGAAATCGAGCACCAGTCGCGCCGGATCCTTCAGCGTGAACACCTGGTAATCAACGTCGCCATCAACGTCGAATACCGCACGCGTGGTGCCATCGTGGCTCCAGGTGCGGATTCCGGATAATTGCATTGCCTGCGCACTACTGAACGCTTGCAGCAATAAGCAGCCCATCATCAGCAGACAGGCAAGCCACCAACGTGACTTAGACATAAACACCAGGGGTAAACTCACTCTGCCTCCGAAACTGTTCGATCGAGCGTCGCCAGTGCGCGCGCTCCCGCTTCGCTGTGGGCGGTAACACGCGCTTTACGGCCGCTCTCGAGCACATCTATGCAAATACGCAGATCAGGAGCCGGCAAGCCGCCTTCTCCGCGTGAAGGCCATTCGACCAAGTAGAGGCCAGCCTCCTTGAATACATCACGGGCACCAATAAATTCGAGCTCTTCCGGGTCTGAAAGACGATAGAGATCGAAATGGTAAATGTGCCGATCAGCGATGTTATAAGGTTCCAACAAGGTGTAGGTAGGGCTCTTGACTGCCCCCTGGTATCCTGCGGCCCTAAGCACGCCTCGTGTTAGCGTGGTTTTGCCTGCTCCCAGTTCACCTTCAAGAAACACGCAGCCGCTGAAATCAAGCGCCGCGCCCAACGCGCGGCCAAACGCAATTTGCGCGTCTTCATCACGCAGCGTGCGCTCGAGCGACGCTACGCCACAGCTAAGCGGAGAAGAACCTGATGACATGCGAACGGCTAGCCTTGAAGCGACGGGTTGACAATACGATGCGCAAAGGATGCCAGATCTGACGCCATGAGGCCACGTTCACCGTATTTTTCGGCAGCGCTGTCGGCCGCCATGGCATGCACAAGAACGCCGGTACGGGCAGCATCAGCAGGCGCCAGGCCCTGAACCAGCAGCCCCGCAATAATGCCCGTCAGCACATCGCCCATACCGCCACTGGCCATCCCCGGATTACCGAAGGGGCACAGCGCGGTATGGGCACAGCCGCTGCCATCAACGATCAGCGTGCCGTTGCCCTTGAGCACAATCACACCGCCGCGCTGCTGCCACAGCGCTTGCGCGGCCGCTAACCGATCCGCCTGCACTTCGGCCGCGCTGATCCCCAGCATAGCCGCTGCCTCGCCCGGATGCGGCGTAAGAATCCAATTGTCACGCTTAAGATCAGGATAGTGCGCGTGCAGCAAATGCAGCGCATCTGCATCCACCACCGTCGCCTGCCCGCTTTCAAGCACTGCCGCCAGCAGCGACTGCCCCCATTCGCTGCGCCCCAACCCCGGCCCCACCGCGATGGCACGAGCCCCCTGAAGCAAATCAGTGAGATCGCCACCCTGTGCGACAGCGCGCACCATCAACACCGGACAGCGCGCTAATGCGGGGGCCAGATGCAGCGCATCCGTTGCCAGACTCACCAGCCCGGCACCCACCCGCGCCGCGGCCTCGCTCACCATGATACAGGAGCCGCCGAAGCCGGCTTGACCACCCACCACCAGCAGGTGACCGGTATGCCCCTTATGGCTACTGGGCAGGCGCGGCGGCAGCATGGCGGGCAGCAGATCGTGATCCAGCAGAAGCGCTTGAGCCGCGACCTGCTCGAATACTTCAGCCTCGATACCGAGATCATCGAACACGCGCTCACCACATACATCAGCGGCGTTACCGGTATAAAGGCCCAGCTTGCGGCCAATAAAGCTCAGCGTCACCGACGCCTCGATGGCCTGCTCAACATGGCCGGTGTCGGCATCGACGCCGCTGGGCAAATCGAGCGCCAACACCGGCGCAGGATGCTCATTCACCCAGTCGATGACTTCGTGATAACGCCCGCGCGGTGCGCCTTTGGTGCCAGTGCCCAATAGACCATCGACAATCAGATCGATGTCGCCGGTGTCGGTCAGTACCGTATCGGCCCAATAGATCGGCACCCCCTCCTCCAGAGCCATCTGGTAGGCCTGGGCCGCTTGCTCGGTCAGCGTTTCGGGGTCCTTGAGCGCCAGCACTTCTGCGGCCAGGCCGCTGCGTCGCGCCAGCGCCGCCACCACATAACCATCGCCCGCATTATTGCCCGCGCCACATAGCACCAGAATACGGTGGGCGCTGGGCCAGCGCTTGCGCAGCAGCGTGAAGGCGGACTCGCCTGCGCGGCGCATCAGCTCGAACCCCGGCAAACCACCTTGCATGGCCAGCCGATCGAGCTCGCGGGTGTGTGCCGCGCTATAAAGCTGCGCCAACACCGGGGTTGGCTCAGCGCGACGAGTATGACGAGGTTGGCTCATGAAAACTCCCGATAACAGCGAAGAGCAATGCAGCCTATCCGGCCGCATGCTTTGCATTAACGATAGTGTGCCAGCCGCTGTACGGGAAGCAACTGACGACTTTCGCGCTCAATTAACGCTTCAGGCATAATAACGACTACTTTGTCCGGTGCAGTGGTCGCCATGTGCCTTGGTTTCGACATGGCGCGGCATCCTGCTGCTCTCTCACGCGTTATCACCGTCTTCCAGCCACTCTTGTGTTCGCCATGTCTTCAGCCTCTTCTACATTGCCGAGTGAGGCGCCGCTGCCGCTGAATCAGCAACAGTTGCAAGCGCTCAAGGAGAAGATTCAGGTCTGGGGCCGCGAGTTGGGCTTCCAGCAACTGGGTGTAGCTGACATCGATTTGGGCGAGCACCAGCAGCATTTAGAGCGCTGGCTCGACCAGCAGATGCACGGTGAGATGGGCTATATGGAAGCGCATGGCGACAAGCGCTGGCGTCCTGAGCAATTGGTACCGGGCACCCAGCGTATTATTACCGCACGCATGGATTACCTTCCCCCGGAAGTAGAAACCACGCGCGTGCTGGGTCAGCCCGAACGCGCGTATATCTCGCGCTATGCACTGGGACGCGACTACCACAAGGTAATTCGTAAAAGGCTTACCACGCTGGCCAAATGGATCGAAGCCGAGGTGGGCAGCATCGGCTATCGCGCGTTCGTCGACTCGGCTCCCGTGCTTGAGCGTGCGCTGGCACAGCGCAGCGGGCTGGGCTGGTTCGGCAAGAGCTCGATGCTGCTCAACCCCAAGGCGGGCTCGCTGTTTTTCCTTGGTGAGCTGTTTACCGATGTTCCGCTACCGGTAGATGCCCCCTTCGAGCGCGAGCACTGCGGTAGCTGCGATCGCTGCCAGGTGGCCTGCCCCACCGGCGCTATTGTCGACGACAAGGTGGTGGATGCGCGGCGCTGCATTTCTTACCTGACCATTGAGCTGAAGGACGCGATTCCGCTCGAATTTCGCCGCGCCATCGGTAACCGCGTCTATGGCTGCGACGACTGTCAGTTGGTCTGTCCCTTTACGCGCTTTACTCGTGCCAGTGCGCTGGACGACTTCAGCCCCCGCCACGAATTGGATCGCGCTCGACTGATCGATCTGTTTCGCTGGAGTGAGGCGCAGTTTCTAGCCAATACCGAAGGCAGCGCCATTCGCCGTATTGGCCACGAGCGCTGGCTGCGCAATCTCGCCGTGGGGCTGGGCAATCATCCCGCCTCTGATGAGGTAGTGGCGGTGCTACAGGAACGGCGCGATCATCCAAGTGAGTTGGTGCGAGAGCACGTCGAATGGGCGCTGGAGGAGCAGCGCATCAAAGCCGACGCGGTGATTACGAAACAGTAACGCGACGATTGCGACAACATCGCTACGCTCGGCGCAGTGCTTGCTCGCGTGAAGGCATCGCTACCGTGAGCAAGGCGTGCTACTCGGTGCCTCAGCGCGCTCATTCCCCCCGCGCACGTTACGCAGCAGATAAATATCCATCACCCATCCCTTGCGCTCGCGCAACGCCTCGCGCGCTTGGCGAATCTGCTCGCCTACCTCAGCAACGCTGCCACGAATCAGCTGCTCATCGGCGCTGCCCAGGCAAGCTCCCCAAAAAATCTCGCTCTCCGGCGCGGCACACTGCAAAAAACTACACTGGCCGTCCAGCATCACTACCGCTTCGTCGATTCCCTGGGGGAGTCCCTCATCGCGCAAACGCCGTCCGGTGGTGATGTGAATGGTGCCATTGAGCTGATTCAGCGCTATCTGATGCGCTGCTGCGAGCAGCTGAATGCTGGAAATTCCCGGTATCACCTTCAGCTCCAGCGGGATCGCGCCGCGCCGCTTGATCGCTTGAGCGATTCTGATCGTGCTGTCGTAGAAGGCAGGATCGCCCCATACCAGCATGCCGGCGGTTTGCTGCGCGCCAAGCTGTTCGCGCAATACGGCTTCCCAACGTTCAGCACGCTGCTCGTGCCACGCTTCCACCCGCGCCAGATATTCCCCCTGCGCCGCACGCGGCGGATCGGACAATCGCACTACCCGCAGCCTGTTGCCGCCGAAGCGAGCCAGCAGTTGTTCGCGTAGATGGCGCAGTTCTCCGCTATCGGCGCCCTTATCAAGCACCAGCGCAACATCGAGCTCAGCGATGGCATCGATGGCCTGCTGCGTCAACTGACGCGGGTCGCCAGAACCGATACCTATAAGTGAAAGCGTTGCCATCGTCGCCATCCAATCGTTGAAAAAGGGCGTTTAGCGGCCAGCGCCCTGGGTATTTGCACCAGCACCGCGCAGGCGTCGATAGGCAATCGTACAGCCGCCGAGCGGGTCGGGCGTTACCTGCGCGTCCACACCGTAAACGTCGAGAATATGCTGGTGGGTGAGTACCTCAGCGGGCGCGCCGTCGGCCACTACCGCGCCACGATCAAGAAGAATCAAACGATCACAAAACATTGCCGCCAGATTCAGGTCGTGAAGCGCCACCACCGAGCGTGCTGGAAGGGTTTTCAGCAGTTCAAGCAGCTCTAGCTGATGGTGAATATCGAGATGGTTGGTAGGCTCGTCGAGCAGCAGCTCGCTGGCCGATTGGGCCAGCGCTCGCGCCAACTGGGTGCGCTGTTGCTCGCCCCCGGACAAATGCTGCCAGCGGCGTTGGCGCAGGTGGCTCAGATGCGTCCACTCAAGCGCCTGCTCGACCGCCTGGTCGTCTTCGGCATCTTGCCCGGCGAACGCTTTACGCCACGGAATGCGCCCTAACCGCACGACATCGATCACCCGCAGATCAAGCCCGGTAGCGGCCTGTTGTTCGACCAAGGCAATGCGCTTGGCCCGTTCGCGCTTGCGCCAATGCGACAGCGCTAAGTTATCGAGCGACACATGCCCGCCGGAGGGTGTTGCCAGCCCTGCCAGCAGACGCAACAGGGTAGACTTGCCCGAGCCATTTGGCCCCAAAACACCCGTCAGCCGCTGCGTAAGAGGCGCAATGCTCACACCACGCAGAATATCGACATTACCCGCGCGAAAGCTGAGTGCGTTGACGGCGAGACTCATTGCTGCCCCCGGGCACGGTAAAGAATAATTGCAAAGGCCGGCGCGCCGATCAGCGCCGTGACCACTCCGATCGGCAGCACCTGGTGAGGCACGATCAGACGCGCAACAATATCGCACCACACCAGGAAATTGGCGCCAAAAACAGCCGCCAACGGCAGCAAACGACCGTGCAACGGCCCTACCAGAAAACGCATCGCGTGCGGCACTACCAGCCCGACAAAGCCGATCGCACCGAGCTGACTCACCAGCGCCGCCGTTACCAGCGCCGTGATTAATAGCAGCACTGCTCGAATGCGCCCCACCGACAGCCCAAGCGAGCGTGCCTGCTGCTCACCAAAGGCCAATCCATCCAGCGCCCGGGTAAACTGTAAACAGCACAGCAGCGCAACGCCCACCACCAGCGTTGCCAGGCCGACATCCGGCCAACGAACCCCTGCCAGGCTACCCATCATCCAGAACATGATGCCGCGGGTCTGTTCAGCGTTGGCCGAGGTCGCGACCAGCCATGAGGTGAGTGCATTGAAGAGCTGCGCGCTAGCAACGCCCGCTAGAATCACGCGCACATTACCTGCCGCGCCGCCTTGCGAGAGCACCATCACCAGCGCGAAGGCCGCTACAGCACCAATAAAGGCACCCAGCGGAACGCCCAGCGACGCCCCGCCAATGCCCAGCAGCATAACCGCGACTGCGCCCGTCGAAGCCCCTGCCGACACGCCCAACACATAGGGTTCGGCCAGCGCATTGCGCAACAGCGCTTGCAGCACCGTACCGCAGACCGCCAACCCGGCACCGCTTACCGCCGCCATGATGGCGCGGGCCAAACGGTAATCCCATATCACGCCCATATCGATGGGCGCGACGGCAAAGTGCCCCGCGCCTGTTCCGTTCGCCAGCGCCTTGATTACCGTGCTGATGGAAACGGGCATTTCTCCAAGAGAGGCCGCGCAGAGAATCGCCACTACCAGCAGCGCCAGCCCCGCCAGTAGCACGGCAGCGTTTCCTTTCCGATCAAACGGCTGGGTTACCGCTGATATCAATGGCCGTGCTCCTGATGGAGCTGGAAGGAGATGGATTCCAAACCGTTAACGATGCGCAGCGTTGGGTTGAGCGCCTGCGCATCGACAATCACGATGTTGTTGTTACGCACTGCCTTGAGCTGACTGGCCACAGGGTCCGAATGCAGGAATTCGAGTTTTGCCAGCACATCATCTGCCGGGTAGCGGCGGCGCTCCATCGAGGTAACTACCAATATATCGGGGTCGAGCTGAGCAATGCGCTCCCAACTGACCGCGGGCCACTCTTCACCGATATCAACAAGATTGCGAAGACCAAGCTGGCGCGCGATGTAGGCAGGCACACCGTTGTTACCCGCCACCCAGACATCGCCATCCAGCTTGGCACTGGAGAACCAGAACACCACGCTCTGCTCAGTGCGCGCCGTTTGGGTACGGTGGCTAACGGCGTCGATGCGCTGGCGTAGAGAGGAGATGAGGTCTTCGGCACGCTCGGGCACGTCGAACAAGCGCGCAACCTCGTTGACTTCCTGCAGTATCTGAGAGAAATCGAACGGCGTACTGCGGGCACCGTCGGCATTCGAGCTTGCTGTAACGGCCTTGCTCTCGCAGTCAGACGGCGAAATATACGGATTAACACCGAGCTTCAGGAATTGATCGGCGCTCGATACTGCGCCCTGCGGGCCTATGTCGTAGGTGTACTGCGCCATCACCAGATCGGGATGGGTGGACAGCACACTTTCAAAACCGGGCGAGTTATATGCCAAACGCGGCAGCTTATCGGAAAGATAGGCGTATTTTTCGGGCAGTGGCCCAAACCACAGGCTGGTACCAACAATTCGGTCCTTGAGGCCCAGCTCAAGCAGCAGTTCGGTGGAACCTTGCCCGATGGTCACCACGCGCTTTGGGGGCGCCTTGAAGGTGAGCGTACGGCCACAGTTGTTGAGCTGATAGGGGAAGGAGGCGGCAGTGGCCGGCTTGGCGAGCACGGATAGCGCCAGCGCCAGCCATATGGCAGCGATTGGCAGGAGCGCGAATGAATGAATGCTGCGACGACTCATGGCTGATTGCCACCTCCCCAAATTATAAAAGTGCTGGCCAAGCGAGAACATCAGAAACGCAGTCAGGGCAATCAGCGTGCCGTCATAGTGAGAGGGCATCTACTTCGGTGCAAACGAATGAAACTTAAATGAAACATTCTTAGATGCAATCAGCAGCCGCGTTACTGTTTGCGACATTTATTTGCAACCGTCATAACTGTTATATTATCGCAAAATAGCATAAACAAATACCAATACAAAAAATAGGGATAAATATTAAGAATCGCAACTGAAAGAACGCCTTTTTAATTATAGACGAGCCATCCAGCGCTCCCAGTCAGGGGTTAACATCAGTTCGCGGGCACGTGCGTACTTCCACATGCCATATTTTTGATAATCGAAATCCCAGTCGGAACGGCAGCGCTGCTGCACCGCCCAAGCCCCCCACTTCACGTCCGCTATTGCACGCATTACCCACACACGCGCTTCAACACGGCGTGTCACCGCGCCAAAGTAGGCTTCCATCAGTTCGTTGCAACGCGCGCTATCAACAAACATTTCGCCCAGAAACACCCCTAGCTCGTACGCACGTTCGTTGTTCGAGGCAAATTCGAAATCCACTAATTTGAGCGAGCACGGGGCCCCGGTGTTATCTTCCTTGAAGAGGAAGTTTCCCGGCATCGGATCGTTGTGACACGCCACCAGATCAAGCCCCGATGCCAAGAAGGCCTCGCGCGCCCGCTGATACTGCTCAACCATCCAGTCAAACCACGACGGCTGCCGCGCGCCCAGCATACGCCCGTGCTCGAAGTGCTCGTCGGTCATGCTAAACACATCCTTGCTGGTCGCTAGCAGCGGCGCCTGATGCAGGCAACGATAGGCCGACACCGCCGCGTGCAAATAGCGCTGATCGCTGAAATCTGCCGACCGAGCGGTGCGATAATCAGTGAGAAACTCGCTGATTTCTACGCCTTGTTCAGCGTCAAAATGGATGACAGCCGGCGCGATGCCTAGCTGACAGGCCTGCTGCTGAGCCGCTATCGACTGGCGGCGATCAATAAAGGCCGCGGTTCCAGCACCAAAACGCTTAACGAAGTAGTGCTGGTCGCCGCGTGATAATACGAAGTTGTCGTTGACCAGCCCCCCAGCAATGGGCGACAACTGCCATTCAGGCCCACGCGCCCACACGGGCAGTATCCGACGCAGCGCTGCATCGCTCATCGCGCTGCTCCTATCGCACGCAGCCGCGCCGCGCTGTCGTGTTCAAGCCACTTACTGAAACGCCACAAACGCCAACTCGCGTATTTGCCAAACTCCTGATAACGGCGCGGCGACAGATCCGACAGGCACTGTGCGATCAGCCCCCAGCGCAGGTCATCGAGCATCGCGTATACCATCGCCCGCTGATACTCACGTTCGTCGAAGTAGCCGCACCACTGCTCGAAGGCCTCGCGCGCGGTGGCCTCGCTGTCGCAATATTCCATTAAGCAGCAGCCTAGCTGTTGGAAAGGATCGGCCAATCCCGCCATATCGAAATCCAGCAGGCGTACGCTGCCATTATCGTGCAGCATCAAGTTGGACAGATTGGCATCGCCGTGTATCAAACGCTGATCTACTCCCACGGCCCTGATGGCGGCCGTCGCACGCGCGACAAAATCGCGCCAGTGCGCGAGCTGTGTAGCGGGAAATCGACCGGCGCTAGCGGCTTGCGGTAACAGCTCGCCTAGCTGATGATCGACCGCGGCGCAGCCCCACTGGCAGTGCGGCCGGGTGGTCAAACGCTCAAGCGACTTGAACGCGGCAAAGATGGCCTCGCGCGTGCCCGACTCGTCAACATCCTCAAGCCGCGCCACGCGCCACTCGTCGCCCAAGGCTTCCATCACCAATGCGGGATATTCGGCCGCGTACTCATGCACTGCAGGCGCCAAGCGATGCTCCGCGGCTGCACAGGTGACGCGACTAGCATGGTCGGTATCGATATAGAAGCGCGTGTCAGGCAACCACGCCTTGATCATTACCGCCTGTTCGCCACGCTCAGCGCGGATAATCTCGGCGTCGACGCCGCGCCAGCTGGGTGAAGCAAGCGCCACGAAAGGCGTTGCCATGCGGCTTGGCTTACCGCCCAACCAGCGGCTCGCCAATGCGCTGAGGCGATCCTCACGTTCAGCCGTCATGGGCGTTAGTGACCGTGGTATCAGCAACCGCCGACGGTGAGAGCGGCCAGCTGCTCGTTTCGCCCAAGCGCCGCAGCGCAGCTTCCAGGCGAACTGCCCAATGCAGCAAGCGGATATCATCACAGCGCCGCGCGACCAGCTGTATCCCCACTGGTTGACGCTGTGGCCCCATGGTAGCGGCAACCACCGCCGCGGGATGCCCTGACTGATTGAAGGGGGCGGTAAAGCTACAGTGCCGCAGCGGCATCTTGGGGTCGGGCCCCAACTGCTCAGCTCTGAAGCCAATAACTGGCGTTACTGGAGTCAGCAAAAAGTCGGCGTGGTCGAACAACGCATTGGTGGCAGCAACACCGCGCTGCACCCGCGTGTCGATATCCGCCATGTCGGCAAGCGTCCAGCCGCCGGCTGGCGCACACCACTCTACGAGCGGTTGCGGCACGCCATTTCTAAGCGCTGGCGAGCAACTGGCGTACTCCCGCCATGCGCGCAGTTTGAACGTATCATCAATGGCCGCGTAGATGTCTTGCTGATAAGGCGCGGGCTGCTGCGCCACCGAGGCCCCCATTTCGGCAAGCGCTAACGCCGCCTGCTCAACCGCATGTCGGGCGGCAGATTCAGGTTCAGGGCCGAAGCCAAAGCGTTGATAAACGGCGACCCGAGGGGAAAGAGTGTTCGCATCAGGCTCGACAAGCGGCAGCGAGAAGCGATCCTTGGGGTGAACTCCCGCCACAGCGCGCAGCAGCGGTTCGAGATCAGCGGCATGGCGACTGATTAGTCCGGCAGAACGCACGTCCGAGGCTGGCGTGTGCGCCATCAGCCCTTGCGTAGGCTTAAGCGCTGCAAGTCCACATTGAGCAGCCGGAAGGCGCACTGATCCGGCAATATCGGAGCCGATCGAGGCGACACCTACCCCCGCCGCCAGCGAGGCAGCACCGCCCGAGCTCGAGCCACCGGGGCTCGCAGCGGTATTCCAGGGATTGCGGGTGATACCGTGACGCGAGCTGACACCAGACGCGCTCATGCCGAAATCGGGCATGGTGCACTTCGCCAGCACAATGGCATTGGCCGCGTTCAAGCGCTCCACCGGCGGCGCGTCCTCGCTGGCCAGTCGCCCGTCTCCGTGAGCGCTAGAGCCGTGATACCAATGCATGCCGCAAGCATTGACCGAATCCTTGAGCGTGACGGGCACACCATCCAGCGCTCCAACGTTTTGCCGCTTTTGCCAGCGCGCGCGCGACGCCCGGGCCTTTGCCAGCGCCTGCTCGCACTGCATCTCATAAAGCGCATTGATAGTGGGATTGACGCGCTGCGCCTGCGCTAGAAAGCACTCGACGACCGCCACCGGATCGAGGTCTCCGCGACGATAACTCGCCAGCAAATCAGGCAACGGTAATGCCGCCAACTGCTCAATGGATATCACTGTCATTCTCGCATTCAGATAGGCCCGATCAGGTGCTGCGCGTCGCAGTTGGCCCACCGCTCCGCATTGACATAGCAGCGTATCTTAACAGCCTTGCCGCGCCCTCCCCAGCCTCACACGCTAGCAATAAAGCACGGGGACGCCATCGCTAGCGCTATCCTTTGGGCGGCTGTCACAGCAATTCCTTAGAGCCCCAAGCGGCAACCGTGCACTATCGATAAGTAAAACGCAGGTGCTATCGTGTAGCCAATGCGCTCAGCAAACGCATTGGCGCGATGCTGAGCATTCACCACCCGCTTTTACGATGAGGACACACCATGACTGGCGCGTTGCCTGAACAGATGAGAGTGATCGAATTCGACGGCGCAGGAGGCCCCGAAGTCATCAGCTTCGGCGAGCGTAAGGTGCCAACGCCCGCCGAAGGAGAGGTGCTGATAAAGGTGGTGGGAGCAGGCATTAACCGCCCCGATGTCATGCAGCGACAGGGCAATTATCCACCGCCGGAAGGCGCTTCTGATATTCCGGGGCTAGAGGTGGCCGGGAAAGTGGTGGCCGTCGGCAGCGGTGTTGAGCGCTTCACGGTAGGCGATCGCGTCTGCGGGCTGATTGCGGGCGGCGGCTATGCGGAATATTGCTGTGTGCACGAGCACAACGCCCTACCCGCCCCTGACCACCTTGAGCTGGTGCAGGCGGCGGCGATTCCCGAAACCTTCATGACGGTGTGGACCAACCTGTTTCAGGACGGCAAGCTAAGCGCTAATGATCGCGTGCTGATTCACGGCGGCAGTTCCGGCATTGGCACTACCGCCATCCAGCTTGCGCGCGCATTCAAGGCACAGCAGATTATCGTCACCGTCGGCAGCCAGGAAAAAGCCGAAGCCTGCCTCGAATTGGGCGCTACCGATGCCATCAACTATCGCGAACAGAACTTCGCCAAGGAAGTGAAGGAGCTTACCGACGGCCACGGCGTTGATCTGATTCTCGACATGATTGGCGGCGACTACGTCACCCAAAATTATCGCGCCGCCGCCAAATACGGCCGTATCGTGCAAATTGCCACGCAGCAAGGTAACTCGGACAACGTCGAGGTGTTCCGCTTGATGCTGAAACGCCTCACCCATACCGGCTCGACCCTGCGCTCACGGACCGTTGATGAGAAAGCGGCGATTGCGCGCGAATTGAACGAGAAAGTGTGGCCGCTGATTAACGAAGGCGAAGTCGGCCCCGTGATCGATACCATTTTCGATTTTAGCGATGCCCGCAAAGCCCATGAGCTGATGGATTCAAGCAAGCACATTGGCAAGATCGTGCTGCGCGTTAGCGAGGAATAGCGGCCTGGGCATAGGCACCAGACACACAAAGGGCGGCCTGATGGCCGCCCTTTTTCAATCCCGCCTATCTGAATCCCGACCGCTTGGCGCTATGCGTTGTGCACCTTCAGCGTGATGCCCAGCTTGGCGTACTGCTTCACTTCACCATTTAGCTGATCGAGCAGCACCGGATCCATACGCCCTGCCGCAGTCAAGGTCACTTCGAGCTGATCGCCACTACTACTGCTAATGAAAAAGCTCGGTGCTGAATCCTGACGATCGATGTTGTCGAGTACCGCCAAACGCAGCACCACGATCAAGCGGTACACTTCCTGCTGCGAATATAGCGAGAATTCGGGAATCACATCGGGCCTGATCTTCTTCCGACAGCAGCGCACCAACGTGGCGAGCAGCAGCTGCTCCTCCTTACCGAAGCCCGGCATATCGGCATTGGCAAGAATGTAAGCCGAATGGTGATGCATACTGCTGGAGCTGATTTGCAGTCCCACCTCATGCAAGCGGGCCGCCCACAGCATGCGTCGACACCACTCCTGCGACAGTTCCCACGGCTCAGCCACCTTATCGAACTGCTGCTTCGCAGCACGCTCGATGCGGCGCGCCTGATCAGGATCAATACAATAGCGCGCCGCCAGTCCATCAACGGTGCGTTGCCGCACGTTGTGGCGATCAATCACGCTACCGGCCAACTCGTAAAGCACCCCTTCGCGCAGCGCTGCATCGTGAATCTGCAGCGTTTCGATGCCCAGCGCTTCCATAATGCTCAGCATAATGGCCGTGCCCGCGGTGATGATAACCTCGCGCTCGGGGTCCATGCCGCTGATCGATATCTTGTCGATCTTGCCCAGCGCCAACAGCTCGTCGCGGCATTTATAGAGCTGTTTCAGGCTGATGCGATCGTCGGGCTGATCATCACGCTGACTCACCCAGTGCGCCAGCGCCTTGGCGGTTCCCGATGTTGCATACACCGCATCGAAGTCGAATTTCTTGAGTTCAGCGATTACTGGCTTGAGCTCACCACACGCGGCGATGCAGGCCTTTTCGAACGCCTTGGCAGTAATCTCGCCGCTGTCAAAAAAGCGGTCGGTGAAAGAAACGCTGCCCATGCTGCGCGATGTCAGGAAATCGGTGACAAATCGATGACCCGAAATCATTTCGGTACTACCACCGCCAATATCGATCACCAGCCGCTGCTCGTGGGTGGGCGTCGTTTGCGCCACGCCCTGATAGATCAGGCGGGCTTCTTCACGGCCCGATATCGTCTCGATGGCGAAGGGCAAAAACTCGGCCGCGCGGGCGATAAATTCAGCGCGATTACTCGCTTCACGCAGGGCGTGTGTCGCCACCACCCGCACCTGCTCAGGCTGGAAACCAGCCAGCCGCTGAGCGCACAGACGCAGCGCATCAAGCCCGCGCTGCATGGCTTCATCGCTAAGCTCGCCGTCTTCGCCAAGGCCATTGGCCAGGTGCACGCGCTGCTTGAAGCGCAGCAGCGGCTGCAAATGCTGATCGATAACGCGCGCAGTAATCAGGTGAAAACTGTTGGAGCCAAGATCCAGTGCTGCAAACTGCGCCGGAGCCGCCTCTGGCTGGGGCGGCTCGGGAAGTACGTTGCTGCTCATGCTGTACCGCCAGCTTGTTTCAAATAATCATAAATCAACATCTGAGAGCGCACTTTTTTACGGTTGCCGCGAGGCTGGTAAGTATTCGATTGAGAAGCGTCGATAATGCGCGCTTTGGTGTTGTCTCGCCACTGTATTTCGAGAATATCCTTGACCTGCGCAGCAATCGCTGGCGAATTAAGCGGCGCGCTCACTTCGACACGCTGATCGAGGTTGCGTCCATACCAATCGGCCGACGAAATATAGGTACGCGGATCGCCATGGTTATGGAAGCAGAACACGCGTGCGTGCTCAAGGAAGCGATCCACAATACTGCGCACCTCGATATTATCGCTGATGCCCTTCACGCCCGGCCGCAGGCAGCACATGCCGCGCACAATCGCCCGTACGCTAACGCCCGCTTGGGAGGCGCGCTCCAGCGCGTGAATCAATCCTTCGTCAACCAGATTGTTGATCTTGAGGAAAATTTCCGCCTTTTTGCCACGCTCAGCCGCTTCGATCTCGCCCTCAATCAGCGCCATCAAGCCTGTCCGGGTAGACACTGGAGAGACCAGCAAATGGGTGAATGTGGGCACCTGATAGGGCTTCTCGAGATACTGAAACACGCGTTCAACGTCCGCGTTGATTTCGTCATCGGCAGTAAACAGACTGAAATCGGTGTAGATACGCGCCGTCTTCTCGTTGAAGTTACCCGTGCCAATATGGCAATAGCGCTTGATTCCCTGGTCTTCCTTGCGAGTAATCAGAATCAGCTTGGCGTGAACTTTCAGCCCCTGAATGCCAAAAATGACGCGCACGCCTTCCTGGGTCAGAAACTTGGCCCATTCGATATTGGCTTCTTCATCGAAGCGCGCCTGTAGCTCAACCATTACCGTCACTTTTTTGCCGTTACGCGCCGCATCCACCAGCGACTCGATGATCTGCGAATTACTGGCAACGCGATACAGGCAAATATTGATCGAACGTACCGCAGGATCGTAGGCCGCCTGCCGCACCAGTTCGGTCAGCTGCTCGAAGCGGTGATAGGGGTAATAAAGCAGAATGTCCTGAGACGCGATCGCTGCGAATACGTTGCGATGAGCCATGAATACCGGATGATTGAGGGCCTGCACCGGAGGATGCTGATAGGATTTTCGCCCCCAGTTGGGGAAGCTGACAAAATCACGCGTATTACGGTAGCGCCCGCCTGCCACTAGCGAATCGTTAGGCGCCATTTGGGTGTTGTCTACCAGAAAGTCGAGCATCGACTGCGGCATATCACCGTCGTACACCAAGCGTACTGCTTCGGCCTGCTCACGCTGACGAATCCCCTCTTCCATCAGCTCGAGTACGCTATGCTCGATATCGTGGGACAAGCGATATTCAGCATCACGCGTTAGCTTGAACTCATGGGCGCGCACCGTATCGAAGGGCACAATGCCGTCAAACAGCTCCTCAAGACACAGCGTAATCACGCTGTCGAGCAGCACGATGCGCTTATTACGCTTCTCATACTTGAACGGCAGCTTGATGAATCGAGGCAAACGGTCGCGGGGTAACTCTACCGCCGCGTAGCTGGCATGGCCCTGATGCATTAGCTCAACAAAGAAGTAGGTGGAATCCTCATTAACGATGTCGGTGATCGACGTCGATTCATTAATCAGTAGCGGCACTAGATAGCGCTTGATATCAAAGTGAAAGAAGCGCTTCAGCCACTCTTTCTCCTTGGTGGTAATCTGCTCTTCCTCGATTAGCATCATGTGCTTTTTGGCAAGCTCCCGACGTACCTCGAGATTGATGCTGTCGAACAGGGTTTGCTGCTCTACCACCTTCTGCTGAATATCAGCAAACAGTGCCTCAGCGGCGCGCCGTTGCTGCTTGTTGCACGCATCGGCCACCTTGCGCCGTACCTCTGCCACCCGCACGCTGAAAAACTCATCGGCGTTGTTGGAAAAAATACCTAGAAAATGCACTCGCTCAATGATGGGCACCCGACTATCTGCCGCTTCCTGCAGTACCCGCTCATTAAACGCCAGCCAGCTCAACTCCTTTGGGTATAACGACATCTCCACCGCCCTACATTAGCTCTATTATTTTTGTAACTTAAAACACTAATGTGACAGTCAGATAAATGGCGATCGCTGACTGCTGTAGCGCTGACACTCAGGGCACCTCCAATGCAGCCACAGGCTGACACCTAAAAGCCGCACGGCGTTGGTAAGACAGCGCGAACCGTTGGACAAACGCCTACCCATCGACCGGCAGTGGTAGCACGGCGGCCCGATGCTGCGCGGAGAGCAAGACGAAGGTGCGGGGCGCTATTCGTTAGACGCTAGCCCCCTCGGATTCTGCATGCACCGTTGACCCAAGGGATAAGCCCCGACGGGCGCAACACACAGCCGTCGTGGTGCTGAAAAGTAAACGAAGACCGCACCCTGAGAAGTGCGCGTTAACGCTTTTTCCAGCAGCACCAACTCCACGCAATCCTCGTGGTAAGCTGGTGACAACTATCAGCCACAGTTTTTTGCGAGGGTGACATGGCGTTTAGTGAAGAGCAGTTAAGCGAAGTTGCTGATATTCTCGAACAGGCGGGGCGTGCGATCGTGATGCCCTCTTTCGGCAAGCTGTCGGCGGCGGAGATTCGTGCCAAAACCAGTGCCATCGATCTGGTAACCGATGCCGACGAAGCCGCTGAGCGTTTCATCAGCGATGCGCTGCTGACCACCTTCGACAACGCTATGGTGATTGGTGAAGAAGCCGTAGCGCAGGGGCAGGCATCGCTGGACACGCTAATGCACGCGAAGCTGGCGTTCGTGATCGATCCGATTGACGGTACCCGTAACTATGCCTCAGCGACACCGCTGTTCGGCATTATGGTGGCGGTCATCGAAGCAGGGGAAGTTGCGGCGGGCATCATCTACGACCCGGTAACGGAGCGGCGCTATTGCGCGGTGAAAGGCCAGGGAGCCTGGGCACAGTGGCCCGATGGCAGCCGCCACCCGCTGCAGGTGGCGAAGCCGGTCGCGCTCGAAGACACCGAAATGCTGATCTCGACCGGACACCTCGACGAGCCGCTGAAGAGTCAGGTGAACGCGCGTCTGGGGCGCTTTAGCGCGGTGTCGATGCTGCTATGTGCCGCTCACGAATACCGGCTGCTGGCGGAGGGCTACCGCCACGCCTCGTTCTATCGCAAGCTAATGCCGTGGGATCACGCCGCTGGCTGGCTGATTCATCAGGAAGCAGGCGGCTACTCAGCGCACTTTGACGGCTCGCCATACCGCCTCGACAACCTGGCGGGCGGCTTGATTTGCGCCCCGGACCAGGCCAGTTGGGAAGCACTTCGGGAGGCATTGATAGCGCCGTGACGATGCACCGGTGGGCACTGCTGACGCTGCTCGCGCTGCCTCTGGCATGCGTTGCGGCGCCAATCGACTTGAGCGTACCCGGCCCTGACTTTGCGGCCGAGGCGCACAAGTACGGCAGCCACTCGGAACACCCCACAGCGCTTAACGACAACAATCCTGAGCTGATCTCGCAACCGCCCAAGCAGCGCGGTGTCGATGTGCACGGCGGCCTTGAGGCCGGCTACATGACCGGCAGCCACGGTGCCTCAGGCCATTACACCGCTGGCCACGTTCACCTTGACCGCGGCAACACCCGCGTCACGTTGGGCTTCAGCGAGTCGAAGCTGAACGGCGGCGATTGGGATAACCGGCGCGACAGGTAAGCACGCTTTCGCAGCAGCGGCGCAGCGATACCTGACACGCGACTTGCATTGGCTGAATCGCCACCGAATGCCTAGAGGCAGGGATGCCGCTCGAATGCGCTACCGACTAGAGCGCCAGCAAATGCTCGCGGTAGTAGCGCAATTCCTCGATGGATTCGCGAATATCGTCGAGCGCCTGATGCGTCGCGCGCTTCTTGAAGCCCTCGAGAATGCCAGGCTTCCAGCGTTTCGCCAACTCTTTCAGCGTTGAGACATCGAGATTGCGGTAGTGGAAGAACTCAGCCAGCTGCGGCATTTCGCTCTGCATAAAGCGGCGATCCTGATGCACGCTGTTACCGCACAGCGGCGATTTTCCTGGCCCGATGTGCTGGCTCAGAAATTCAATGGTCAGACGCTCAGCCTCGGCGGTATCCACGCGGCTATTGCGCACGCGCTCAATCAGCCCTGACTCGCCATGGGTACGGGTGTTCCATTCATCCATCGCATCCAGCAGTTGATCGTCCTGATGCACCGCGATCACCGGCCCCTCGGCAATCACATTGAGGTTGCCATCGGTCACGATGGTGGCCACCTCGATAATGCGATTAACGCTAGGATCGAGACCGGTCATTTCCAAATCAATCCACCCAAGCCGATCGTCGGCCGGGTTGATTCCTTCTGCTGCGTGCGGCATTAACACTTCTCCACCAAATCAGGATAACCGCACAAGAGTAAACCTGTAGAATGGCAGGTCAAGCAAGCCACCATTTTAGCCAGAGGACGCATGAGCGGACGCAAACTCACTCGCCAGCAGCAGCGGCGCATTGATCGTATTCAGGCCGAACGCAATCGGCGCGCTGCCAGTCAGGAGGCGCGCGAACAGCAGAAGCTGGAATCAGGCGAGTTCGGCCCTGAGCAGCGCGGTCGCGTGATCGCTCATTTTGGCAAAAGCCTGGATGTCGAAAGCGAGCGCGGCAGCGTGCATCGCTGCCATTTACGCGCCAATCTCGAGTCGCTGGTGAGCGGGGATAACGTTAGCTGGCGCGAAGGCGACGATGGCAGCGGTGTAGTGGTGGCGCGCCTGCCGCGCAGCTCAACGCTGGAGCGCCCCACCTTTCAGGGCGTGCTCAAGCCGGTGGCGGCCAACCTTGATCGCATCATGATCGTGTTCGCAGTGGAGCCAGCGCCGCACGCCAATCTGATCGACCGCTACCTGGTCGCGGCCGAAGAAACCGGTATTCAGCCGGCACTGGTGCTTAACAAGATCGACCTGCTGAGCGATCGCGACTCTTCTACCCTAGCGCTGCTCGAGCGGTACCAAGGGCTTGGCTATGAAGTTATCGAAGCTTCTATTTCTGCCGCGGGCGGGCTTGATGCGCTGCGCGACTCGCTCAAGGGCCACATCGCTGTTTTCGTGGGGCAATCGGGAGTAGGCAAATCGTCGCTCATCCAGGCACTGCTGCCCAACGAAGCACTGCGCGTTGGCGAGCTTTCCAGCGACACTCGCAAAGGCACCCACACCACCACCACCGCGCGCCTGTACCATTTTCCCGACGGCGGTGATCTGATCGATTCCCCCGGCATTCGCGAGTTTGGCCTGGGGCATCTCGATGAAACCGCCATCGCCGACGGCTTTGTCGAGTTTCGTCCCTATCTTGGCTACTGCCGCTTCCGCAACTGCCGTCATGTAAACGAGCCCGGCTGTGCGCTGCTCGAGGCCGTCGACAGTGAAGAGATCAGCGCCGAGCGCTTCGCCAGCTTCCGCCGCATTGTGGCCGATCCGGAGCGTTAGCAGAGCGGATATGCTCTACACTCAACGTAGCGCGCTTAGTACACGTTCGGCGTGCTCAATGGCTGAGAAACACTCTCTGCCGCCCTTCTCTCTTCTAGCGAGGTCATCATGCCTATTGTTACCGTCCAGCAGTTCCCGCGCAGCACCGAACAAAAACGCGAACTGGCGCATCGCATTACTGCCGCCTTTGTCGATACCTGTCAGGTACCAGCGGAGGCAGTGCAGGTGTTCTTTCAGGAAAGCGACGGTGAGAACTATGCCAAGGGCGGTGTGCTAGGCGTTGATCTGCCGAAGCGCTGAGTACGATAACGCGGTGCCGTCGGGAGTACGCTGAGCCTGGCGCTTGGTGTGCCAAATGATGCGATCAGTACGCCGCTTGGTGGCGCGGCTTCGGCACCTTGTTCTATCAGTGCACACAACGCGACATAAGGGGAATTGAGCCGCACTCGGTTAAGGCGGACAATAGCAGGCAGTTGCACTGTAGCAGCATCGGGCACCCTCAGGTTGGGTGGGTGACCCGCTATTTTGTCAGATAACCGAATTTTCGCGAGCGGCAGTGCTGGGCCGTGATGCGATCCGTGAGGGGGACACGTTTGAACCTGAACCTGTTCTAGGACCCTCAATAATGCAAGCACTTAGATGGCATAACACCAAAGACATTCGATTGGATGAGGTTGAAACACCCAGCGTTGCGCCAGGCCGCGTCAAGATCAAAATCAAGTGGTGCGGTATTTGCGGCACCGATCTGCACGAATACCTGGCAGGCCCCATTTTCATTCCGGTCGGTACTCCCCACCCGCTCACCGGTGATAAAGCTCCGGTAATTCTCGGCCACGAGTTTGCCGGTGAAATCGTCGAAGTAGGCGACGGCGTTAGCGATTACCGCGTTGGCGACCGTGTCACCGTCGAACCTATCATTAACGATCCTGATTCCAAAGCGAGTCGCCAGGGGCTTTATAACCTGTGCGACAAGATGGGCTTTTATGGGTTGGCAGGCATGGGCGGCGGTTTTTCCGAATATGCTTCGGTGCCGGCCTCCATGCTGCATCGGTTGCCCGATAGCGTTAGCTACCAGCAAGGTGCACTGGCCGAGCCTGCTTCGGTCGCAGTACATGCGGTACGCCAGAGTCGCTTCAAAATGGGCAATAAGGCCGCGGTATTCGGCGCTGGCCCGATAGGTCTGTTGGTGATCGAAGCACTTAAGGCCGCTGGCGCTCAGGAGATTTACGCGGTTGAGCTGTCGCCGCAGCGTCGCGAGCGTGCCGCCGCCCTGGGGGCTAAGGTCATCGACCCTGCGCAGGTCGATGCGGTAGAAGAGATTATCGCCCGCACCGACGGCGGCGTGGATGTCGCCTATGAAGTTACCGGCGTACCCAAGGTGCTCGAGCAGAGCATCGACTGCGTGCGCATTCAGGGCGAAACCATGATCGTTAGCGTCTGGGAAGGCGACGCACCGATTCTGCCCAACAATGTACTGATGAAAGAGAGCCATATCACCGGCATTATTGGCTATCGCAACGTCTTCCCCGCCACCCTCGCACTGATGGAGCAGGGGTACTTCAAGGTCGAAGACTTCGTGACCAAAAAGGTCGCGCTCGCCAATGTGATTGAAGAAGGCTTCGAAACACTGCTGAAAGAAAAGGATCAGGTAAAAATTCTGGTCTCTCCCGAGCAGTAATCAGCGCTCTCTCCCCTTGCCTAGCGATACCAACGGCAAGGGGCAGCATGGCCTGCCTCTAGCGGGCATCGATATACCCCAACGCGAACAGGCGCGGCTTGCTGCCAGCGCCTGTTTTGTATTTGGCAGGGCAGTCGTCCCATTCGCGCCGACATCGCTGTCCCCTCGGTGCCTGCAGATAAGCAAGCTTCTCGATAATGCCGAGAATGTCGCCGAAACCCCGTTGCTATCGCTTAACGAGCGAAGATAAACCTGATAAAGGTGGGCTTATTTCCACCACGCTGGCTGTTCGGGTGATGCATTGCCCATATCGTTCGCTCCTGCTCCTGCTCCTGCTCCTGCTCCTGCTGATACCATCGCAAAGGCACTCGCCGGAATAATAGGCGCAAGGTGATTGGTCACTAGCATTGCCTGCGACAAATGAACGAGAACGCTAAAGGTAGCTATTTTAAGGCGCGCTTTTTCGTCTGCTGTCGCTTATCTTTGATTTAACACGCTAATGCACCCTGCCTGCGCTGAGTAACGTAGCAAGCGCAAGTGTGCGCCACCACCTATCGTTTCGCTACAGGCCTTTCTCTAGCTCAGGGCCACCGGCGTTTAACAACGGAGCATTCCCTTCTATGGCCCTGTCGCTAAACGGCATCACTCAGATTGCCGTCACCTTTCTACTTTTTGCGCTTACCGCGGTGCTAGAAATTGTTGGCTGCTATTTGCCGTGGCTGTGGCTACGTCAGGGCGGTAGCGTTTGGCTACTGCTGCCGGCTGCCGTTTGCCTTGCGTTATTCGCATGGTTACTCACTCTGCACCCCGACGCCGCAGGCCGAACCTACGCCATTTACGGCGGCATCTACATCGTGGTGGCGCTACTGTGGCTATGGTGGGTCGATGGCATCAAGCCGAGCGGCTGGGATGTCACCGGCGCAATCGTTGCCCTGATTGGCGTGGCGATTATCGCACTTGCGCCACGCGCATAGCGCTCGCTCTTTTCGTTCGCCCATAACGAATAATATCGCCAGCGGCTGGTGCTAAAACAGCGACTCATACAAAGCCGAGCGGCAATCCGCTACACTGGGGCCATCAACGCAGCGCCAGCGCGGTGCGTTGTGTTCTAAACAACGCTTCCGCCCGTCTTCTTCAGAGCCGTTCTTGTGTCCAGCAGTACCTCTTCTTCGATCTCAGCCCCGCGCGTAACCCCTCGCGACGTGATTGCTGTGGCTGCTGGCGCGGCAGTCGAATTCTTCGACTTCAGCGTTTACGCAACCTTTTCGGTCATGATCGGCCACGCCTTTTTCCCCTCACAAAGCGCGGTGGCCAGCCTGCTGCTGTCGCTATCGGTGTTTGGACTCGGATTTTTGGTGCGACCGCTGGGGGCGCTACTGATTGGCAGCTATGCCGATAAGGCGGGCCGCAAGCCAGCCATGCTACTGACCATGGTGCTAATGGCCGTGGGTACCGGCGGTTTGGTGGTACTGCCTGACTACGCCACGCTAGGCATTGCGGCGCCCATTCTGCTAGTGCTGGTCAGAATGATCCAAGGCTTGGCGTGGGGCGGTGAAGCAGGGCCAGCCACCACCTTTATCATGGAAGCGGCTCCCCCCCACCGTCGCGGGCTCTTTACCAGCTGGCAGATTGTGGCGCAGGGGGCGGCGGGCGTCAGCGCAGGCGCCATCGGCTATCTGCTTAGCGTGGTGCTCAGCGATGATCAGCTCGCCAGTTGGGGCTGGCGAATCCCCTTCGCTTGTGGACTGTTGATCCTGCCGATTTCGATCTACTTGCGCCGCCATCTGCGCGACACCCTAGCGCCCCACTGCGACAGCACCATGACGTCGCAGCGTGCCTTGATCAAACGCGTATTCAGTCAGCATTCACGCTGGGTGGTAGTGGGCATCCTGATTATTTCAGGCAGTACTATTTCCCAGTACTTCCTCAACTACATGGCTACCTACGCGCTGCACGAGCTGCACTATCCCACCCGCGTCGCGATGCTGTCGCCGCTGCTGATTGGGATTGGCGTGATGGTGTTTTCGCTGGTGGGCGGATGGATGGCCGACCGCTACGGCCGTGTGCCGACCATTGTAGTGCCGCGCCTGCTGCTAACGCTGGCGATATGGCCGGGGCTGGTGCTTATCAATCGGATGCACAGTGAGGGGCTATTCTTCTGCATTGTGGCGCTCTTTACCGCACTGCAGTGCATCAGCGGCGCAGGCCTTTTGGTGGCGGTGTGCGAAGTGTTTCCGCAGCAGATTCGTGCGACCGGCTTTTCGCTGGTGTACGCGCTGGGGATTACCCTGTTCGGCGGCAGTGCTCAGCTGATTTTCTCATGGTTGAGCGAAGCTACCGGCGATCCGGTTAGCCCGGCGTGGTACCTGATTGCGACCAACATCCTGTGCATGCTGGCCGCGCTTACCTTAAAAAGAAAGCCGCGCCAGTAAAGGCGCGGCCGATGGAAAGCGACTGAGGCAGCGCTTTCGGCAACCATGGAAATCAGGCGCAGGACTACTTACAGCCCGACACCGAACGACCCTAGCCCCAAACCGACGCCGCCGCCCCATCCGTGATGGGTTCCGTAGCCCACCGTGGGATAGACCTGCACGCGGCGAGCACCGTCATAAAGCGAGGGTGAGCGACGCTCGGGGGCCTGGCGGCTATCAAATACAGGACTGTTGGCGGCATCTTCCGTAATCGCTTTTTCATGCGCGCGCTGTTCAGGTGTTTCACTGGCAGTAGGTGCGTTATTCGCTCCTTGCCCGGTATAGGCAGGACCGGCACAGCCGGTAAGCAGCAGCGCGACCACGATTGGAACGGTCTTGATAAGCTGCATGACGTCCTCCTTGCGACTCGCGCGGAAACGTTCCGTGCGTTGATGCCTCCATTATAGCAGACCCGCCCTACTGGCTCAGTGGCGCGGTCAGCCTATAAACAGCAATAGCAGTGACAGTAGCGCCAGAATCCACATGGTCAGGCGAATTTCGCTGGCCTTGCCCACCGCCAGTTTACACACCACAAAGGCCAAAAAGCCGAAGATAATGCCGTGCGTAATCGAATAGGTAATCGGGATCAGCATCATCGCGATGAAGGCAGGAATCGCTTCGTCGTAACGCTCCCATTCAATCGCGCGAATCGGCGATAGCATAAAAACGCCGACCATAATCAGCGCCGGTGCCGTCGCAATGGCGGGCACTAGCGCCAGCAGCGGCGACAAAAACAAAAACGGCACAAACAGCACACCACAGGTGACCGCCACCAGCCCGGTGCGACCGCCTTGGCTAATGCCCGCGGCAGATTCCACGAAGGCATTGGCGGGGCTGGTGCCCAGAAACCCCGAAACCAGCGCTGAGCCTGCATCAATGACCATGGAGCGTCGAATATTGCGCGGGTCGCCGTTTTCATCGAGCAGATTAGCCGCCTGCGACAGCCCCATAAAGGTAGACAGCGCATCGAAAAACGCGGTGAATAGCAGCACGAAGATAAACGGCCAGTAGATATGCTGAAGCGCGCCCAGCAGATCAACCTGAAACAGGCCGCCGAAGTCAGGCAAGGCAAAAATGCCGTTGAAATTCACCAGCGTATGCAGACCAGGCGCGTATGCTGAACCATCGCCCCACCAGCGTCCGATAGGTATCGCCATCACAGTGGTCAGAATAATGCCAATGATCAGCGCCCCCGGCACCCGGCGCGCCACTAGCGCGGCGGTGATTGCCAGCCCCAGCAGGAAGGTCACCACCGGCGCAGTAAGGTCGGCCATGCCCAGCACGGTGGCAGAATTGCTGACCAGAAACTTGGCATTGACCAGCCCCACCACGGTGATAAAAAGCCCGATGCCACAGGCCACCGCATGGCGCAGTGACGCAGGAATGGCATCAATCACGTATTGGCGCACGTTAAGCACGGCCAACACCACAAACGCCACACCGGCCCAAAATACGCAGCCCAGCGCGATCGGCAGCGGCACACCCGCCCCCACCACCATGGTGTAAGTAAACAGCGCATTAATACCCATACCGGGAGCCAACAGCACGGGGCTGCGCCCGTACAGCCCCATCGCGAAGCTGCCGAAGGCACTGATCAGCACCGTAGCCGTCAGTCCTTGCGAGAAGGGAATATGAGCGCTGCTCAAGATGGTTGGGTTGACCACAATGATATACATGGCCGCCAGAAAGGTGCTTACCCCCGCCACGATCTCGCGGCGCGGAGTACTGCCTTCCCGGGATATTCCAAACAATCGGTCCAGCACAGGCGGTCTCCTTCGACACGCGCCCACGGCGGTGCCTTGTTGTTGTACTAGCGGCTTGAATGACGTGCCTGCAGGCGGGATGAAGCAGCGACACATCGCAGAAAGATGCGCAGTATAATCGTTTTTCCCGCCCCTTCGACAGCCCGCCGCTTGGCAGCCATTGTATCGCGCGCGCTGTACCGCTAGGCTCAGGGGATTGTCGCCCTCTTGATCGACCCTCGTTTGCGGAGCCCATAATGTCGAACTCACCCCTGCTGCCATTGATTGCAGAACCCGCCCAACTCGAAAACGTGCTGGGACACCGCGACCTGCTCATTATTGACGTTCCGCTTAACGCTGACAGCTATAGCGAAGGCCATGTACCGGGGGCGGTCTATCTTGATCACGCGCGACTATTGCGCGGTAGTGGCGAAGTGCCTAACGAGGTGCCCAGTGAACAGCAGCTTTCGGCGCTGTTTTCGGAATTGGGACTCACCCCTAACACCCATGTGGTGGCCTACGATGACGAAGGCGGCGGCTGGGCCGGGCGTCTGCTCTGGACACTCGAGCTGCTGGGCCATCGTCACTACTCCTATCTGAACGGCGGTATTCACGCTTGGCGTGCCGAGCAGCGGCCGGTTGAGACCACCGCGAATCGCGCCTCGCCCAGCGATTACCGTGCCACTATCGAGCATCCCGACGTTGCCGTTGATCGCGACACCCTGCTCGAACGACTAGACGATGTGGTGGTGTGGGACGCGCGCTCCGCCGCTGAATACAATGGTCAGAAAGGCAACAACAAGCGGCTCGGCCACCTTCCCGGTGCGATTAATCTGGACTGGGAAGAGCTCAAGGATCAGCAGCAGCATATGCGCCTGAAGCAAAATGCCGAGCTGTTAACCCTGCTGGCAGAGCGCGGCCTCACCCCTGACGGGGAAATTGTGACGCACTGCCAAAGCCACCACCGCAGTGGTCTGGCATGGCTGGCCGGGCGCGCACTAGGGCTGAATATCCATGCCTACCCCGGCTCGTGGAAGGAATGGGGCAACCGCGACGATACCCCTATCGAATCATGACCGATCACGGTGATCGGCTCCGCCCTGCCAGCCGCCGTTGCGAGTGATGGCGAACGTGGAGCCTTTGCCGCCATGCCCGCAGCGCGCCACTGCCTTGAAACGACGCCACTGCGCCCGCTCTTGGCGGGTTCGACTGACGGCCCGTCAGAGCGTCGAGTTGCGTCGGGATTATCTTTCGGGCCAGCGGTGGAGCTTGCTTCAACAGGCGGTTACACTGCCTCTCTTTAACGCTCCCTTCGTGACTCGACGCCATGTCCAACTCTTTGCGCGACCGCCTGTTTATTGCCCTTCAGCACTCACTGCCGCAAGCATTGCTTTCTCAACTGGCCGGGAAATTGGCGGATGCGCGTACGCCATGGCTGAAATCGCTGCTTATTCAGCAGTTCGCTCGCCACTATCGCATCGATATGAGCGATGCGGTCGAACCCCATCTCGACGCTTACCCAAGTTTCAACGCATTTTTCACTCGCGCGCTCACCCCTGAAGCACGCCCGCTGGGCGATCATCTGGTATCCCCCGCCGACGGCGAAGTGTCACAGCTGGGCGCGATCACTACGGGGCAACTGCTGCAAGCGAAAGGCCGCCACTACAGCATCGACACGCTGCTCGGTGGTGCCAGCCAGTGGAGCGCACCTTTCCAAAACGGCCGTTTCGCCACCGTTTATCTATCACCGCGTGACTATCACCGCGTGCACATGCCGTGCGCAGGCACCTTGAAGCGCACCGTGTATATTCCCGGGCAGCTGTTTTCGGTCAACCAGACCACCGCGGCGAATGTTGACCAACTGTTTGCACGCAACGAGCGCTTGGTCTGCCATTTCGATACCGAAGCAGGCCCGATGGCATTAGTGCTGGTGGGCGCAATGATTGTCGCCGGTATCGAAACCGTATGGGGCGGCCCTGTCGAGGCGCACGGCAAACGCCTTCAGCGCCATGATTTCAGCAACGGTGTACGACTCGAGAAGGGGCAGGAAATGGGCCGCTTCCGGCTAGGATCGACGGTAATCGCTTGCTTCGATCAAAATGTTACGCCCGCCGCTGGCATCAGCGCGGGCGATAGCATTCGTCAGGGCAATACGCTGTTCACGATTGGCGATCCTGACTTGGCGCCCGCACCGACTCCCTCCTGAAAAGCGATCCGGTCGGCGCGATAGCGACCGCCATCCGCCGAGGCTTTCGCCAGGGCTATCTCGAATAGCTATCCACCAGCGCTATCCGGCGGGTAGTGACGCCTTGTTCAGCAACTGCGGCATATGACTATCGCCCTGCACGCGGGTGCGGCTGGTGGGCAGATATTCGGGATAGTGCGTGGCTACCCAGGAAATCATCGCCTCGCGCACAAAGCAGCAGGTGTTCCACCAGTTATCCAAGCCATCGGCCGACACCAGAATACGCAACTGCATGGCGTGCTCGTTCATATCGCACACCTGCAGCGCGCGCTCACGGCCGTTGTAGTCAGGCGCTCGTTCGAGCACGCGCGAGAATTCCTCACGCAGCTCATCCAACGGCAGTCGGTAATCGAACCACAGGAAGATCGCGCCGATCAGGTTGGTGTCGGTGCGTGACCAGTTGGAGATAGGGTTCTCAATGAAGTAGGTGAGCGGAATCACCTGACGGCGGTCGTCCCAGCTGCGTACCACAATGTAGGTGGTGGTAATCTGTTCGACGTAGCCGGGCTCGCCGTTGATCTCGAGCAGATCGTCGATGCTGATGGGTTGGGTCATGGCGATCTGCAGCCCTGCAATCACGTTCGACAGCACCGGCCGCGCGGCAAAGCCAACCGCCAAACCCGCTAGCCCTGCCGACGCCATCATGCTGGCGCCAAATTGCCTGACCGCGGGAAACAGCATCAGCATGCCGGCCAAACCGAACAGCGTCACAATCACCATGGCGGTGCGGCTGAGAACGCGAATTTGGGTGAGCATGCGGCGGGAGCGCTGCGAGCGGTCGCCTACCTTATCGAAGCCAATCGTGTACATCGCCTCGATGCCGCTAATAATGCCAACCAGCAGCCAGGTCGCGGCGCCAATCATCGCGCATACCAGCAGACGCTGCAGCGGCACCATCCAGGATAAACCGTCCAGCAGCGGTGCCGAGTTCACCATGACCGCGAAGCAGAACAACGGCACCAGCCAGCGCATTGGCGCCGCGACATGCTCCTTGAGTGAATTAAGGCGCGGCTTGCCCTTGGCCACCCGATTGAATACCAGCCTCGCGGCTAGCGACAGTATGAGTGAAACGACCATTGCCACCACGGCATAACTTGCCAATCTTGCCAGTGGGGATTCCTGCCATATCGCAATCACATCGAACGCCATCAGCACTTCCTCTTCACAGGTGTTGATTTAGATGGCATCGCTAGGGAGATACCGGTGAGGCTCAGCACAGCGTTATTGGTTGTTGTTGCCGCGCTGGCGTAATCGAAACCAGACAAACGATCGTCTAGCATGTACGAAAAACGTCCTCGTTACGATAGCGAAAAGCGTGTTATTGCGCCAAATGCCCTCGTGGGCGCTGCTCCGGGGCTATCGAGCAACGCGGCGATCGCGCTATCATGACGCCTCAATTCGGCCCTACATGCCTTTGTTTACTACCTGACGCTCGCTTCATCACAGGGAATAGCCTTGACCTCTAAGCCACGCTCCAAAAGCACTGCCAAACGTAAGCCATCATCCTCTTCGCGGGCGAAAAAAGCGCCAGCTGCTGCGCCTCGCTCCCGCTACAAAGGACTCGCTATCGCGTTCATTCTGGTGGTGGCTGCCACCGTCTATCTGCACAGCGGTTCAGGCAGTAACGGCTGGAAGCAAGGGCTGGAGCAGATGCTTGGCTACCTGCCGCGCTACGTTATTGCGGCGCTGGTGGCGGTAGCTGGTGGTTATCTGGCCAGCCTGCTGGGCGGCAAGGGGCGCGCCAATAAGGTCTTTTCGGTGAGCGCCGTGGTGGTGTTTTTGCTGATGGCAGCGCTGCTGGTGTTCAAAAACGGCTGGGTAAACGATCAGCTAAAGGATGGCAGCGCTGGGCTGTCGCAGTGGCTGGGCGATAAACCGTCGAGCACATCACATAACAACGGCCAAACCAGCGCCCCTGCGCCTCAGCCGAAACCGGAGCCCAAGCCGGAATCTAAACCGGAGACAAAACCGCGTCCCACTCCTGAGCAGCCCGCTCACGAGACCAAGCCCAGCACACCGGCCAAGGTCGATCTGGGCGGTTGGGCACAGCAGGTGAATAAACGCCTGCCCAGCAAGGTGGATCAGTACACGCAGCTGTCGAAAATTATCTACGCCCCCAAGGCCCATAAGGTCAGCGTTAATTACGACGTCGATAACTTCGACTCCCTGGGCATCGATGAAGAAGACTTCACCGCCAAAATGGCGACCAACGTGAAGAAGGAATACTGCCAGGGCGCTTTCTTCAAATCCGCGCGCCAGCAGGGTGCCAGCGTCGAGGTGAACTATCACTACCACTACGGCGGTCTTATTGGCTCACCGATAGTGATCAAACCCAGCGAGTGTCGCTAGCCGACTGCGCAAACCCACACCTTGGTTGTTAAAAAACGCGCCGTCCTGATATCAGGGCGGCGCGTTAGTATCCAGCGTTTGTTGGGTGAGTATTACCTATGCGGCAAAAGCGCTGCCGGTACGCATCGCATTAGCGCGGCCCATTCACGCGCGCGGCGTCGGGAAAGCGATCACCTGATCGAGGCTGCGCTCACCGGCCGCTAGCATAATCAGCCGATCTAGCCCCAGCGCTACTCCGCTGCACGCCGGCAGTCCGGCCTCTAACGCGGCGAGCAAACGCTGATCGCTATCAACCTGCGGTTTCCCCATACGTTGGCGCAGCGCGTTGTCGGCGTCAAAACGTACCCGCTGCTCGCTCGCATCGGCTAACTCATCATAACCGTTGGCCAACTCGACACCTTGCCAATACAGCTCGAAGCGCGCCGCCACCTCGACGCCATCCACCGGGTCGCGGCGTTTCTTGGCCAACGCCGCCTGACTGGCCGGATAATCGACGACCGCATCGAGCAGCGCCACCGCCCCACCGCTATCGCGGCCCAGCTGCGGCTCGATTACGTGGCTAAACAGCAGATCCAGGCAATCGTCGCGCGAAAAATCGCTGCTATCCATGCCGCCCACCTTCGCCGCCAGTGCCGCGATATGCGCTGTTTCAGCGGTGAAGGGGTCGATCTCGAGCCACTGTTCGAACAGCGCACGATAGCGATGCACGCTAAGCGACACCGGCTTACCGATCACCCGCTCAATTAGCTCAACGCACTCTTCCCGCAGCAGCTCGAGCCCGTAGCCGGGTTGGTACCACTCAAGCAGGGTGAACTCGATATTGTGGCGCTGGCCGACTTCAGCATCGCGGAACGCATGCGCTATCTGAAAGATAGGGCCGCTGCCCGCAGCCAGCAGCCGCTTCATATGAAACTCGGGCGACGTTTGCAGCCATAAGCGCTGCCGCTGGCCCGACAGCTGCGCTTCTACCTGTAGCGAGTCGAGCAGTGGATCGACACTGCCCCCCTGCCCCAATACCGGCGTATCGACCTCCAACACCTGACGTTCGGCGAAAAACTGCCGCACCGCCGCTACTCGATCGGCACGAAAGCGCAGCGCATCCAGTGACGCGCTGGGCGCCCAGTCGGCCACGGACATAAGGATCTCCTTCAAAACGCAACGGCGCCGGCAGAGTGCCAGCGCCTGAGGCCTTGCGCTATCAAAGCGCTACCGCCTTGGTTGCAACGAAACAGCCATCGCCGTTATGCGCGGCTAACGTATTCGCCGCTACGGGTATCGATTTTCAGCACTTCGCCCTGATTGATAAACAGCGGCACGCGCACCACCGCACCGGTAGAAAGCGTGGCAGGCTTGGAGCCACCCTGCGCGGTGTCGCCTTTCAAGCCGGGGTCGGTTTCGGTAACTTCCAGCTCAATGAAATTGGGCGGCGCAATCGAAATGGGGTTGTCGTTCCACAGCGTTACGATGTAGGACACCTGCTCTTTCAGCCACTTCTGGTTATCACCAACGGCTTTCTTGTCGGCAGCAAACTGCTCGAAGGAACCGTCGGTTTTCATGAAATGCCACATCTCGCCGTCGTTGTAGAGATACTCCATGTCCAGCTCAAGAACATCGGCACCTTCCAGCGACTCGCCCGATTTGAAGGTACGTTCCCACACCCGACCGGTGTTCAGGTTGCGCAGCTTCACGCGGTTGAACGCCTGACCTTTACCGGGTTTTACAAACTCGTTTTCGACGATAGAGCAAGGATCGCCGTCGAGCATTACCTTGAGTCCACCCTTGAATTCGTTGGTAGAATAACTTGCCATGAACACCTCGTGATTAGCGGACAGCTGCGCTGCCTTCTGCCATTGCGGCGTGACACCGCCACCATAATGAAAAAAATCGCTCGATTACTGTCTGGCACGCGATACAGCGCGATCAACCCAACGCGAAGCGCGCCGGGACCGCGCATGTAGCCAGCATTTGTCGCCGCAGCGCGGCACGCTGCCTTACGGCCAACGGTAGTGCGCCACAGAGCGTTTGGTCCGTGCAGCCACCCTTCGCCAGACACAGCCCGCGCAGTCGGCAGCAATCATCAGGACATATGTGAATGATAACCCGAAGTTACCCTCAAGTGCAGGCCATCGCCAGCGACATTAGCACCACCGCACCGCGCGACTGGAAGGCACAGCTTGCCGGTGCCATTCGCGATCCGCGCGAGCTGTGCCAGCAGTTGGGTCTTGATGATGCGTGGCTTGAGGGCGCCGAAGCGGGCCATGCGCTGTTCAAGGTACGCGTTCCGCATGCATACTTGTCGCGTATTGAGCGTGGCAATCCCGCCGATCCCTTGCTGCGTCAGGTGCTGCCGATTTCCAGTGAAACCGACAGCGTCGCAGGGTTCGTCAGCGATCCCCTCGAGGAAGCCGAACACCAGCCGTTGCCGGGCCTGATCCACAAATACGCTAACCGCGTACTGCTGATTACCAGCGGCGCTTGCGCCATCAACTGCCGCTACTGCTTCCGACGTCACTACCCCTATGCCGATAATACCCCTTCTCGACAAGCGCTTGATAACATCCTTCACTATTTGCGCGAGCGCCCTCACATCAATGAAGTGATTCTTTCTGGCGGCGATCCCTTGGCCTCAAGCGACAAGCGCCTGGGCCAGATGGCCGAGCAACTTAGCGCCCTCGAGTCGATCAAACGGCTGCGCATTCACACGCGTTTGCCGGTGGTTATCCCCGATCGTATCGACTCGCAGCTACTGGGCTGGCTAGCCCCCTTGCCCATTCACAAGGTGGTGGTGCTGCACATCAACCATGCCCAGGAGATTGACGACAATGTGATCGCTGCTTGCCAACGTTTGCGTGAGGCGGGCGTTACCCTGCTAAATCAAAGCGTGCTGCTGCGCGGCGTTAACGATAGCGTTGCCGCCCTCGCCCAGCTTTCGGAGCGTTTGATGGACGCACGGGTGTTGCCTTACTACCTGCACGTGCTCGATCCCGTTGCCGGAGCCGCCCATTTCGATATCAGTGATCGCGAAGCCATTAAGCTAGTAGAAGAATTGAGGCAACACCTGGCCGGCTTTCTGATGCCTAGACTGGTCAGAGAAATTCCCGGCGAAGTCAGCAAAACCCCCCTCTACTAAGCCCCGCCGCTATTACCCTGTCGCCTGGGTGTTAACTGCGTGGCGACGCTGATGTCAGGCTTTTCCTAACGCTAGCTTAATCAAGGCGTAATGTTTTAACCCCGCCTTTATGTTAACAATCCCCCCTACCTTAGTCGGGTAATGAACTTTTGCGCATATCGATAGAATGCCGACTCTTCATGAGAAGCACTATCAGCGCCACTCCCTGCCATGTCCGATCATGGCACTAGCTAGGAAATCACTATGTCTTCTGCTCCACCACTCTCACTACACAGGAGGTTACCCGCGTATATCGCTGGTGCCGCCATTGCCCTGCTAGGGCTATTTCTTGTTATTGCCGGTGCCTGGCTGATTAATCTCGGCGGCTCCTGGTACTATCTGATTGCAGGCGTGTTCGCCATCGCCAGCGGTATCGCCATATTCCGCCGCAAGCTTCTCGGTCTATGGCTTTACGCGATACTGCTGGGTGGCACCCTGATATGGGCATTGTGGGAGGTAGGGCTCGACTGGTGGGAATTGGTCCCTCGCGTGGCGATCCTATGCCTGCTCGGCATCATTCTGCTAGTCATCTGGTGGCGTGAATCGCTTGCCCCGCACCGCAATGGTGGTAGCGCCGCGCTGGCGGTTGCCGTTATCGCCTGCGCACTGGTCGCGGTAGTGAGCCAGTTCAAGGATCAGAAAAGCATCAAGGGCCATATTCCTGAGCAGAAGCAAGCACGTGAAGTGCCAGCCACTGAAGCAGCGGGCAACGATTGGGCGTCCTATGGAGGCACCAATGCCGGTACTCACTACTCCTCGCTGAAGCAAATCACTCCAGAAAACATTTCGCACCTGCGCGAAGCATGGCGCATTCACACCGGCGACAAGCCGCGTCCTGATGCTCCGCCCGAGATCACCAACCAGAACACCCCGCTGAAAATCAACGACAGCCTCTATATTTGTACCTCGTACAGCAAGGCCAAGTCGCTTGACGCTACCTCCGGTGAAGTTAACTGGACCTTCGATCCGCATATCAGCAAAGAAGGTGCCAACGACTTCTCTGGCTGGGCGCACATGACCTGCCGCGGTCTCGCCTATCATGACGAAGATGCTTACGCAGACCAGCATGACGGCAAGGCCGATAGCGGCGCTCCGCAGCAGTGTCGCCAGCGTCTGTTCCTGGCCACGGCCGACGCGCGCCTGATTGCGCTGAATCCGAAAAACGGCAAGCGCTGCACCGATTTCGGTAATAACGGCGAAGTGGACATGACCAAAAACATGGGTCCGTTCACGCCGGGTGGCTACTACTCAACTTCGCCGGCCATCACTACCAAGGATTTGGTCGTTGTTGGCGGACACGTGACGGACAACGAGTCCACCGATGAGCCTTCCGGTGTCATCCGTGCCTACAATGTCAGAACCGGTAAGCTGGTCTGGAACTGGGACGCGGGCAACCCCGAAGCAACTGCGCCGATCGCCGAGGACGGCATCTACACGCGCAACTCCTCCAACGTCTGGGCACCGTTCAGCGTCGATGAAGAGCACGGCCTGATCTATCTGCCGATGGGCAACCAGACGCCTGACCAGTTTGGTGCGCACCGCTCGCCCAGCAATGAGAAGTACAGCGCTGGCTTGGTGGCGCTGGATCTGGCCACCGGCAAAGTGCGCTGGCACCGTCAGTTCACCCATCACGACCTGTGGGACATGGACGTACCGGCACAGCCTGTACTGACCGATGTCCGCACCCGTGACGGCATGCGTCAGGCGGTTATTCAGCCGACCAAGCAAGGCAGCTTGTTCGTGCTTGATCGCGTTACTGGCGAACCCATCGTGCCGATCGACGAGCTTCCGGCACCTCAAGGAACGGTTCCCGGCGATCACTCCGCGCCTACCCAGGCACGTTCGCGCCTGAACCTGATCCCACCGAAGCTCACCGAAAAGAACATGTGGGGAGCATCACCGGTCGATCAGCTGATGTGCCGCATCAAGTTCAAGTCACTGCGCTATGAAGGCCAGTTCACGCCGCCTTCCGAGCAAGGTTCGATCGTTTATCCCGGCAACGTAGGGGTGTTCAACTGGAGCGGTATCGCTGTCGATCCTGCGCGCCAGGCCATCTTCACTTCGCCGAACAAGCTGGCCTTCGTATCGCGCATGGTCAACAAGGAAAACCTGACCGAGAAGCTGGAAGGTTCCGCGAGCGAGTCAGGCCTGCAGCTGAACAACGGCATCCCGTGGGCTGTTGAAATGGGCCCGCTGCTATCAATGTTCGGACTGCCGTGTCAGGCACCACCCTGGGGCAATGTCGCAGGCGTCGACCTGGGCTCTCAGAGCGTCACCTGGAAGCATCGTAACGGCACCACGCGCGACCAGACGCCAATTGTGCAGATGCCTTTCAGCATGGGTGTACCGGCGCTGGGTGGTCCCATCACCACCGCAGGTGGCGTATCGTTCCTTGGCGGAACGCTCGACTACTACCTGCGCGCGTATGACATCAATACCGGCAAGGAACTGTGGAAGTCGCGCCTGCCTGCAGGGGGTAATGCCACTCCCATGACGTACATGGGCAAGGACGGCAAGCAGTACGTGGTTATTACTGCCGGTGGCCACGGTACCTTCGGTACCAAAATGAGTGACTACATCATCGCTTATGCGTTGGAAGAGGATTAATCCGCTAGCGTCACTCACCTAGCAACAAAAAGCCCCGCTCGATATCGAGCGGGGCTTTTTTTGAGCAGCTGTAACGTGATTAGACAACCAAGCACGCTGCGGTTATGCACAGCGCAACGCGGTGCTCAATGGTTTAGCCAGCCTGCTCGGCCGCCAAACGAGCGCGTTTTCTGCGCAGCGAGCGACGCAATGCAAAGGCGTATACCGCCAGCCCGATCAGCGCCAAAATAGCGCCTGACCAACCGGTCATCGCCCAACTGCCGGTAACCGTTGCGGAGACGCCGCCCAGCCACGCGCCCAGCGCATTGGCAAGGTTAAACGCCGAATGGTTAAGCGATGCCGCCAAGGTTTGTGCGTTCTTGCCAACATCCATCAGGCGTACCTGCAGCGGCGGCGTTAGCCCCATACAGGTGCCCACCAGAAATACTGCCGGCAATACTGCCCACGCCGAATAAGACAGCGGCGTAAACAGCACCATCACCACCAGCGTCCACACCAGAAAGATGCCCGCAGCGCGCATGGTGCCCTTGTCGGCCATGGAACCGCCCAATTGGCTACCAATGATGGTGCCCACCCCAAAGATAGCCAGAGTGGCTGGCACCCATGAGGACGACAAGTGGCTGACATTGGTGATGGTCGGCGCGATGAAACTCAACACACAGAACATGCCGCCAAAACCGGTGGCGCCAATCGCCAGCGTTAGCCAGATGTCAGGGTTCTTCAGTGCGCCCAATTCCTGTAGCGGAGAGCTTCTTGGGGTATGGTGATCGTTAGGTACAAACAGTACGATCAGCAGCGCGCTCACCGCGCAGATCACGCCCACCATCACATAGGCCATGTGCCAGTTCGACAGTTGACCAATCCATACCGATAGCGGATTGCCGAGCAGTGTCGCCAAGGTAAGCCCCAGCATAACGCGCCCCACCGCTCTGCCGCGATGACGCGGCTCCACCAGCGACGCCCCCGTCAGTGCGGCAACGCCGAAAAACGCGCCATGCGGCAGTCCCGCGATAAAGCGTACCACCATCAGCCCACCAAAATGGCTCACGAACCCTGTCACCACGTTGGCGATAACGCACAGCACCAGCATTAGAATCAGCAGCAGCCGACGCGGTAGCGCAGCCCCGCACACTGCCAGCAGCGGTGCCCCTACCACCACACCAAGGGCGTAGATACTAATCAGATAGCCCGCCTGCGATTCGCTGCTACCGGTGCTGCTAGCCACCTGGGGCAATAGCCCCATCAGCGAGAATTCACCGGTACCGATTCCAAAGGTACCCAGCGCTAGCGCAAACAGCGCCAGTATCAGGCGCCCACCCGACAAATGGGTCGGCGCTGCAGAGTGAGTTGAGGTCATTGACGTTGACACCTTTTTAAGCAAAAAAGCGTGTGCGAACAGAAAAAGCCGCACCCCCTTGGGACACAACTTTTCTCCAACTACCCCAAATGTTTGTAAACATCACCTTGACCTCCACC
>NZ_JBPCZK010000013.1:0-65813 GCF_051251145.1 Carnimonas bestiolae | reverse complement strand
CCCCAAAAAGTGGGTCGGCGTGGAGGGGTGGGTGGAGTTGATGGCTGTGAACCCCTTTTGAAGAAAAAAGGCGGAAGAAAAGGGAGGTGTCCCCACACGCTTGAGACAAAATTTTGTTAAAACTATATTAAATGTTGGCAACCGTCAATGTGACCGCCACCACTGCCAATTCTACCCTTTACCCTTGGGCTTTGGCCCGCCCGCGCTATGCCATTTCGGCCTTTTGTGGGCGTGCTTCGCTCACCCGCGAGATGGCCGCCAGTGCCGCTACCAGCGTAGCGGTCGTGGTATTGAAGTGAATCCCTACGCCAAACACCGATTTGCCTGCGGCACGCAGCTCAACAAAGGCCACCGCTTCGGCTTCAGCACCGCGACCGCGCGAGCTTTCCTGATAGTCGATAACGTCAACATCGAAGCCCTGTTGATTCAGGCCGTCAATCAATGCAGACAATGGGCCGTTGCCCTTACCGTTCAGCGTTAGCTCGCCTTTCGGCGTGACAACCTGCGCGGCAATACTTACCTGCTCGCCGTCTTCCTCTATGCGCTGAGAGACCAACCGGTAAGGCGTATCGAGGCAGTATTCCTCGAGGAAGGAGCGATGGATCATCTCGGAAGTAATCTCACGTCCGGTTTCGTCGGCCGCGCGCTGCACCACCTGACTGAATTCAATTGCCAGCCTGCGCGGCAGGGAAATGCCGTGATCCTGCTCCAGCAGATAAGAGATGCCGCCCTTGCCCGACTGACTGTTAACGCGAATGACTGCTTCATAGTTGCGCCCGACATCCATGGGATCGACCGGCAGGTAGGGCACGTTCCACAGCGGCGATTCGCCCTGCTCGACCAGCGCCTGGCGCTGATTCATGCCTTTTTTGATCGCATCCTGATGCGAGCCTGAGAATGCAGTGAACACCAGATCGCCCACGTAGGGATGACGAGGATGCACCGGCAGCTGATTGCAGTGCTCCACTTCGCGCATGACGGGCGTCAGGTTCGAGACATCAAGGCGTGGATCAACCCCCTGGATATACAGGTTCATGGCCAGGGTAATCAGATCGACGTTACCGGTACGCTCACCGTTGCCAAACAGCGTGCCTTCGATACGGTCGGCCCCTGCCATGACACCCAGTTCTGCGGCAGCGATGCCGGTACCGCGATCGTTGTGCGGATGCAGGCTAACAATGGCGCGCTGACGCTCGCTCAAATGACGGCAGAACCACTCGATCTGGTCGGCATAGACATTGGGCGTGGCTACTTCGACCGTCGCCGGCAAGTTCAGGATGACCGGCGTAGCGCTGGTCGCACCCCACGCATCCAGCACCGCTTCACAGACTTCCAGCGAGTACTCAAGCTCGGTGGTAGTGAAGTGCTCAGGCGAATACTGGAACGTCCACTGGGTGTCAGGCTGCTCATCCATCAACTCACGCACCAAGCGGGCATGGGTAACGGCCAGCTCCTTGCAGGCGCTCTTGTCCAGATTCAGCACCGTATCGCGGAACAGCGGCGAGGTGGCGTTATACAGGTGCACAATCGCACGATTGGCCCCCTTGAGCGCCTCGAGCGTGCGCCGGATCAGCGGCTCGCGAGCAGGCGTCAGCACCTGCAGGGTGACATCGTCGGGTACGCGCTGGTTATCGATCAGATCGCGCAGAAAGTCGTAATCGGTTTGCGACGCCGACGGAAAGCCCACTTCGATCTGCTTGAATCCCATGCTGACCAGCAGTTCGAAGAAACGCCATTTACGCTCGCCGTCCATTGGGTCGACCAGCGACTGATTGCCATCGCGTAGGTCAACGCTCGCCCAGATAGGTGCCTTTTCAATGCGCTTGCCCGGCCACTGGCGATCAGGCAGGTCGACGATATCAAAAGGGCGGTATTTACCTTGCGGCGCGGTGAACGAGGTCGAACTCATGATGGCAACTCCACAAACAGAGGCTGCAGCCGACGCGCTGGTTGAATGAGCGGCGATGTACAGACAGCGAAAAAAATAACGGCACAAAGGAAAGGATCGCTTGCCTTCGTGCCCATAGGTGATGGTCATCACTAAAACATGACTACGGGGGATAGCCCGCAGTATAGATGTGCTTCACTAGCGTTAAGCCTGCGAAAGCATATATCACTTCTTATAGAGCCACACAGTAGCAGCACGATGCGCACTATTCAATATTCAAAGCAACAATATTCTACTTTTTAATGAATATAGGGCATTTCACCAAGACATCGCATCGATCAGGGCCCCCGGCCTCTTCACCGTGGCAGTGCTCTTTTGCCAGCACAAAAAAACCTCGCTATGGGGCGAGGTTTTAACGGTACGGAGCGCGGCTTATTCATCGAGCAGGTAGAGCAGCGCATCCAAACCAAGGGTCGAGATTGCCTGCCGCGCCTGTTCGCGCACCAGCGGTTTGGCGTGGAAGGCAACGCCCATGCCGGCCGCTGCCAGCATTCTCAGGTCGTTGGCGCCATCGCCCACCGCCACGGTTTGGCCCATATCGAACTCTTCCCGCTGCGCGATGCCGGTCAGAATCTGCGCCTTGCGTGCTGCATCGAGAATGGGCTCCTGCACTTCGCCGGTCACCCGCCCTTCGTGGATCACCAACTCGTTGGCGTGTATTTCATCGAAACCCAGCTTTTCCTGTAGATAACGAGCAAAGAAGGTGAAGCCACCGGAAATAATAGCGGTGTGATAGCCGCGCTGGCGCAGGATTGTCAGCAGGCGCTCGACACCGGGCATCAGCGGCAGCTGTTCAGCGATCGCCTCAAGACGCGCTTCGCTAAGGCCGGCAAGGGTTGCCATGCGACGCCGAAAGCTTTCCTTGAAGTCGATATCGCCACGCATCGCACTGGCGGTTACCGCGGCAACTTCATCGTAAACGCCATGCTCGCGGGCCAGTTCGTCGATCACTTCCGCCTGAATCAGCGTCGAATCCATATCGAAGCACACCAGCTTGCGCCTGCCGCGCCACGGGTTGGGCTCCTCTACAATCAGATCGACGCCCAGCTCTGCGGCCAGCGGCAGCGCTTTATCGCGCAGCGCTGCGCTCTCTTCGCTAGAAGAGACACCGGCATCCAAATCAAGACGCAGGCACTCGCCGTGCTCAGACTGCCAGTGCGGCTGGTCGGCTTTTGCCAGCCAGCGCCGCTCGGCGATGGTGGCGTGGCGTGCATCGAGCAGTTGCTCGACACGCTCAATAGCCTCTGGCGCCAGTCGTGGTGCCATCAAGGTCAGACGCACGCTCATGTGTCGCCTCCTTCCAGCGCCAGATGACTGACCCGCTGCAGCCCTTGTGGCAGTTTGCTGCCGCGTTTGCCGCGCTCGCTCTGATAGGCATCGAGATCAGCGGGTTTCAGCGTTAGCTTGCGTTTGCCTGCATGCACCACCAGCGAACCGCCTTCCGGCACCACGACCAGGTCACGCACGAACTCCTCGCGTGCTGCGGACGCCTTGCCGGGAATGCCGATCATTTTGTTGCCCTTGCCTTTTGCCATTTCCGGCAGCTCGGCCAAATCGAACACCAGCAAGCGCCCCTGGTTGGAAGCAACCGCCACCCGTGCAGTGCCTTCCGCCGGACAAGGGTTAAGCACCGCACAGCCTTTTGGCAGCGTCAGCACCGCCTTGCCCGAACGCGACCGCCCAACCAGCGCTTCGATTTCGGTGACGAAGCCATAGCCACCGTCGCTCGCCAATAGATAGCGCGCCTTGGGCTTATCGAGCATCATCGCGACAATTTGCGCGCCTGCGGGCAGGTTGATCTTGCCAGTGACAGGCTCGCCCTGACTGCGCGCCGACGGCAACTGATGCGCCGCCAGCGTGTAGGTACGCCCGGTATCGTCGAGCAGCACCAGTTGCTCGTTGCTTTTGCCGCGCACGCTGCACAGGTAGCTATCGCCCGACTTATAGCTAAGCGAGGTCGGATCGATATCGTGGCTCTTGGCGCTGCGGATCCAGCCGCCTTTCGATAGCACCACGGTGATCGGATCGGAGCCTACCAGATCCATCTCGGAGAGCGCTTTGGACTCTTCACGCTCGACCAGCGCACTGCGTCGCTCATCGCCGAATTTCTCGGCGTCGTCCTTAAGCTCCTGCTCAATGAGGTCGGTCATCTCCTCCTCACTGCCCAGAATCTTCTCAAGGTACTGGCGCTCTTCTTCCAGCTTCTCGCGCTCGGCGTTGAGCTTGACCTCTTCGAGCTTGGCCAGATGCCGCAAGCGCAATTCGAGAATTGCTTCGGCCTGACGCTCGCTCAGCTTGAAGGCAGCGATCAGCGCTTGCTTGGGCTCATCTTCTTCACGAATGATGCGGATAACTTCATCAATGTTCAGATAGGCGATCAGCAGCCCTTCGAGGATATGCAGACGATCGTTCACCTTGCCAAGGCGGTGCTCGAGGCGTCGCCTAACCGTGGTGCGACGGAACGTTAGCCATTCACCCAGCAGCTCATTGAGCGCCATCACGCGGGGACGGCCATCGAGGCCAATCAGGTTGAGATTGACGCGCTGGCCTTTTTCAAGATCGGTAGTGGCGAACAGATGATCCATCAACTGCTGGGTATCGACGCGATTGGAGCGCGGGACCACCACCAAACGCGTCGGCTCTTCATGGGTCGATTCGTCGCGCAGATCGACCACCATCGGCAGCTTTTTGGCCTGCATTTGGCTAGCAATCTGCTCCAGCACCTTGGCCCCGGACACCTGATACGGCAGCGAGGTGATAACGATATCGCCGTCTTCGATCTTGAAACGCGCGCGCATTTTTACCGAGCCGCGTCCGCTCTGATAGAGCTTGCGCAGCTCCGATTTGGGCGTAATGATCTCGGCAGCGGTGGGGAAATCAGGCGCGGGCAGATATTTGCACAGATCGGTAACGCTGGCGTCGGGGTGGCGCAGCAAGTGCCGAGTGGCCTTCACCACTTCGTGCACGTTGTGCGGCGGAATATCGGTTGCCATGCCCACCGCGATACCCGAGCCACCGTTCAGCAGCACGTGCGGCAGCCGCGCAGGCAGCACCGACGGCTCCTGCAGGGTGCCGTCGAAGTTGGGCGACCAGTCAACGGTGCCCTGCCCCAGTTCGCCCAGCAGCAGTTCGGAGAAGCGCGACAGACGCGATTCGGTGTAGCGCATGGCGGCGAAGGATTTGGGATCGTCAGGGCTGCCCCAGTTACCCTGGCCGTCTACCAGCGGATAGCGATAGCTGAACGACTGGGCCATTAGCACCATGGCTTCGTAGCAGGCGCTGTCACCGTGCGGGTGGAATTTACCCAGCACGTCGCCCACGGTACGCGCTGATTTCTTGTACTTGGCGCTGGCGCTTAGCGCCAGTTCGCTCATTGCGTAGACAATGCGCCGCTGTACCGGCTTCAGACCGTCACCGATGCTCGGCAGCGCACGGTCCAAAATCACGTACATGGAGTAATCGAGATAGGCTTTTTCGGTGTAGCGCTTCAGCGACATCTGCTCGATATCACCTGCTGCCACCGCTACCGGCGCTTCGAATTCGTTGTGATCTGCCATTTATACCTCTACCTCAGCCTGATCCCCGTAATGCTCAAGCCAGTGACGGCGATCGGCCGCACGCTTTTTGGCCAGCAGCATGTCGAGCGCTTCAATGGTGCCATCGTCGGATTCGCGGGTGAGCTGCACCAAACGGCGCGTATCGGCCGCCATGGTGGTTTCGCGCAGCTGCATCGGATTCATTTCCCCCAGGCCTTTGAAACGCTGTACGTTAGGCGTACCGCGCTTGCCTTCCAGGCGTTTGAGAATCTGCGCCTTCTCGCTTTCATCGAGGGCGTAGTGGACTTCTTTGCCAAGGTCAATGCGGTAAAGCGGCGGCATCGCGATGAACACGTGCCCGGCATCGACCAGACTTGGGAAGTGGCGCACGAACAGCGCGCACAATAGCGTGGCGATGTGCAGGCCGTCGGAGTCGGCATCGGCAAGCACGCACACCTTGTTGTAGCGCAGCCGCGACAGGTCGTTGCTGCCCGGGTCGAGGCCAAGTGCCACCGCGATATCGTGAATTTCCTGCGATCCCAATACCTCTCCGGAATCGACTTCCCAGGTATTCAGAATCTTGCCTCGCAGCGGCAGGATGGCCTGGGTTTCGCGGTCGCGCGCCTGCTTGGCACTACCACCGGCAGAGTCACCTTCGACCAGAAATATTTCACTGGCCGCGGGATCCTGACTCGAGCAATCCGCCAGTTTGCCGGGCAGCGCCGGGCCTTGAGTAACCTTTTTGCGCACCACTTTCTTGGCCGCACGCAGTCGCCTTTGAGCTGCGCTGATCGCCAGCTCGGCCAGCTGTTCGGCTTCAACGGTATGAGAGTTGAGCCACAGCGAGAACGAATCCTTCACCGCCGCCGCAACAATCGACGCCACCGTGCGCGACGACAGCCGCTCCTTGGTCTGCCCCGCAAACTGTGGATCGTGCATTTTCACCGACAGCACGAAGGCGATGCGCTCCCACAGGTCATCGCCGGTCAGCTTGACGTTCTTGGGAATCAGATTGCGGTATTCGCAAAACTCTTTCAGCGCCTCGATCAACCCGCTACGTAAGCCGTTGACGTGGGTTCCGCCCAGCGGCGTGGGAATCAGGTTGACGTAGGACTCCTGCACTCCCTCTCCGCCTTCGGGCAGCCACTGCAGCGCCCAATCGACATGGTGATCATCGTCTTCGGCATGCCCCAGCACCGGAGAACTGGGCAGCAGTTCGAAGCCGTCGAGCGCTTGCGACAGGTAATCCTTCAGGCCATCGGCGTACTGCCACACGGTATCGCTACCGTCGGTATCGAACAGCGTTACCTTAAGGCCAGGGCACAGCACTGCCTTGGCGCGCAGCAAATGGCGCAGCCGTGTTACCGCGACCTTGGCACTGTCGAAATAGCTGGCATCGGGCCAAAAGCGCAGCAGCGTGCCGCTGGCACGCTTGGGTGCGCTGCCAATCTCGTGCAGCTCCTCGACCTTCTCACCGTTCTCGAAAGCAATTGCCTGACGTACGCCATCTCGCCACACCTCAATTTCGAGCCGGGTGGAGAGCGCATTGACCACCGAGACGCCCACCCCGTGCAAACCGCCGGAGAAGCGATAGCTATCGTTGGAAAACTTACCGCCGGCGTGCAGCCGCGTCAGAATCAGCTCGACACCACTCACCCCATGCTCGGGGTGAATATCGGTGGGCATCCCACGGCCGTTATCCTCGACCTCAACGCCGCCGTCGTCGCGCAGACGCACGACAATCGCATTGGCGTAGCCGGCCAGGGCTTCGTCGACGCTGTTGTCGACGACCTCTTGTACCAGATGATTGGGACGAGCAGTGTCGGTGTACATCCCGGGGCGTTTACGCACCGGGTCAAGGCCCGAGAGGACCTCAATGGAACTGGCGCTGTATTGGCTCATGTGGCTCAAATAATCAGGGTGTTAAGACAAATGAAAGTGGGCGAGCACATTGGGCAACTCCCCCACATAACTCTCCAGCGCGTGATCACCTTCGGGATCGACCTTGAAAGTAGCGCCTTGGTAATACGCGAGCGCCTGACGATAGTCGAGCACTTCATCAACAGCGCCCAGCATAACAAGATAACGCTCGGGTGCAGTGGTTTGCGCAGGCTCCATCTCGCGCAGTTGGTCAACGAAGTGCGCTTCGACCACCACCTGGGAACCGTTGGTTTCGTTGACGTGGGTTTGGTCCACCCACTCACGGGCGAACACCGCCGGATGCACCGCCGGATTGATTAACGCCACCGACTTGATGCCTCGCTGCTCGGCGGCGCAGGTAGCATAGAAGCCCCCCATCGAACTGCCAATCAGCCCAAGCCCGCGCGCCTCTTCTTCGGACAACCCATCGATAATAGCATCGATCTGCGCCATCGCTGTGGCGGGCTCGGCGTCGAGCTGCGGCGCAATGAAGTTGACCGGCGTGCTCAGGGCCTCGATGGCGTGCCGAGTAGCCTGCGCCTTGAACGAATCAGGCGAGCTGTTAAAGCCGTGTAAGTAAAGAACCGTGTTAATACTCATACACATCCATGACCAAGCGTTAGGTAGAAAGTGCCCGTGCCGGTTAAGCATAGATATTCCGCAAAAAAGCTGCATCAATCGTGGCGACTGATGCAGCTTTGGTGGCTGTAAGGCCTGAACTCACCGCGTTAGACGCACAAAATACTGTATACGCAAACAGTGTTCAGGCTCAAGCACTATTGTTACGCCTTGCGAGCAATTTCAATCAAATGACGGGTTGAGTCGTCGAGCTCATCAAGACCTTCACCGGTAATCAGGTTCTGCTCGGTTTCGGTGGCAATTTTCTTACCGAGCTGCACGCCCCACTGATCGAAAGAGTCGATGTCCCAGATAACGCCCTGCACAAACACCTTGTGCTCATAGAGCGCTACCAGAGCGCCGAGGGTTTCGGGATTTACCGAATCGATCAGCAGCGTAGAGGAAGGCTGGTTGCCCGCGTAGCGCTGATACGGAGGCGGTGTCTGTTCGCTCTTGACCGCGTCGTCGCCGAGCATCAGCACGCGCGACTGCGCAAAGCAGTTGGCCAGCGCTAGGCGGTGCTGAACCTTGAAGCTTTCGCGCAGCGCATCGTTGTCGATTTCGTCGTAGCGGTTGAGCGGCGCAATGAAATCGCACGCCACCTTCTGAGTGCCCTGGTGCAGCAACTGATAGAAGGCGTGCTGACCATTAGGACCGACTTCGCCCCAGATAATCGGGCAGGTAGAGTAGTCAACCTGCTGACCAGCGTTGGTCACCGACTTACCGTTGGATTCCATTTCGAGCTGCTGGAAATAGCCCGGCAGGGATTTCAGGCGGCCGTCGTACGGCAGCACCGCCAGCGAGCGAATATCGAGGAAGTCAACGTTCCAGACGCCGGCCAGCGCGAACAGTACCGGCAGGTTGTCTTTGAGTTCAGTGGTGCGGAAGTGCTCGTCCATTTTGTGCGCACCCGCCAGCAGGCGCTGGAAGTTCTCGATGCCCACTTCGATAGCGATGCCCAGACCAATGCCGCTCCACAGCGAGTAGCGACCGCCGACCCAATCCCAGAACAATACCTGGTTTTCGGGCGCGAAGCCCCATTCGTCCATCTTGTCGGCCTGAGTAGACACGCCAATAAAATGGTTGGCCTTGAGCTCAGGCTCTTGCGCACCGGTACCCAGATTCAGCCAGGTCATCGCGGTATCAGCGTTGGCCTTGGTGTCGATGGTGGTAAACGACTTCGAGGAATAGATGAAGATGGTGGTTTCAGGGTCGAGCTTGGGCAGAATGTCGGCCAGCTGAGTGCCATCGATAGTGGAAGCAAAGTGAACAGCCACCGGATTGGAAGACTCGGCACGGAAACCGCTGAGCGCGTTGGACACCATCAGCGGGCCAAGATCAGAGCCGCCTACGCCCAGATTGACCACGTCAGTAACGGTTTTGCCGGTAACGCCTTTCCAGCTACCGGAGTGCAGTTTTTCGACCAGTTCCGCCATGCGCTCGAGCGACTTGTGCACGTCGGCCACTACGTTCTGCCCTTCGACTTCCAGATCATCGCTGGCGGGCTTACGCAGAGCTGTGTGCAGTACCGAGCGATCTTCGGTGGCGTTAATGCGGTCACCGCGGAACATTTGCGGAATCGCCTCTTTGACGCCGGCTTCTTCTGCCAGAGCGATCAGTTTATCGAGGGTTTCCTTACGCAGACGCTGCTTGGAGAAGTCGAGGGTGATGCCCGCGGCCTGTCGGGAGAACGTGCTGAAGCGATCACTGTCTTCAGCGAATAGCTCCTTGAGATGAACGTCGCGCATGCCGCTCTCAAGATGTTCCTGAAGGGCCTTCCACGCCGCAGATTGTTTAATCGACATCAGTCGTCTCTCCCGTTTTGAATGTAATCGTGCCAGCGCCATAAGCCCTGACGTTGCAATTCTTTAACACCGCGCGCCACGTAGCACCGCCACATGGCTATATAATAGAGGCAGCTCACCACTAGAGCGCGTTACCTGATAAGGGGTACCATAGCGCCCGCTACGCCGAGATGACAATGTCGCCATTTCTGGCTGCCAGCTACCTAATGATAACGCGTTTGCATAGCGCTTTACGTTGTCATCTTACGAAAGTTTTGGTCAACCGCAATGAACGATACTCAGCACGACAGAATTTACGCCTCCCCACGGGGCCACGTCACCAATTTCTCATTCGATGAACGCGTGGCGCGCTGTTTTCCCGACATGATCAATCGTTCGGTGCCGGGCTATGCGCAGATTATCTCGATGTGCGGGCTGTTTGCCGAGCGTTGGCTGCGCCCCGGCGGCCGGCTGTACGATCTGGGGTGCTCCCATGGCGCGGTGAGTCTGGCGGTTGCCGAGCGCCTGCCCGAGCGGGCCTGGACGATCACTGCGGTTGACCTGTCGAGCGCAATGGTGGCGCAGGCAAAACGTAATTTCACTACACGCGTACCTGCGGCGCGGCAATCGGATATAGAGCTGCTGGAAGCCGATGTGCTGTCGCTCAACTACCAGCCCGCGTCGATGATTGTGCTTAACTTTACCCTGCAATTCTTACCGCCGGAGCAGCGCGCGGGACTGATCCAGCGGCTTTTCGACGCACTGGAGCCGGGCGGCGCCTTGGTGCTTTCAGAAAAGATTACCCGCGAAAGCAGCGCCATCGATGCAGAAATTTTCGATCTGCATCACGATTTCAAGCGCGCCAACGGCTATTCTCAACTTGAAATCAGCCAAAAGCGCAGCGCGCTGGAGGACGTGATGATTACCGACACGCTCGCAACGCATCATCAGCGGCTGCACGACGCGGGCTTCGAGCGTCACTTCACCTGGTTCGAATACCTTAATTTCGCCTCGATGGTCGCCATCAAAGCCAACGCAGGCGGTGCTTCCTGATGGCTTACGATGCTGAACACCGCGACCTGTACCGTGCCTTTATCGATCAGGGGTTACAGCGCTGGCTGGCGTTGCTGCCAGAACAGCTGGCCGCGGGCCTCGACCGCAAGCGCTTTGGCGATCTTCCTGCTTGGCAGCGTGCGGTAGAAAAGCTGCCCGAACTACCCGAGCAGCGCCGCGTAACCCTCGACAGCGACACCTTGACGGTGGAAGTAGCGCTCAGTGACGCCGATCGCGCCAAAACCGAAAGTCTGCTTCGTCAGCTCAAGCCGTGGCGCAAAGGCCCTTTCCAACTGGCCGACATTTTTATCGATACCGAATGGCGCTCGGACTGGAAGTGGCAGCGCGTTGCGCCTCATATCAGCAGTCTGGCCCATCGCCGCGTACTCGATGTCGGCGGCGGCAGCGGCTACCACGGCTGGCGCATGGCCGGCGCAGGCGCCAGCTTCGTCCTTGTTATTGATCCTTCGCCGCGGTTCTTTTACCAGTTTCACGCGCTGCGACATTTTATTGGCGACGCCGACCAGCACCGCACCCATTTTCTGCCGGTGGGCATCGAAGAACTTCCTCCCCAGTTGGAAGCCTTCGACACGGTATTCTCGATGGGCGTGCTGTATCACCGCCGCTCGCCGCTTGATCACCTTCACCAACTGCGCGAAGCGCTGCGCCCCGGTGGCGAGCTGGTGTTGGAAACACTGGTCGTCGAAGGCGACGAAACCACCGTACTGATGCCCGGCGAGCGCTACGCCGCCATGCCCAACGTCTACTTCCTGCCGTCCTCCAAAGCCCTCGCCCACTGGCTCGAGCGCTGCGGTTTCACCGATGTGCGCATCGTCGATGAGGCCAACACCCAACTGGACGAGCAGCGCAGCACCGACTGGATGACCTTTCAGTCGCTGAAAGACTTCCTCGACCCACAGGATCACCGCAACACCATCGAAGGGTATCCCGCACCGCGCCGAGCGGTACTGGTGGCGACAAGGGAGAAGTAGCGGTGAGTGGCCGTAGAATCAGCGAACGATAAGAGATAGCACGATAGTGCTACGTGCCTCATTATCGATGTACTAAACGTCAGCGAAGCTGTTATGCCCGCCTTTTGCACTAAACAACTTAACGCTATACCGACCAAAGGGAAGCGCGGCATCGTCAACGTCGATTTGCTCGGTATCGACAAGGCGACGTAATCGCTCTTCAAGCGCCATGTCGTTGTCTATAAGCGCACCAAAGGTATCGTGATAGTAAGCAAGCGCATGTGCCACCACCAAGGCGCTGTTCACCCACGACGTATCACCGCCAATGTCCTTGATCGTTGTCAGCAGGATGGAATTCACGTCCCTTGTGGCAAGTGATGTTGGCAGCGCGAAGCCGTTACGTTGTTGATCATCAAGAGACTGCGGACTAGGCGGAATGCTTCGCCCCTTATATTCATGCCAATCAAATTGCGTTAAGTGCTCGGGTATCTGTTCAGGGAAACGCCTGAACGCCAATGCTTTCGCATCGAGCAGCGCTTGAAATATTTCTCTACGCAATGCCCACAAGGATTGTTTTTCCCGGTCATCAAGATCGGGCATCTCTAGCAGTTGATGAGTTAGCTCTGTCGCCAATTTTTCTATCGTGGCAACGCTCTCTTGCCACGCGTCATGTGTAAACGTCATTTTTTCTGCCCTCCTCCAAAGCCCTCGCCCATTGGCTTGAGCGCTGCGGTTTCACCGATGTACGCATCGTCGATGAGGCCGACACCCAACCAGACAAGCAGCGCAGCACCGGCCAGATGACCTTTCAGTCGCTGAAAAACTTCCTCGACCCGCAGGATCACCGCAACTCTATCGAAGGATACCCCGCACCGCGCCGAGCGGTGCTGGTAGCGACAAGGGAGAAGTAGCGAGCGCCCCGCTGGCTGCTGGCTACCACCCATAACTACAGGGTATTGCGGTGAATATTTTGATAAATATTTATTGCTGATATTGCTGGCTCATCTATTGCTTCACCATCAAATAAAAATTATTCTCATTATCACAAATAGGACAGCCACGCTTTCCTTGTACGCCCCCAACTTTGGCCCAACCGCAACTCCCGCCACGAGCTGCAAGGCCCTCGAGGTGCTTTGATGACTCAGGCAGCTATCATTCGCGAAGCTTACCGCGAAGCATTTTCCCGTGTACCCGACTTCAACATTCAGGAGTTGGCGCGCCAGCTTTCGATCAGCCACGGCCATATTCAGGCCGCGCGTATTGGCGATGGCGTCGCTGGTTTGGCGCTAACCCCCTGCGATCTGGTGATGCGCTTGCCTTCGCTGGGCGCGCTGGAAATTACCACCACCTCGTCGTGTTCGACGCTTTCAAGCCACAGCGATCAGCTGAAAATCGCCAGCAGCGATGCGTCTACGGTATCGCTGCGCATGCTGCTGCCGCATTGGCATTGGGCATGCCTGAATCAGGATGAGCACCCGTCGATCGAAGTATTCGACCGCTACGGCCGCCTGCTTCATCGCTTGGCCAGTCGTCCCGATAGCCCGGTTGCCGAGGGGTGGCAGCGTATCGCGCGGCTTCAGCTAGAGCATCAGCCGGCCTTTACCGAACTGGTGGATATTCATCGCGAGCCGGTCGGCGCTGTTGCTCCCGAGCTGCCCTACCTGGCCGACGAATGGAGTGCGCTGCGTAGCGATAGCGACATCACCACCCTGCTCAATAAGCATCGCTTGCGCCGTGTTGAAGCTTACTCGGCGCTGGAAAACCGCTTCACTCAGCGAATGACGCCGCAAGGCTTTGTTGCCACGCTGGAGCGCGCAGCCCAGGCCGAGCGCCCACTGCGCCTCGGCATCGCCAACGCTGGCGCCATCCACCACCACACCGGTGTGTTCGGTCACGTAGGACGTCGTCAGCACCATATTGAAGCGTGCGGCTCGCGCGCCACGCTGCGAATTGAGCGAGAAGCCATTGCCCACACCTGGATGGTCAGCTATCCCAGCGGCGACGGCATGCGTACCCGCCTCGAAGCCTTTGGCGGCAATGGCCGCTTGATCGCGAGCCTGACCGACGCCACGCCAATGCGCATGCCGGCCAGCACCATGCGCGCGATGAGCGTGTTCGGCTGAAGTAACGCACTGAAGCACTCACGCACTCGCTAAGGGAAGTCACTGAGCCGGCGTGATCGGTCACAACGCCCTTCTCAACTGCGATAGCGGCCCAGCGCTGTTAACTGAGTACCGCTAACAGCAGGCGGATAAAACAATGCCCCCGCAGAGGCTTCACGCTTCTACGGGGGCATTGGTCGTTTAGCGACTGGTTAGCTGAGCAACGCTACTCGAGCAGTGTCGGCAGGTCAGCCGTCGATTTTCCGGGGAAGTAGCGCTCAATCAAGGCAGCAAGTTCTTGCCTGAAGCCTTCGACATCGGTGTGGCGCTCGACACTGGCATCGACCTGAGCACGACGAATCATGCCCGCGCCCACCGTTACGTTGGTCAGGCGATCGATCACGATAAAGCTACCGGTGCCGGGAATGGTGCGGTAGCTGTCGAGCGGCAGCCGCTGAGTCAGCGCGACACGCACGCGAGCGATGTCATTCAGGCCAAGCTGATCCGCCTGATAGTGCTCGAGGTCATTAACGTTAATGCCGTAGAGAATCTCGTTCACTTCGCCGCTGGTTTCGCGGGTCGCCAGCTTGATGTCGTACTGACGCCCCGGCACAAGGGGCGCTTCGCCCATCCACACCAGATCAGCGTCGAAGGCATCGCTCAGCACTACATCGTCATCGGCACCGACAATCCAATCGCCGCGCGAAATATCGATTTCATCGGCAAGCGTCACCGTGATCGCTTGATCGGGATAGGCACGCTCAAGATCCCCATCGAAGGTCACAATGCGCTCGACCGTTGACTGCTGGCCGGAAGGCAATGCCTTTACCGCCTGCCCTGGGCGTAGCACCCCTGCCGCCAGCGTGCCCGCGTAGCCGCGGAAGTCGAGATCGGGGCGAGTCACGTACTGCACCGGCAAACGCAGCTGCGTCAGGTTTTGCGCTAGTTCGGTATCGGTGGTTTCGAGCACTTCCAGCAGCGACTTGGCCGACGGATCGGCAAAATACCACGGCGTATGCTCGCTGCGATTAACGATGTTGTCGCCTTCCAGCGCCGAAATGGGCACGAAGCTGATTTCCGGTACTTCGAGCTTTTCAGCGAAGGCCAAGTAGTCGCGCTTGATCTCTTCGAAGCGCTGCTGGCTGAACTCCACCAAATCCATCTTGTTGACCGCGATCACGAAATGCTTGATGCCCAGCAGGTCGCAGATAAAGCTGTGGCGGCGCGTTTGGGTTTGTACGCCATAGCGCGCATCGATCAAGATGACCGCCAGCGCCGCCGTCGAGGCGCCGGTCGCCATATTACGGGTGTACTGCTCATGCCCGGGGGTATCCGCAATAATGAACTTACGCTTGTCGGTAGCGAAGAAGCGATAGGCCACGTCGATGGTAATGCCCTGCTCGCGCTCCGACTGCAAACCATCGACCAGCAGCGCCAAATCGACACGGTCGCCGGTAGTGCCCTGGGTTTTCGAGTCGCGCGTAATCGCCGCCAGCTGATCTTCGAAGATACGCTTGGAATCAAACAGCAAGCGCCCGATCAGCGTCGACTTACCGTCATCTACGCTGCCGCAGGTAATGAAGCGCAGCAGGCCCTTCTGCTCCTGCTCGCGCAGATAGCGGTCGATGTCCGACGCAATCAGCGCTGACTGTTCTTCACTGAAGCTATCATGTTGCTCTGCCATTAGAAGTACCCCTCACGCTTCTTGCGTTCCATCGAGCCAGCCGAATCCTTATCGATAGCGCGCCCGGAACGCTCGGAGGTGCGTGCCAGCAGCATCTCCTGAATGATTTCGGGCAGCGTCGCGGCGTGCGATTCCACCGCGCCGGTCAGGGGATAGCAGCCCAGCGTTCTGAAGCGCACCCAGCGCTGCTCGGGCGTTTCGCCCTCTTCCAGCGGCATACGCTCATCGTCGACCTTGATCAGCATGCCATCGCGCTCAACCACCGGACGAGGCGCGGCGTAATAAAGCGGCACGATCGGAATTTCTTCCAGATAGATGTACTGCCAGATATCCAGTTCCGTCCAATTGGAGAGCGGGAACACACGGATCGACTCGCCCTTATTGATACGGCTGTTGTAAATATTCCACAGCTCCGGACGCTGGTTTTTCGGGTCCCAGCGGTGATGCTTGTCGCGGAAGGAGAACACCCGCTCCTTGGCACGACTGGCTTCCTCATCACGGCGCGCGCCCCCGAACATGGCGTCGAACTGATACTTGTCCAGCGCCTGCTTGAGCGCTTGGGTTTTCATGATATCGGTGTGTTTGGCACTACCGTGATCGAAGGGATTGATACCGGCGGCACGCCCTTCTTCGTTGGTATAGACAATCAGCTCCATACCCGATTCTTTCGCCATGCGATCGCGGAATTCGTACATCTCACGAAATTTCCACGTAGTGTCGACGTGCATCAGCGGGAAAGGCGGCTTGCCGGGATAAAATGCCTTGCGTGCCAAGTGCAGCATCACCGAGGAGTCCTTACCGATGGAGTACATCATCACCGGATTGGAGAACTCGGCCGCCACTTCACGAATAATGTGAATGGACTCGGCTTCCAACTGCTTAAGATGAGTCAACCGTTCAGATGACGGCGTCATCTCGACGGTAGAACGAGCGTCGGATGTCATGCAGAAACCTCATGGGGAGACGGTGCTGGATTCGGTCTAGCATTCGTTGTGTTAACGCGTGTGGCCGTTGCGCTGACGCCACCTGATGCCCTTGCCAAGGGCCATTGCGCGCGGCATATAGAGGCCACCGCCTGAGCGATGCTGCGCGCTGGCAGCCTCGCATCCTGTGGGCGGCGCGGGATGCACACACCCTATAGCGGCATCACTATAACGTCAAAGAATCAGCACCTATGTAGTATGAAGATCTGGTTATAACGACGCCGAATGACTTATAGCGTTTTTTGCTAGTAAGGCAGCTAGGCACCGACACGCCGCCAGCCATGCAACCAAGCGCTGGTGCCGCCGCCAATATCGAATATAGCGGTGACTGGAAGCGCAGCAGCGTTCGAACCAAGGCGCATATCGTCTGCGCGACACCGCTAACGGCAGGTCTTTTGCGCTATCGAGCGAGGCGGCGTGTTTGCTATGCAGAGCACTGTGACGCGAACACTGCTCGCGACCTGAAAAGCGCCAAGAAAGCGTTGCCCGCTCGACTTCCATGCCGAAGCACAGCAGACCGCTAATCCAACGGAAAGCGCACGACCTGCCACCCTTCGAGCTGTTGCTCACCCAGCGTCACCACCAGATAGCCCGGTAACAGCGTGGCATCAGTAGTGAAGTCCTCTTGCGTGGCGTCGAATTGATCGACACAGCCGGGCGAGGTGAGTACCTGCACGGCACCGTGGCGCTGGGCAACCGGGGTATGGATATGCCCGGCCAGCACCGCCGCCGGCGGTGTATCCAGGCGATCAATACAGGCCCAGAAGTCGGCCTTGTCGCGCAGGTCGATACTGCCCATCCAGCGTACCGGCGGAGCGATGGGAGGATGATGCAACGCCACTAGGCTGGGGCCATCGCCAGCAGCCACACGAGTTGCCAGTGCGGCCAGCTGCTCCGCCCCCACTTCACCGCCGTCCCAGCCTGCTACCCACGAGTTCAGCCCGAGCAACCGCCACTGGCCCACGCGCGCTTCCTGCAGTAGCGCTTTGTGGCGCGCCATCTGCTCGGGATCATCGTGATTGCCCGGAATCCAGCCCCATTCGACGCCTAACGCATCACAGCCTTCAATCACCCGCTGATAGCTACGCGACGAGCCATCATCGCTGACATCGCCACACAGCAGTAGATAGTCGAAGGTTTCTGAACGCAGCGCTCGCAGCGCGGCACGAAAGCGTTGCTCGGGGTTATTCCCCCGAACCTGTGCCGCGGGGTCTGCTTGCAAATGAATATCGCTGAGCTGAATTAGACGCATGGAAAATGCTGGATGCCTCGATAAAGCGTTAAGAAAATAGCGCGCAAGATGCACGCATTTCGCGGCAAAGTTCGCTATATTACGCGACTTATCTTTTTGCTGCGGTGGCGCTCGTTATCCTGCCGCGACACTTTTTTTATCAAGTGACTGATTTACGGCACTATGCTGATCGAGCCCGATTGATGATGAAAACGCCCTACTATCTGATCGACAAGCAAAAACTGCTGCGCAATATGCGCATCATGGACCAAGTACGCGAACTGTCGGGAGCCAAAACCTTGCTCGCGCTGAAGTGCTTCGCTACCTGGTGCGTATTCGACCTGATGCGTGAACACATGGATGGTACTACCTCGTCGTCGCTCAACGAAGTGCGCCTCGGCCGTGAAAAGTTCGGTGGCGAAACGCACGCCTACTCGGTGGCATGGGCAGACCACGAAATAGATGAGGCAGTCGGACACGCGGACAAGATTATCTTCAACTCGATTCAGCAGCTCGAGCGCTTCGAACAGGCCGCTAGCGGTATCGAGCGCGGACTGCGCCTCAACCCTGGGGTGTCATCTTCCTCGTTCGATCTGGCCGATCCTGCACGGCCGTTCAGTCGACTGGGTGAATCAGAGCCGCAGCGGGTGCTTGAGGTCATAGATCGTATCAGCGGCGTGATGATTCACAACAATTGCGAAAACGCTGACTTCGCGCTGTTCGATCGCATGCTCAACACCATTGAAACCCGCTTCGGCGCACTGCTTGAGCGTTTGGAGTGGGTCAGCCTGGGCGGCGGCATCCATTTCACCGGTGAAGGCTATCCGCTGGAAGCATTCTGCGCTCGACTAAAAGCCTTCTCCGAGCGTTTTGGAGTGCAGGTTTACCTTGAGCCCGGCGAGGCGGCGATCACCGATACCGCCACCCTTGAAGTCAGCGTGCTCGACACCCTTCATAACGGCAAACCGCTGGCGGTGGTCGACGCGTCCATCGAGGCGCATATGCTCGATCTATTGATCTATCGCGAAGAAGCCAGCATCGTACCCAACCAGGGTGAGCATGAGGTGATGGTGTGCGGTAAGTCGTGTCTGGCGGGTGATGTCTTTGGCACCTTCCGCTTTCCGCAGCCGCTCGAGGTGGGCGATACGCTATCGATCGCCAATGCCGCCGGTTATACGATGGTAAAGAAAAACTGGTTTAATGGTGTCGCCATGCCTGCCATCGCGGTGCGTGAGCTTGACGGCAGCATCACTGAAATTCGCCGTTTCGGCTACGAGGATTACGCGTCCAGCCTGTCGTGAGCAGGCGTGTTCGGTGCGCTAATAGGCGCGCCTTTTCTTTCACGATAAATGATCTCCACCACAACGTGCATTAACGAGGGAATCCCTACTGAAATGAAGAAAAACGTCCTTATCATCGGCGCTGGCGGCGTCGCTCGGGTCGTGGCGCATAAATGTGCGCAAAACAACGATGTCTTTGGCGATATTCATATCGCGTCGCGAACGCTCTCTAAAGCAGAGCAGATCGTCACGTCGATCCACGATAAAAACTCGTTGAAAACGACCGGCACTATCAAGGCTCATGCGCTTGATGCTCTGGATGTAGCAGCAACCAAGAAGGTAATCAGTGATACGGCTTCTGCCATCGTGATTAACGTTGGCTCGGCGTTTCTTAACATGTCGGTACTAACGGCCTGCATCGATACCGGTGCTGCCTATATCGATACAGCGATTCATGAAGACCCGCTCAAGATCTGCGAAACACCGCCCTGGTACGGAAATTACGAGTGGAAACGTCGCGAGGAAGTCAAAAAGGCCGGTATCACCGCCATTCTCGGCGCGGGCTTCGACCCCGGCGTGGTCAATGCGTACGCACGGCTAGCGCTGGATGACTACTTCGATACCCTCGAGTCGATCGATATCGTCGATATCAATGCCGGCAGCCACGGTCGCTACTTTGCGACCAACTTCGACCCCGAAATCAACTTCCGCGAGTTTACCGGCCAAGTGTGGTCGTGGCAGAACCGCGAGTGGGTGTCGAACAAGATGTTCGAAATCGGTCGCGAGTGGGATCTGCCCGTCGTGGGCAAGCAGCAGGCCTATATGACCGGTCACGACGAAATCCATTCGCTGTCGCAAAATCTCGACGTACCCAACGTGCGCTTCTGGATGGGCTTCGGCGAGCGCTATATCAACGTGTTTACGGTGCTGAAAAATCTCGGCCTGCTCTCGGAACAGCCGATCACCACCGCAGAAGGCCAAGAAGTGGTGCCGCTCAAGGTGGTCAAAGCCGTACTTCCCGACCCCGGCTCGTTAGCCCCCGACTACACCGGCAAAACCTGCATTGGTGACCTAGTGAAAGGCACCAAGGATGGTCAGCCCGGCGAAGTGTTTATCTATAACGTTGCCGATCACGAAGAAGCGTACCAAGAGACCGGCGCCCAAGGCATCTCCTATACCGCCGGCGTACCCGCCGTCGCCGCCGCCCTGCTGATTGCCAGCGGCGAATGGGACGTCAAGCACATGGCCAATGTTGAAGAGCTACCGCCCAAGCCCTTTATCGAGGTGCTTGAGCGCATTGGGTTGAAGACGCATGTAGAGGTGAAATAAGCGGCTTATTTGGGTGGCTTATTTGGGAGTCTGCGTGGGCTTGAATTGTCGGTGGCTTTACCGCGAGGCTGATTCTAGAGCCTGCGCAGCCTTTCACTGTTAGCGTCTTAGCAAACGTTATTTATTGATATCTGAAGGGGACCTTGGCAGGCCCCCTTCACCCCCGCCTGCGTCAGGCGCGTCAGACCATCCGCTTGTGCAACTGCGTTGCAGCGGATGATTCCGCGCCTTCCTTTATGAAGTTTGCTGTGTTGATGGATTGGCCGGTGGCTAATTCATGGTTCTGCGTGGGACTTCATTGTTGGCGTTCTTATCGGTGATTCATTCTGAATCCTGCGCAGAGCTTCACTGTTGGCGGCTTTATCGGTTAGCTAATTCTGGAGCCTGCGCGGGCTTTCAATGTTGGCATCTTTACCAGTAACTCATTCCTGAACCTGCGCAGCCTTTCACTGTTAGCGTCTTTTCAAACCAAACCTTTCCTTTGAATGCGAGAGGAACCTTGTCCCTCTCGCGCTCTCCCGCTTGAGGAAGCGCCCCGAATGTGATGTCGCTGTGCACGCACAGCGCACACATTCAATGGGCTGTCATGCCTTGGCAAATAGAATCCCTAGCGTGATTAGCTATCTGCATACGCAAACTTCGTAAGAGGAAGGCGCGGAATCATCCGCTTGCAGCGCGGTTTTGCAAGTGGATGGTCTGACGTGCCTGACGACAGCGGGGGTGAAGGGGGCCTGCAAGGTCCCCTTCAGATATCAATAAATAACGTTTGCTAAGACGCTAACAGTGAAAGGCTGCGCAGGCTTTCGAATAAGCCCGCAGATAAGGACGCTAACACCGAAGAGCTGCGCAGGCTCTCAAATAAGCCAGCAGATAAGGACGCTAACACCGAAGAGCTGCGTAGGCTCTCAAATAAGCCAGCAGATAAGAACGCCAACAAAGAAGTCCCACGCAAGCTCCAGAATAAGCGAGCGAACAAGACCACCAACAATCAACGCCTCAGAGAACCTGCACTCCGCCCATGCTCTAACGCGTGATCGAGCCATTCGCCAAGAAAGCGGTTGAGCTGGAGCTTTTCATCGGGCTGATGCATGTGGGCATTGGGGTAACGATAGCGGCCTTGAAAGTGGCGCTTGCGCTGGAAGTCGACCACTTCTGCCATGCGCACGTCGTGGTACAGATGCACGCGCATACGCGGTGAGTCGACCAGTGCTTCGAGCATGCCGCTTTGGGTGACGTTCAAGCGGGTAGTGTAAGGAGCTTGTTCTTCTACCTCGACGTGCAGGCAGCCGAACGAGCGATCGCTTTCGCCCAGTGCGATATCGATACGCTCTCCCTCGGCACGTCCGCCAATCAGCCGCGACAGGCGCAGAAAGTTACTGGCGCACTCGGCCTGCAAACTCTTGAGGTCTGTCACATAGGCACGTTTTGCGGGCGTGGAAAAGGTCATCCATTACTCCTGGCACGCAGCGACGCACGCTCTCGCGCCAGCCACTGCATTGCAATAATCATCATGCCATTGTCCAACTTGCCTTCCTCCAGCAACTGCATTGCTTTAGGGAAGGGAATGACATGCACTCGAATATCTTCCTGTTCTTCTGCAAGACCGTGAACACCGCCCACCGCACTGCTATCAAGCAACGCGCAATACAGATGCACGCGCTCGGTATAGCACCCCGGTGAAGGGTAGAAAGAGTACAGCGGAATCACCTCAGCAATACGGCAACCGGCCTCTTCCCATGCCTCGCGGCGCGCTACCTGCTCCGGCGTTTCGTCGGTGTCGATCAGTCCTGCCACGACCTCTAGCACCCACGGGGTAGCGCCATCCTGACGCGCAACAATACCTGCGCGTACCTGCTCGACCAGTACCACTGCATCCTCTGCCGGATCGTACAGCAGCACCCCTACCGCATCGTGATGCTCATGCACCTCACGAGTGACTTCTTCACTCCAGCTACCGTCAAATCGACGGTGCTTGTACTTGAGCTTCGAGAAGGTAAAGAAGCCCTGATATACCGGTATATCTGAGGTGAGGTCGACGTCATTTGCGGTAAATTCGACGATTCCGTGTCCTCGATCCGCTTGTTTCGCGTTATCTACCACTGCAGCACTCCGTCATCCAAAACGCTATGCGCTTGCGCTTCGGCCACTGAGCCACAGAAGACGAAACGCTACCCTGCCAAAGGCAATAGAGCGCCACTAAATTCACGATCACGCACCAAGATGGCGCTTACTGGCGCTAAATTCAAGCGCCAGTGCAGCGCACACGTCTGCCCTTCCCGATTTCTCAGGGTTGGTAGACGCCCCTGCCGCCCGCATAATGGGCACATTCCAAGCTATCCTAAAGCGCTATTTGTTTTAGAACCATTATAGGTATGTTACCGATGAAAGGCCGCAACATGACACGTTGGCGTGATCCCGCCAAGGACCCGCGTCAGGAAGCCAAAAGCAATGTCATTACGCGTGCGGGCTTCGAACGAATGCAGGGCCTGTATCAGCATCTGACCAGCGTACGTCGTCCGGAGCTATCACGGAAGACGGGGGAAGCTGCCGCGCAGGGCGATCGCAGCGAGAACGCTGATTACACCTACAATAAACGCGAGCTCAACAAAACCATCAGCCGCATTCGCTATCTGGGCAAACGCCTGGATGAGCTGACCGTGGTCGATCGTGCTCCCGACGACCCGAGCCGCGTATTCTTCGCCGCTTACGTTACGCTCGAAGACGATAATGGCGATGAGCTGGAGCTGCGGATTGTCGGCCCCGATGAAACCGTCCCGGATAAACACTGGATTAGCGTGGATTCGCCAATGGCACGCGCGCTGCTGGGCAAGCGTCTCGATGATGAAGTGGAAGTCGCTGCGCCAGCGGGGATCGCTCATTATATCGTGACGGATATCCGCTACGACGACGCAAAGGCGTAGCATTAGCCGGCCTGAATATGGGATCACACGAAATGAACAGCCTGACGCGCTTTAGCTGACAACACCGTCCGCCCCGCCGTTTCGAGCTACAAACCCTTACGTTCGGCACAAGCTTCTTGCCCCATTACACGGTAAACTTGATCAACGCGCTCGGTTACGCGCTTTTGCTGGCTCGACACCCTGAGCTGGCGTACCAAGCATCTCGCTGAGAGTCGCGGAGGCTCACAGCTTATTCGGTCTTTTTGCAGGAGTTCCCTGTTATGCCGTTGCCTTCTCTCTTGCCCGCGAATGCCTTGAGAACAACGTTGATGGCGCTTGCGCTAGTGGCGCTTAGCGCATGCAGCAGCGTGGTCACTCAGCGCGACTATGACCCCACCCGCGACTTCGCCACCTATCACCACTGGCAGTGGGCGTCACCGCGGGTAGTGTTCACGCCTGACAATACCCTAACGCGCAGCAGCTTAACGGCAGAGCGCATCGATCAGGCGCTCAACGAACAACTGCCCGGCAAAGGCCTAACGCCCGCCAGAACCGAAAAAGGCGCCGACGTGCTGCTACAGGCGACCGTCGCCTATACCCACCGCACCCAGGAAGATCCTTTCTACGATGGCTCCTGGGGACCATGGGGCCCGTGGGGGCCGCGCGGCTATTACGGCGGCTACTATGGTGGCTGGGGCGGTCCGGGCTTCTATGGACCGCGGGTGCGAAGATTCCCGGTAACTATCCTTCAGCTCGATATGTACGACCGTCGCGATGGCCAGTTGGTGTGGCGCGGGCGAGTAGAGCGCGATACTGACGACAGCGCGTCGCCGCAGCAGCGAGCGCAAATTATTGCAGGACTGGTAGAGGAGGCGTTGAAGCAATATCCGCCGGGACCTTGATCGCGCTTCCCACAGGCAAACAAACGGCCCCATTACGGGGCCGTTTGTGTAAGCACTGCTCTGAGCGTAGAACTCGCCTAGCGCTGCGTTAGCGCTTGCGAGTGCGTCGCGGAGAAGATGCGCGGTAGATACGATAGCGCCCGTCCTCTTCCAGGGTATCGACACGCTCAAAGCACGCTTCCAAGGCCGCGCGATAAGGAAGAAACACGTTCGCCACTATGTAAAGTTTACCGCCGGGCCGCAGCCGGCTGGGCGCTTGCTCGATCAACCGTCGCGCGGGGCCTATATCAACATCGCGCGCTTGGTGAAACGGTGGATTCGATACAATCACGTCGAAGGACTCAGCGACTTCTTCCAGCATATCGCCAATAGCGACCGCCCCCTCCATGCCGTTCAACGCCAGTGAACGTCGGGTGGTCTCGACCGCAAAGGCGTCGACGTCCAGCGCCGTTACTTCAGCACCCGCTCGCGCCAGCCACAGGCTGATAATGCCATCACCGCAGCCCACATCCAGCGCACTGCCGGAAACACCCTTGGGAAACTCCTGAGCCAAGCGCGTGAGCAGCATGTCGGTACCGGCATCCAGCCGCCCATTGGCAAACACCCCCGGATGCGTGGCCAACTTCAATTCAAGCGCGCTGTACTCACCCCACTCGGGCGCGGCGATATCCACTGGCTTGGCGCGTGTCGCGAACAGCGAGCAGCGGCGTGCGTTATCGAGCCGCGCGCACTCGAGCCCTGCGGCCTCAAGCACCTTGGGTACGCGTTTGATACCGCCCTGATGCTCACCCACGATCTCAATCGGCGCTCCTTCCGGCAGCCAATGACACAGCGTTTGCAGCCACCATAGCCCCAGGGCATGGCTTTTCGGCCAGAACAGCAGTGCCCCGTCGCTGCACTGAGCAGGCGCGGCAAGGCCCAACTGCACCTGTTGGCGGTGCTGCTCCAGCACCTTGGCCACCGCAAGATCGGTTACCCACGCGCTGCCCAGGTGCGGCAAGAAAGCAGCTGCCGCCAGCGGCACCGCCACCTGACAAGCATTGCTATCAAGCTGCGAGGCTCCGCGCTCGAGCAGTTGGCACACAGGAGGAATAGTATGAGAAGCCATAGATACGTTTAGATTCGCTCAAACGGTGGCAGCACTCGACTGCCGAGATGGAATAGGACACGCCCAGAAGGATAGCGACGTTAGGACAGGCAATGGAAGCTCAGCCGCGTGCGCGCTCCGCATCATAGCGGGCGATACAGGCTGTAGTGCAGATAACGGCCCATGCGCCAGAACGGATCGACGCGGCAATGGGCGAATTCGAGCTCACGCAGTTGGGCCAACTGAGCTTCACTGGGAAACTTCTCACGCAGATAATCGTGGAATACCCGAATGCCGGTGATGCCCCTTATTTCGAGGCCTGCCTCCGCGCACCACTCGGCGATCTGCTGATGCGTTAACGGCGAGATGGGCGTCAATCGCGTGCCGCGCCCCTTGCCCGCCAAATCGTTGTTGAGCGCCTTGTCGAAATTGCCCTTCACCACGTTGGAGAGCAGCAGCGCGTCACGATTGAACACCATCAGCGACAGCCACCCGCCCGGCGCGAGCTGGTTCGCCAATGCGTCGAAGCCTTCACGCGGCTGCGCCATCCACTCAAGCACCGCATGGCAGATGATGCGCGGCCAGGGCCCCGGCGCTAGCGACGCCAACGACTGCACATCGCCCTGCACCAGCGTCACGTCGAGCCCCTGCAAGCGCTCTCGAGCAAACTCGAGCATCTCAGCGGCTGGCTCTATCAAAGTCACCCGATGACCGCGCTCAGCGGCCCACGCCGACATCTGGCCCAAGCCGCCCCCAGCATCCAGCAGCGGCTCACAGGCAAACGGTATATCCAGCGCCAGCGCATGCTGCACCAGCGCCAACCGCAACCGCCCCCGCGACGCACCGTAAAGGCTGCGCCCGAACTTCGCCGCCATTGCACCAGTAAAATAGCGATCTTCCGCCACGCCAAGGCACTCCACTGCCATTGCAAAGCCAGCAAGTTTACTCGCCCCAGCAGCCAAGCCCAAGCGCGCCCTTTCCCTCGACCGCCAGAATCCCTATAATTCTGGCCTTCACCTCCCGCGCAAGCCCTTATAGCTCAGCTGGATAGAGCGTCCCCCTCCTAAGGGGAAGGTCGCAGGTTCGACTCCTGCTGAGGGCGCCATTTATCTCTTCTAGCGCGCATTCCCCCCTAGCCTTTTTCTCCACGCCCAAAACAGCCCTTCTCCCGCCTCCTCAACTCAACTTTCCCCTAAGTCTGCCCTTGCTGAACCTCGTGCGCGCGATAAGGCATTTCCCCATTTAGCACGCGCTGCGCTTTGGCGACGTCGAAGTCGCGTTCCCATTTGCCTATGGCGATGGTGGCGACGCAGTTGCCGAGTACGTTGGTCAGGGCGCGGGCGATGCCGATGAACCAGTCGATGGGCAAGATGACGGCGAGTGCGGCGACCGGTAGTGAGGGGATTGCTGAGAGGGTAGCGGCGAGGATAACGATGGCGGAGCCTGGGACGCCATGCGCGCCTTTGGAGGTGACCATGGAGACTGCGAGAATCAGCGCTAGATCACCGCCGCTGAGTGCAGTGCCGGTGAAGTGCGCGATAAATACCACGGCCATGGTGATGTAAATGGAGAAGCCGTCGAGATTGAACGAATAGCCGGTAGGAATTACCAAGCCTACCGTGGAACGCCCTACTCCCAGCCATTCAAGCTTGCTCATTATTTGCGGCAGCACAACGTCGGAGGCGGTGGTGCCGAAGACAATGCCGAGTTCGGTGCGCAGGTAGACCATCAGTTTTTTCAGGCTAACGCCGCAGAAAGCTGCAATAGCGCCGAGCACGACAACAATAAAGATCAGACAGGTCGCGAAATACAGCACTAAAAATCCGGCCAGATTGCTCAGCGAGCCGAGTCCATAGTGCCCCACCATATAGGCAACCGATCCGAATACGCCCAGTGGCGCGGCGCGCACTAAAATGCCCATCATGCGGAACATCACGGTGCTCAATTGATCGATCAACGTCACGATAGGACGCACTTTGTCGCCGCTTAGCGCTAGGGCGACCCCAAACAGTACCGAGAGCACCAGCACCTGTAGCACGTCACCGTCGGCAAAAGCGCCGATAAAGGTGTCGGGAATCAGTCCGGTAAGGAAATCGACCAAGCTGTTCATATGAGCACCGTGAGAGGCATCCGCCAGCGCGCTTTGACTCTCATCGATGTGAAGCTGAGTATGGCTTCCTAAGCCTGTTAACAGCGACACCACCAACCCCAGCAGCAGCGCTACAACACTGACCACCTCGAAATAGAGAATGGCTTTGCCGACCAAACGCCCCACATGCCGAAGATTGGCATTGGCGGTGATACCGTGCACCACAATCAGAAACACCAGGGGGGCGATCACCATCTTGATCAGCTTGATAAAGCTATCGCCTAGCGGCTTGAACGCCTCGGCAGACTCAGGAAGAAACCAGCCAAATAGCGCACCTGCCACCAGCGCAATCACCACCTGCCAAAAAATAGAGCGTCCCATGCGCCGAGCTATCGCTACCGCCATTAATCCCTTCTCCACATTCACACTTCACTTCATTGCGCTACGTCGTTGACTAGCAAGCAGCGGTCGTCCAGCAAAAGCTGGTGAGCGTGAAAGTGCAAAATGCGGGCCATGCACCGAAGGAAGCTTCCGTGACTCGCACCAAAGCGCAAGGCAAAGGTAGGCGCGCCACGCGTGAGGATCATCGGGGGGCCTGCTTCATCGGCGCAGCGACCACGCTCAGCCGCCCCGCTGCGGATCATGAAGGCACGCTGCGCAACACTGGCTTGCGGGTCCTGATGCGTGCGCTGAAACTTCACGCGACCTGCGGTGGACGAAAAGGATGTCGAAGCGGGAGCAAGGGCCCGCCGTGGGATAGAAGACACCACCGAATCTGCGATGGATAAGCACCAGCATGGTGCATGCCTATCGTTTGCACAGCGCAGCCGCTGCACCAGCGTGCTTATTCGCTGGGCAGCGTGCCGTTGTTTCTTTAAATGCTACTCAAACAATGTCGGCGGGTGCGGCAACTCAACAAGCTGGCGACGAGCCCGGGCAACCACCGCTGATAGCGGGCAGAGTCTGCCTACCGAGGTGGCGCGGCACCCCTCCCCGTTAAGCTCAGCGGCGGGCAACGGGTGACGTGCGTCCAGCGGGCTTAGGCGACGCCATTGGTCGAGCGAGCGCGCTCGGAACACCACGCGCAGCCATTGAGAGTTATCCGCGAGATTGCGGTAACGCTGGAGCTCCAGGCTTCCGCCCGGCGGGATATCATTGCGCGGGTAGCCAGGCAACTGCCAATTAAAGCCCAGCATGGTTTGCACCTGCGCGATATTGGTGTCGTGCCCCACCAGCATCACAAGCGGCCGATTCAGTGCGTCGAGGTGGGCGCGTGGGGCGTTATCAGCGTTGTCGGGCGACAGGGCGGCAAGCATTTGCTCGAGCAGCAGCGATCCGCCGTGGCGCGCGTATTCCGGCGTATCGCTAAGCAGATCGTACTTGGCCGCGTGAAGCGCCATGAGCTCGCGTACCGTGTTGGCATCGCGACCATGCCCGAAAGCCACCTGAGCGATGGGCATATTCTCGCTGTACTGCTCGCGGATGGTTTCAGCAATACTGGAGCCTTCCGACACCGGCCCCGTCAGTTTGGCTTTGCCACTCTTCGAGAAGGCAACTCCCCACGGCTCATCGAGAAAACCGCAAGCGTCTTTGGCATCGCTACAGACCACTCGGCGCATCTGCGCTACCGCGTGCTGATAGTGCCTGGCAGCGGCCTGCGGTGATCCGCCCATCCGCGCCAGCACCCGCTGCCTTACCTTATGCGTATCCAGCGGCGATAGCCCCAGCGAGGCTTGCGAGAACAGTGGATCTTGCTGGGCGGCGGAAAAATGCGGCGCGAGGCCACAGCCAGGGAACATGCCATCCGCCAGTGCCAATCCCGTTGCCTTGGTGCGTTGATCAACATCGGACCAGATAAATAGCTGATCCGATAAGGGACAGCCGGCACTATCCTTAAGCCGAAGCCCCCGTGCACGCCAGTCAGCCAGCTGGTAGGCCGCCTGGTCGGCAACTCCCTTGTAGCCGTGCCCCGTCAGGTGATTATCCGGCACACTGAACTCGGGCCATTGGCGACCAGTTGCGCGATTTAGCTTGGCGGTATTGCCTTGCGGCCTTACCCCATGACGGCCAAGCATCACCACTTGTTCGAGCTGGTAATGATCCGCCCGGTTCGAGGTGCCAGTCTGGTCCGCAGCGGCGGGTAGCGATAGCAGCGCGAAACCACCCGCTATCATTACCGTGCATAGCTGTTTGAGTACTGAAACGCTTCTATAAGGTGTAGCTGAGGCCAAGATAGCTCTCCGTTTCACGCTTGCTGGAATCATCGGCGACCGAGACATTCTTGAATTCAATAAATGGCGCCCAGTGCGGGTTGATGCGGTAGGCAAGTTCCACGTCGTGCTTGTAATCGCTGTGGCCGTTGTTGAAGAGCGCGTGATTACCGTTGTAATGCGTGTATTCATAGCCGAGGGTCCAGCGCCCCATTTGCTGCGACGCAGATGCTTTGATTTCGTGGGTGCGAGTGACCGATTTGCCGCGCTTATCCTTAACGTAGAACACATACCCCACGCCTACCTTGGTGCCCTTGAATAGCTTGTACTGCGCTTTCAGCTCGGGCTTGTACTTCTTTTCCTTGTCTTTAATCGCGTACTTGATTTCAGGCACCAGCCTCCAGCGCGGCGCGACTTTCCAGCCGTACTTGAGCGTATATTCGCGCTCATTCAGTTTGTCATCATCAAACGCATTGCCCGCATCACCGTTGGGCTTCTCGCGCGGCACGAACTTGTATTTTGCCTTGATACCAACGGCGCCGAAAAAAGAATGAGAGAAAGCGAAGATATCTTTATGTTTCTCGGATCTGTCGGCGTACTCATGCGCATAGTCGAGCGATAACGCCCAGCCGCTAGCACTAACGCCAAGCGCAGCAACGAGCAGGCAGGCACTCAGCGCCCACCGGAAATAAACAGCTGACACAGTAATCCTTGGTATGCATGACCCATTGTTGGGCAAGCAAGATACGCAGGAAAAATGACAGCGCTGTGAGCCTTACATGATGGCTAGGTGACACCGCCCTCCCCACGTCACCATTTAAGGAAGGTGGCCGAAGGCAGCGCGGATTCACCGAAAAGAGAGATAACCCCATATCGTCCAGCGCGCGCTAACGCACGGCAGTTCGGCAGTTCGGCAGTTCGGCAGTTCGGCAGTTCGGCAGTTCGGCAGTTCGGCAGTTCGGCAGTTCGGCAGTTCGGCAGTTCGGCGGTTCGGCGGTTCGGCGGTTCGGCGGTTCGGCGGTTCGGCGGTTCGGCGGTTCGGCGGTTCGGCGGTTCGGCACCATCCTACCGCTTTACCCTCGGCGACTAAGCGCTGCTACGCTTGCCCCAACACCTGCTGAGAGAAGGCTTCGGGAAGCCCGCCTTCGACGTACCGCTGGGCGAGAATGGCGGCTCCTTGGCTGGCGCTGTGCAGCGGGGCTTGTACCTCAAGCCCTGCCTGTTGCAGCCGACTGATCAGCCGAGCGCGCAGCCAAGATCCTTCGCTAAGCAAGCCGCCGCTTAGCGTCACGCTGGGCGAAAGGCCGTCGGCGGCCTGCCGCGCGGTTTCGAACAAGTGATCAACGGCGGCGTTACACAGCGCGATAGCGCTCTGATCACCGCTGGCGGCTAGCTCAGTGACCTTGCGGGCAAATGAGGCCAACAGCGCAGAGGGCGCGTCGGCGCTGTGCACTCGGCTAATGTAGTCGTCGAGCGAACCAAAATGGGCCAGGAAGGCGCTTTCCAATGCCTCGGCATGCGGCGCCCGCTGGGTGATACCGCTGATCGCACGCCATGCTGCCTCGCGGCCCAGCCATGCCCCCGAGCCAAGATCACCGGCGAGAAAGCCAAGACCATCAACGCGTCGCCACGCCTGCGTGCCGTCACTGGCCACCGCAATACTGCCCGTTCCCACCGTCAACAGTGCGCCCGCTCCAGTGCCTACGGCGCCGACGTAAGACGCAACGCTGTCACTGGTAATGATGGCGCGCGCGTGAGGGAATACGCTCTGGAGCCCTTCCTGCAACGCGCTAACACGCTGTGGATGATACTCAGCGCCTGCCATACCTACACCAATCAAGGTGACCGTCGCGCCGCTATCGGCCAGTTGGCGAACGTAATCGTGCAATGCCTCGGCGGCTTCTGGAGGAAAGAGTGAGAACGAGCTGCCTTCAGTGTCGAAACGGAACTCCTGCGCCGACAGCGGGCGCTGATCAGCACCATTGAGTGCCACGGCACGCAAGCCACTACCGCCAATATCGATGCCCAGCACTATGCTATCCGATGCCGCCGGCGATGGTGCTGACGCATCGCGGGTAAGAACAGGCAGCGCATCGAGCACTGCCGCAACATCGTAGTGGTGCTGCTCGAGCAGCGCGGTGATGATGTTCTCGGGCTGCTGAGTCAGCTCAGCCACAATACGACCGGCGCGCTGCTTCAGCTTGTGATTAGTCGGCTGCACGCCCAGCATCAGATTGGAGCGCACTCGACCAAGCTTGATCATCACCGTAGTGGAGATGGCCTGAAGCACCATCTTCTGCGCGCTGGCCGCTTTCATGCGGGTGGAGCCGGTAATTACTTCCGGGCCGGTAGCGACCACTATCGCTAGCGCTGCCTCGCTAATCAGCGGTGCATCCGGATTCGACGTCAACCCAATGGTGAAGGCCCCGCGCTGACCTGCCTCGTGCAATGCGCCCAGCACGAAGGGCGTGGTGCCGCTGGCGGCAACCCCCATCACCACATCGTTGGCAGCAACGTCAGCCACCGCCGCTGCGCCGTCAGCGGCACCATCTTCGGCGTGCTCTACGGCACCCTGCATCGCACCAATGCCGCCAGCAAGGTGGGCGACAATGCGCTGCGCAGGGAATCCATAGGTGGGCGGCACCTCGGCGGCGTCCAACACTGCCATCCGACCACTCGTACCAGCGCCCACATAGTGCAGCGTACCGCCGTCGGCCAAACGCTGTGCAATCGCAGCCACCGCCTGCTCCATCTGCGGCAGCGCCGAGCGCACTACAGCGGCAACCGTGGCGTCCTCGTCATTGATCAACGCCAGAATATCCCGCGTTGGCAGTTGATCGATCCGAGCGCTAAGCGGATGACGTTGTTCGGTGGGCGGAAGCGAAGAAGAAGTCATGAAAAGGTCCGTTACTGCTCATCCAAATAGGCGCTAGCATCTCACGAATCAGCGCCCGATGCTGTCCCAAAAGCGCTGCACCGCGCCTGAGCACTAGCTTATAGCATTGCGGTTAACGTCGCGTGACGCGGTGCTAGCGGCGAATCGACGCGCCGACTTCACTGTCGCTGCTCGACTCCCAGCGTCCGCCGTTCTCCCAAAACAGCCGGATGTCATCGAGCGGACGCCCCTTGGTTTCCGGTGCCAGCGTTCGGCAAAACACAATGGCCGCCAACGCCATTGCGGCGAAGCCCATAAAGGTCACACTCCCCCCTACTGCCGAGAAGACCGCCAGGAAGAACTGGGCAATCACGATATTAATCAGGAAGTCAGACGAGAGAGCGATGGTGGCACCCACTGCGCGCAAGCGGCCCGGCAAGGTTTCAGCGGAATAGATCCATATCAGCGAGCCGAAGCTCATGCCAAAGCCCGCTTGGAACAGCACGAAGCCCAGCACACCTGCAACGCTGAGCGCCGTCGATGCCGTACCTAACGCGAATACCGTCGCGATCACGACATCGCCCAGCAGCATCAGCGTCAATCCGGTTTGCATCAATGGCTTGCGACCAATTCTGTCGACCAGTACCAGCGCAATCAGCGTGGTCGCCACTGAAAACAGCGTGATCAGTCCGGGCAACAGCAGCTTACCCGCACTGCCGCTGAAGCCCATACCAGCGAAAATTAAGGGCTGGTAGTACACCAGCGCATTGATGCCGGTCAGCTTTGCCAGCGCGCCAAAGCCCACCACGAAAATAAAGGCTCGCCGGTAAGGAGGCCGCAATAGCGACAGCAGCGAATGCCTGATCCCCGCGCGCTGTGCGTGTTCTTCATCTAACCGCCGAGCAGTGTCAGCACACAGCGCTTCGGCATCGGCAGGAGAGTGCCCCAACCCTCGCAGCGTTGCGACCGCCTTGTCACGCGCCTCGCGCATCAGATACCACACTGGGGTGTCGGGTAGGCGCAGCACCGCTAGCGCCACGAGCAGCGAGGGAATCGCGGCAATACCAAGGTTAAGCCGCCAGTTATCGAGCGGTGCCAGCAGAAAGCCCGCCACATAGGCCAGAATAATGCCGCAGGCATTCGACACCTGGTACATCGCGATCAGGCCGCCGCGCCGCTCGGACGGTGAGATTTCGCTCACAAATACCGGCGCCGCCACGGTAGAAAGACCAATGCCAATGCCCAGCATCAAGCGGCAGATATTCAGCATCGTTAAGCCAGTGGCCAGCGCTTCTCCCAACGCGAATAGCGTAAACATCACCGCCACCAGCAGCAGGCTGCGCTGGCGGCCGAGTCGATTGGTGATGACGCCCCCGCTTACCGCACCGAGCAAAAGGCCAATACCAATGATGGCATTAAGGGAAGAAAACTGGCTTTGGCTTAGACCAAGATCATTGGGCAGCGACTCAGCAACCGACGCGCTGGCGCCCATGTCGTATCCGTAGATAACGCCAATTGAGGAAACCGGTATCAGACAGCGCCATGGAATCGGTAGAGAATGCTGATGGGAGGTAGCGGTCAATGCAGAAGTACTCTTTGGGCAAAAGGCTCAGCGTAATGAGAGCCACTTGTTATTAGGATGACTAGCAGCCTAACCAAGTGCCTGCTCAAACGCTAGCCACCCGCGCGCTGTCCACTCTTCAACGTCTTCAGCCCACAAAAAGGCCACCCGAAGGTGGCCCTTGATAACGGTGCTCGCTGTGCAGCCGGTGCCTTTGATTACGCCGAACTGCTACGTCGAGCCGTGCTGTACAACGAATACGCTTAATCGGCGCTAACCACCGATACCGGCACTCGCCATACGCGCATGCCGGAAGTCGCATAGCCCCAATGATCGCCGCTGGCATTCTTGCAAAGCGCCACGTTGGAGGTGGCGGACTCCGACGGAATCAGCACCTTGCCCAAAAGCTCAGCCTTGGGTGAGTAGATATGCAGCCCTTCCTTGCTACCGCTCCACACGTTGCCTTCGGTATCCACATCGATGCCATCCGGCACGCCGGGCGATACGGTGACGAACTCACGCTCGTTGGTCAGCTTATTGTCACGCACGTCGTACGCCATGATGCGATGATTCTGCTCGGAAGAGTCCACCACATAGAGCATTTTGTTGTCGGGAGAGAACGCCAGACCATTCGGCTTCGCTATGCCTTTCAGCACGAATTGCTCGATGTCATGGGAAGCGGGATCGAAACGATAAACGTGCTCGCCAAGCTGCTGCTTGCCGCCGGGGTAGCTTTCGTCCTGACTTTTCAGACCGTAATCAGGATCGGTGAACCAGATGGCGCCGTCGCTTGCCACCACAACATCATTGGGGCTATTGAAGCGCTTGCCCTGATAGCGATCCACCAGCATTTCCCAGGAACCATCCGATTTGCGGCGTTCGATGCCGCGTTTGCCGTGAGACGCCGCAATCACGCGTCCTTCGCCATCAACCGCATGACCGTTTTGGAAATCCGACGGCGAAAGCTCTACCTTCAAGCCGCCCTGCTCGCTCCAGCTGACCAGCCGATTGCGCGGAATTTCACTGAACATTACCGAGCCATCGGGCAGGCACACTGGGCCCTCCGACCACACCGATTTTTCGGCGATGGTGCGCGCCTGACGCGACTGATCGACCAACTGATCAAAGGCTTTACTGGTGCCTTTGAACGTTACTTGCGGGGCATCCTTCGCTGCAGCGCCATGATTTAACGCCACCAGCGCCAAAGGAAGAGCACAAAGCGCAAGAACGCGCGACGCCGTAGGGCGAGAAAAAACGTTGAAATTCAAGAGGACCTCCTCAGCGGGGAGCAACGGTTTAGTGACACTGCCGATAGCCGTGGTTCCAGCGACTTATTCAGCAACAATCGACGAATATAGCGCACAGCCTGACGTATAACCTGAGAGAAGTCTTTATATTTGCACATTTTTCTCGCTAAACATTCAGTCTCAACATCAACTTCTTCCGCGCCCTTACATACTCCCAATCAATGCGTCCCTATCGCTTAGCGCCCCTGAAAAAGAGACCATCAAGCCCGCGCCACCTTCTCGCTCTATCGTCGCTCGCTGCCTTGCTACGGGGCAACGATCAAGCGCACCGCAATCCCCCACATCAGCAGCGCCACCGCAGCATCCAACAGCTTCCACGCCATCGGCCGGGCGAATAGCGGCCGTAGCCAGCGCGCGCCATATCCCAGAGTAACGAAAAACAGCAGCGATGCGCTCATCGCGCCGCTGGCAAAGGCGATTTCGGCACCGGCGAAGCGCGTCGAAATCGATCCCATGAACACCACGGTATCGAGATATACGTGCGGGTTAAGCCAGGTTAATGCGAGACAGGTCAGCACGGCGCGTCTGAGTGACGTTGTCGCCTCGCCCTCCACCACCAAACTGTCGTTGGCGCACAGCGCTGCCCGCATGCTCTTGGCGCCAAACCACAGCAGAAACAGCGCGCCGACGTAGCGCATCACCGGGTCGAGCCACGGCAGCAGCGCTACGACTCGGCTGAAGCTACTGACGCCCAGCGCAATCAGCACCACATCAGAAAGCGCGCAGGTCGACACCACTGCCAGCACATGCTCTCGTTTGATTCCCTGCCTCAAAACAAAGGCATTTTGAGCACCGATCGCCAGAATCAGGCTCAGGCCAATGCCAAACCCGGTAGAGAATGCAGCCGACATCATTGTGGTTAGCTCAACCTTTATCTGAATAAACGCTTAGCATAACGTTTTTCCATCAGCTTTCACCCACACAAAAAAGCCCCGCAACGCATAAGCATTGCGGGGCGGCTGACCACCCTTAGGACCGGATGATTACTGAGCGGTCAGATTCAAGTGCGCGGTCACTTCGACATCAGCGCCAATCACAGAGGTGTCCTGGTAATCCCCCTCACCGACACCGAAGCTCAGGCGTTTCAGCTTGCCGTGGATATCCATGGTGGCGTGATTGCCATCGGGCGCGAAATCGACCGTCAACGCCACCGGCTCTGAGTGTCCCTTCATCTCCAGCGTGCCTTCCGCAACAATCTTATCGCCCTGTTTGGAGAACGACGTGGTGACGAAGTGCGCTTTAGGGTGGTGCTCGGTGTCGAAAAACTCCTTGTTGGGCAGCATGCCATCACGCGTGCTCTCGCCGGTTTTCGCGCTCGTCAGATCGACGGTCACATCGGCCTTGGAGGTATCAAGATGCGCGGGATCGAAGTCGATGGACGCCATCCAGTGGCCAAAGGTGCCGTCGAAGGACTGCCCTTGATAGGTCGTCTTGAACCCCAGCGAGCTATCGTCCTGATTAGCGCTGTAGTGAGCCGCCTGCGCGGCAACCGGTAGCACCAGCAGCATAGAAATCAACGATGCCGTTAGTTTTTTCATTTGAAATCCTCGATGGATGAAACCTCAGAGTGCGCACGCCCAAAGGGCAGCATGCGTTTAAGGGTGGCGTCGCGATCAATAAAGTGATGCTTGAGCGCCGCCAGCGCGTGTATCACCACTAGCGCGATCAGCGACCAGAAAATCACTAGATGCGCGGTAATCACCACATCCGCCCACTGGTGATTCACCACGCCGCCCAGCGACGGCAAATTGATTTGCTTGAAATACTGCAGCGGAAAGCCTTTCAGCGAATTCGCCCACCATCCCGACAGCGGCATGGCAAGCGCCAACAGATACAAAAACCCGTGGACGGCATGCGCAGCGATGTGCTGCCAGCGCGACATAGGCAGCGCCCGCGGAGCGCGACTGGAAAACCGCCAGGCCATTCTCAGCAGCAGCAGCCCTAGCACGGTCAAACCAATCGACTTATGCAGGGCATAGGCGTTAATCATCTTCATTGACGGCGACAGTCCCGTCATCCACAGCCCATAGGCGCCATTACCGATAATCAGCAGCGCCGTCGCCCAGTGAAAGAAGCGCGCAACGCTTCCCCAGTTCCCCGCGGTATTCTTAAGGCTCATCGAGTTGTCTCACTGCACAGGGTTAGAGGAGAGCGCGCGAACCGAGTGCGCTCAACGACATTGGCTGAATTAAAGCACGTACATCCAACGACATCTGCGGGAGGCGCAGAAAGATATACTTCCATATTTGGAAATAATTATGGGCGCAATGCGACTTATTCAGCGACAAATCGAAGATAATTGAGCGCGGCCTAAGCGTGCAATCGCCAAGGCGACGACTGAGGTCGCCAACTACAGCACCCTAAGCAAAGGTAAATGGAGGTAGAAATAGCCCGCGCGCGACAGCAATGCGAATCAATGCCCCACCAGCGGCAGCGATGCGGTCGCGCGGTAGCAGTGCGTCAGTTCAGCATCACCAGACTGATATTCAGCAGCGTCGCGTAAGCCACCCACGCCAAGTACGGCACAAACAGCAGCAGCGCCCCTTTATCAACGCGCTGCGCCCGCATCATGAACAGCACAATGGCTAACAGCATCGCCACAATGATGACTGCGCCACCGGTCAGGCTTTTCACACCGAAAAACACCGGCGACCAACAGAAGTTAAGCGCTAGCTGCAGCATCCAAGCGCGCATCGCGCTCGACCAGCCAGTACGCATCCACACTCGCCACCCGGCCACCGCAATCAATGCATAAATAACGCTCCACACCGGCGCGAATACCCAGGGCGGAGGATTGAACGCAGGCTTATGCAGCGCGTTAAACCAGCTGTCGGGGCGCGTGGTGTATCCCAGCAGCAATCCCCCACCGACCACCACCACTAAAAATCCAATAAGCAGCAACCACTTACGCATGATATCGCTCTCTGAAATGAAGAGCTTCAAGTGTAGCAGCAGCAGGGAAAAGACAAGGCAAATACGGACGACTAAAGTCGGGCTGTTGAGGGAGCGGCGGTGGGCTAGGCTATGCTGACGTGAGTGTCTTGCTCCCAGAGAACTGAACGGATCGCCTTTGGCGACGAGCCTTCAATTGCTGGGCTTGTAGGGAAGGAAACCGGAGGAGGTGTGAAGCGTTAATGCCCGCTTTGCGCCGCCGGCGCGGGTGGACCGGTGTGAGGAGGCTAGGCTCTCGGCTTGCACATTGGCTGGACTGCGCTGCTGGCCCCGATTTTGGCTCATCCGCCTATAGGGGTGGCGGTTGGTCGCTACACGCAGGGCGGGCATGTGCCATACCCGTGCTCAAAGCACCTGTTAATAATAACCACATTTTTATTGTGGACATACCCCCTGCGACAGTTTTACGCACTTTTTTTTGCACATTGAGCGCTAATTTCCATTTCGGAAAATCACTTATGCACTCAACAGGGCCGCCAGAAACGCTTTAGTGCTCTATGATCGTTAGGAAGAAAGTGGATTTCTGGGAAAAATAGTCGCCAAACCACTTTTTCTAATTAGTGCATAAAGGAAGAGAATTTTCTCACTGCTCTCTTCCCCCATGATCTTCAGGAGATGCCCACCATGACGTTCAAGAAAACCGTCCTCGCGTCGCTAAGCGTAGCTGCGCTGACCGCAGGCCTGAGTCAGGCTCCGCTGGCCGCTGCCGCCGACGTACAGAGCGGCACTTATAAGGTTGAGCCGGCCCACACCCAAGTGCTGTTCAACGTGGATCATTTCGGCTTCACCAACTACCACGGCGTGTTCTCGGGCGCATCGGGCTCCTTGACGCTGAATGCCGACGACGCTTCCAAAAGCAAGGTCGACATCACCATTCCCACCACAACCGTTCAGACAACCTCGGACAAGCTGACCGAGGAGCTGAAAGGCAGCGATTGGTTCAATACCAAGGCGCACCCCAACGCCCGCTTCGTATCGACCAAGGTCACCAGTAGCGACAGTGATAACGCCAAGGTGGAAGGTAACCTCACGCTGAACGGCGTTACCAAGCCGGTAACGCTTAACGTGCATTTCCATGGTGCAGGCGAAAACCCGCTCAACAAGGCATACACCGCGGGCTTTGATGCCATCACCACCATCAAACGTTCCGACTTTGGTATCAAGCAGTTTGTTCCTGCGGTCAGTGATGAAGTCAAACTGACCATCGAAGGCGCTTTCGAAAAGGCAAAGTAAAGGCTCCACGCTGAGCCTCTTGGATGCCCTGCCACACCAGCAGGGCATTTTTTTGTCTTATCGCAGCGCGCATGCTGCTGCCGCGCGATAAAAACGGCTCTTGTCGGCCATACACGCTGGATCATTTTGCCGCATTGCTCCCCCTTCTCATCCACACTAATTGCATGCAATATAGAAAGGACTATCGAGCGCGCACAGCATTGCTGCGCTCTCAACTGATGGCCTTGCGCCACTCAACGTCTACCGAGCCTTTATCATGGTGACTTCATCTGATCCGTTGCGCTTGGATCAGCAGGCATGCTTCCCGCTGTATGCAGCTTCCAACCTGATCCAACAGCTTTACCATCCGCTGCTAAAACCGCTGGGCCTTACCTACTCCCAATACCTGGTGATGCTGGTGCTATGGGAGCTTAGCGACCATCAGACCGACATCAGCATCAGCGATATCAAGAAGCGCCTGAAGCTCGACATTGGCACGCTATCGCCGCTGCTGAAACGCATGGAGAAAGCCGGTCACCTTCAACGCCAGCGCTCCGACAAGGACGAGCGCCGCGTTATCATCACCCTGACCGACCATGCCAAGGCGTTGCGTGAACAGGCTCGTGATATTCCCGCGTGCCTGTTCAATCAGGTGGGCATTAGCCTCGAAGAGCTCAGAACGCTGCGTGAGCACGTTATCCATTTAGTAGAGAAGCTGGAGCAGGCAAACGCACAGCGCCGCTGAGCCACCTGTCCTTTCACCCTATATTGCCGACGGAGAATCCCATGTCGCTGAACAAGCATTCGACTGCGCTGATTATTATCGATTTGCAGGAAGGTATTACCACCGACGACAGAGCGCCCTACTCCTCAGAGCAAATTATCGCTATCAACAAAACGCTGGCGGATCGCTTCCGTGAAGCAGGTGCTCCAGTGGTGCTGGTCAAGGTGGCGTTCAGTGCCGATGAAGCCCCCAGCCGCAAGGTGTCTAGCCCGTCGCTGCCCGAGCAGTCACCCGAAGGTTTCGACACTCTGGTAGAAGGCTTGCAGCAGCCGCAGGACATCGTCGTCACCAAACACCACTGGGGCGCGTTTATCGGCACCGATCTCGATTTGCAGCTACGCAGGCGCGGCATCGATACGGTGGTGATCAGCGGCATTGCCACCAATTTTGGCGTCGAGTCGACGGCCCGCTCCGCGTGGGAGCTTTCGTACAATGTGGTTATTCCGGAAGACGCCTGCACCTCGTTCAGCGCGGAATATCATCGGTTTTCGATCGACCATATTCTCAAGCGCATTGCGGTGGTTAACGGAAGCGACGACATTCGCTTCAACTAAGGCAAGTCATCTTTCTTCTTCACGCGGGCCAGCCAATGGCCCGCTTGGCGGTACCGAATGAATCAACACAGGTTGCCACTCGATCTCGCGTCACTGCTTGCCGAGCAGCAGATGCTGGTCGTGGATGGCGGACTTTCCAATGAAGTCGAAGCGCAAGGCGCAACGCTTGCTACGCAGTTGTGGTCGGCACGGCTGCTGCTCGACAATCCGGAACTGATCAAACGCGCGCACCGCGCCTACTTTGATGCCGGCGCAGATGTTGCGATTACCGCTAGCTATCAAGCTTCGCTGGAAGGATTTGCTGCGATTGGCGTGAGCGAGCAGCAGGCCCTTGAGCTGATCAAGCGCTCGGTCAGCCTTGCCCGTGAAGCCGCTGATGAACACTGCCACGAGCGCGCGGGAGCGGGTGTACGCCCTCTCGTAGCAGGCTCGGTCGGTCCCTACGGCGCTTATCTCGCCGATGGCTCCGAGTACAGCGGCGACTACACAATCTCCGAGCCACTGCTCAAAGCCTTCCATCGTCCGCGCATCGACGCCCTGCTCGACGCTGGGGTCGATATTCTCGCCATCGAAACTCAGCCCTCGTTCAGCGAAGTGGTCACCCTGGTACGGCTACTGGAGGATTATCCTCAGGCCCGTGCGTGGGTGACCTTCAGCGCGCGTAATGGCAGCGACATCAATGATGGCACCCCAATCGCTGAGTGCGCGGCGTGGCTGGACGAGCAGCCACAAGTGGTCGCGCTGGGCGTAAACTGTACACAGCCTGAATTTATCTCCTCGCTACTCGGTCAACTTTCGCCACACACTTGCAAACCCTTGGTGGTCTACCCAAACTCGGGTGAACACTACGATGCGCAAAGCAAATGCTGGAGCCCCACTGCCGCACCTGATAGCGCAGGCCTCTCACAGCACATCAGCAAATGGTACGCACTGGGCGCACGCTTGATTGGAGGCTGCTGCCGTACCACGCCGAGCGATATTGCCACCATAGCCGCAGCGCGCAGCGTCCTGCCGCCTGCACCGATTTCCTCACGTCGAGAGCCGACTCCATGAGCCACGCTGGATCACACGGTGCCCAGGTTGAACATCAGCAATGCATCATTGCCGGGGGCGGCCCCGGTGGATTGATGCTGGGCCTGCTGCTGGCGCGTGCGGGAGTAACGGTCACCGTGGTCGAGAAACACGCCGACTTTCTGCGCGATTTCCGCGGTGACACCGTGCATCCCTCTACGCTCGATGTCATGGATGAACTCGGGCTACTGGATGAAGTGCTGAAGATTCCGCATACCCGCGCCGAGCAGTTGCATGCCGAGATGGGTGGACAGCAGGTCACCATCGCCGACTTCTCACGGCTAAAAAGCAAATGCCGATTTATCGCGTTCATGGCGCAATGGGATTTCCTCGACTTCATCGCGCGCGAAGCACGTAAATATCCCAACTTCCGGCTGCTGATGCGCACCGAAGTGACTGAGCTGACGAATAGCAACGGGCGTATCACCGGTATCAAGGCAACCTCACTTGACGGTGATATCACTCTGCATGCAGACCTGGTAGTGGGCGCAGACGGTCGTCACTCGAAGGTGCGTGAGCACGCTGGTATGCAGGTCAATGCCTTTGGGGTACCCACCGACGTACTGTGGATGAAGCTCAGTCATCAGCCTAACGATCCGCCCTACACCATGGGCCACGGCGGCCCGCGCATGGGCATTGTGCTGATCGACCGCGGCGATTACTGGCAGTGCGGCTACGTAATTCGCAAGGGCAGTTTCGATGATATCAAGGCTGCCGGACTGGACGCCTTCCGTGAGGAAGTCGGCGAGGCACTGCCGCTACCCACCGAGCGTATGCAGGAGATAGAGCGCTGGAACGATGTGTTTTTGCTGCGCGTCAGGATTGATCGACTCGAGCGCTGGTGGAAACCGGGGCTGCTGTTTATCGGTGATGCGGCGCACGCGATGTCACCGATTGGCGGCGTGGGCGTCAACCTGGCCATTCAGGATGCGGTAGCAACCGCCAATATTCTTGCGGCCCCGCTGCGCGAAGGCCGACTGAAAGACAAGCATCTTGCCAAGGTAGAAAAACGCCGCCGCTTCCCTACCCGCGCCACTCAAAAACTGCAACTGATGATGAAACGCCGCCAGAAGCCTGACGACGCCGATAGCACCAGCAACGACACCGCAGCGGCTGACCAAACGCCCCCAAACCAGCACACAACGGCATCTTCCGATGCCGCAGCAGCCCCTGAACGCAAAGGGCCGCCGCGTTTCGTGCGCGCGCTGGCCGGATCGCCGGTGCTGGCACGCTTGGCCGGAAGGCTGATGGGGCTTGGGTTCCGCCCCGAGCACATTCGCCATCAAGCAGCACCGGCCGTTTCCAAGCAGCCCGACAGCCCAAACGATTCCTTCTCTTAGACACCTTTGCAGTATCGCAATAGCAACACCCCGATCACCCATTGTTGGCGGATGATCGGGGTGTTGCGTTATTAGGGGCTGTGCTGACGTAACGCAGCCACCGGCGATAGGTTACTGCTGTACAGAGACTGCCGGTTCACCGTCGTCGGAATCACTGGGCTTCAGATTGACAGTAGCGGTCATGCCAGAAAACAGCACGGTATCCTTGGGTACCGTGGCAGGGTCGATCTCGATGCGCACCGGCACCCGCTGTGCTAATCGCACCCAGTCGAAGGTGGGGTTCACATCCAACAGTTGGTTTTCACTGTTGGTGTTTTCAGTGTCGCCAATCCCACGCGCAATGCCGGTGACCCGTCCTTCAACATGAGTCCCACCGGCCATCAGGCGAATATCGGCCTTATCACCAATTTTCAGGTGGGGTAGTTTGGTCTCTTCGAAGTAGCCATAAATATAAAAGCTATTGCTATCGATTAACGCCATTTGCTGTTGGCCCGCATCGGCGTAGTCGCCCACGCGCACGTTCACGTTAGTGACATAGCCATCGGTGGCCGCCTTGACCTCGGTGCGATCAAGGTTGAGCTGGGCCTGATTAACACTGACCTGTGCTTGCTGGATAGCTACCTGAGCGACATTGACCGCATCACGCTGCTCTTGCAGTTCCTGCAGGGCCTGCTGATATTCGGCCTGGGCCGTGCTGGCCGTTGAGATAGCATCCGACAAGTCCTCACGCGAAATAGCCGTCGATGATAGGTGGCGACGGCGCTCAGCGCGATCGGCGTACATCTCATAGCTGCTGCGCTTGGCTTCCACCGTCGCTTTCGCACTGTTGGCCTGAGACACCGCCTGACGATAGTTGGCACGCGCTCGATTGAGTGCCGACTGGGCATCAGCCAGCGCCAACTGATAGCGAGACGTATCGACCACCATCAACGTTTGACCACGATGCACCAGTTCGTTGTCTGCCACCTTCACATCCGTGACCAGCCCGCTTACATCGGGGGCCACCTTGGTGACGTAGGCGCGAATACGGCCATCACGCGTCCACGGCGAATACATGTAGTGGGACCATAGTACGTAGGCCAGCACGATGGCGATGACGAACATCGCAAGCGTGATCAACGCGCGAAACACCTTCACCGAGTTCATTCGATTACTCACTTGACGCTCAATTAAAAGAAAACCAGCCCTATCAACGCAAACACGCTCGTGAACAACGCCAATCGAAATAGCCCCGGGTGCCACACGTAGTGATAAACACCGTAGCGGGCGGCCAGCTTGTCAATTCCCCACATCAACAGCAGTGAGGCAACAAATAACACCAATAAACCGGGCGCCAGCGCATCGCCCAGCATCACTTCTCTCGGCATCGGTTGCTCTCCTCTTGTTATTCAGGCTGCCCAGCGTGGCTGTCATAAAGCCCGAGACCAGCATCTTCTACCAAGCGTTTGCCGGCATGCTCGATGTCTGCCGCGAGCACGTGCACACTGCGGCGCAATGTCGGCGCGGCCTCATCCGCCTGCGAGACCAGCGCCTCTGCCTGTAGTACCGCCGCCTGAGTACGCTGATAGCGCTCAGCAGTAGGCATGCGGAATAGCAGTACCGTTTGTTCGATAGCGCTGCGCACGGCGCGGCGAATCTCACTGGCAAGTGTCTGCTGCTGTTCGAGCGCCAGACGCAGCTCAACGATGGTGCGGCCCGTCCCGCAGACAATCAGCGCGCGTTCGACCAAGGGGCTGGATTCGACGTCCTGCACCTGACTCATCAACTGATTGAAGAGGTCACGATTCTGGCTTTCGAGGCGTCCCGCGATCCCACTAAGCGAGGAAGTGGCTGCGCGCTGCACTTGATGATCCATGCGCTTTTGCAGCCGCCTGGCTACCCATTTGAAGCGCCCCGCGGGAGGGATGATCGTATAAGCGGCAATCGCGGTGGCAATTCCAAACAGCTGCGCCAATGCACTGTTGATAAATTGGGTTACGTCATAGGGCTGCACATTGGCAAGCCCGGTAATATAGACAAAGCAGATACAGTACCCGAGCCCAATACCAAAACGCCCCATCTGCACCATGATCACAAAGCCGACCAGGATAAAAGGAATATAGGTCGTGACCAGCAGCCCGTAGCCGTCAATATGCGGCATGACCAGAAATTTGAAGAGAAACACCGCCACACAGGCTATCGCATAGCCGATGCCTACTTCGTAGGTAGTTTTGGCAGGGTTAGGCGTACTGGCAAACAGCGCGCAGTAGATCCCGGTATTGAGCAGCACGTTTTCACCGCCCGACCAGCTCGATTCAAACCAGAACCATCCCACCGCCATCATCGCTAGAAAAGCGCGCGCAACATTTATCAAGGCGGGGGCAAAATCGGTCACGCGGCTAAAGCTGACCACGTTGCTAACAAACAGGGCCGGCGAGGCGTTATAGAGTTTGTCAGTGCTTTGCGCATAGGCAATCAGTTCATCAATTAGCCGCAGCAGCAGCGCACTGGCGGTGTCCAACGCGCGCGCCTGATCCGGCTGTGCTGCCAGTTGCTGTTCCAGAACGCCGGAATGCGACAGCACCTGCGCTCGGCCGCGCTGTAAGCGCTCAACCATGGCACGCCCTTCACGACCGCCGTAAGGCCCCTCTCCCACGGCTTCACACAACTGATCGTAAAGCAGCAAGATACGCTCATAAGCATCGTGCTGCTCACGAGCCAGCATACGCGCGCAGTAGGCATGCAATGCATGAAAGCTGGCACAGGACTCCATGAAGCGCTGATTCGCATGTTGGAAGCGCGCCGAGCGCGCCATCAGGCCAGTGTCTTCGAAGATAGCGGAAGAGCGCAGATCTTCGAACTGCACCGCCAGTTGCATGGCGTCTACCTGATCCTTGATAAACGACCTGTTATCGATATCGCCCGGCCGCACACGGTTGAAAAAACCGAACAACATCTCAAACTGCGATTGCGCCTGCGCCCACAGTGATTTACCCATGCGCACCGGGAACACCACCTCATGCACCACGGTAGTCACGATGATGCCCAGCATCACCTCACTACAACGTGCCACCGCATCGTTAAACACCATTTCGGGGTGCTGATAGCTCGATAAGGTAATAAAGGTGGTGGTATAGCCGCTCAGTACGAAGGCGTAGGATTTGAAATTACGCATAAATCCCGCCCCGCCCGCACACAGCGCTATCCAACTGGAAAACCCGAGCAAAAACAACTCGCTGTGCTGGGCGTACAGCGCGATCAGTAGCACCGAGACGATCGCACCGATTACCGTACCAATGGTGCGGTAAAAGCTTTTGGCGATAATCATCCCCGACTGCCGGTTAAGAATCAGCACCGTAGTCAGCATGGCCGTAGAGGGCGACTGCAGGTTGAAGCGCAGCGCCAACCAGCCGGTAATAAACAGTGCCAGCAGCGCACGCCCGATATACACCCAGTGCGGCAGTTCGACCCTCAACGCGCTGTTCAGGTTGTCCAGCCACCTCGAGGCGCTAGCAATGTCATCACTCCTCGATGACATCGGCTATTTCCTCACCTTCCAGCGCCATGCCCGCCAACAGCTTGTGCAGCAGCAGCTTCAGCATCTGCTGCTCCAGCGACGACAAACTGGCCGTTTCCAGATTCAGCAAGCGCGAGATGGGCGGAATGAACGCTTCTACTGTGGCTAATCCCGTCTCAGTCATGGTCAGCAGCGTTTTGCGCCCATCATCGGGGCTGGGGGCGCGGCTCACCATGTCCTTTTCACACAGTTGGGTAATCAAACGCGTGATATTGGTCTGCTTCTCACCGGTACACTCGCCCAGCTCAGACGGCGTCATGGCGTAGTGCTCAGAGCCATATAGCATCATCAGAATGTTGTATTCGGAATGATTAAGGCCCCAGCCACGAAGCACGGCGTTGGCCTGATCCTGAATTTCGCGAAACAGGTGTTTGATTAACCGGACCACCAGCGCGGCATCGGTCGGAAATTCAGGGTGCGAGCGTTGAGTGATCTCGATGTGGCGCTGAGTGGCCGCGAAGCGTTTCTCAAGCCGATTCATAACGGTTGCCACTATGTTAGTTCATATGTGAAATAAATTAGCGCCAGTATACGCGTACTCATGGACGTTATGGAATGCCTGTTAGGCGCGCTGCATCGCCGACAAACCTTGCAGCTTTCGATGCTGAGCGCTCATTGTCACGATCCCAAGCGCTTAAACCAAACCCAACATACTGAAATATAGAGAAAAACTACTTATAGCGAGAGATTTTACGATCGCCACAGACGCGTTTACGAAACATGCCCTGCTGACGCCAAGACGTGCCAGCGACGCTTAATATGCTTCAGAAAGGAAATAACACGAATATCTTGGTTCGTCATAGCTCGGTGGGCCGCACCGTTGCCTATAATGCCAATGGATTGACCACGCGCGCCAAGCGCGCAATAGCAGATTTAGTGCTGCTCGCTGCTTACCTGAAATACGCCTCGTGCGCTGACGTCATAAGGAATAGTAATCAAAAACGGAACAATTAAGCTGGAAAACAGCGCAATGTAGTTAAATTTGCCCAGACTTTACTGACCAAATCGACGTTTCCATAATCTGTGGCTCTCCCCTCGCGGCGCTGGGTCGAGTACACTCTTGGCGTCACTAGATTAGGGAAACCACGATGGGAAGGACGTTCGAAAACCGCAAGGCCTCCATGGCCAAAACTGCCGCAGCAAAAACCAAGGTATACAGCAAATACGGTCGCGAGCTTTACGTGTGTGCCAAGCACGGCGGCGCCGACCCCAGCGCCAACCTTGCGCTGCGCAGCATGATCGACCGTGCCAAAAAGGATCAGGTGCCGGGTCACGTCATCGATAAAGCGCTGGAAAAGGCCAGCGGCGTCGGCGGCGAAGATTACTCACCCGCTCGCTACGAAGGGTTTGGCCCCGCCAACTCGATGCTGATCGTTGAATGCCTGACCGACAATCCTAACCGTACCTTTGGTGATGTGCGCGGCAGCTTTACCAAAAGCAAATGCAAGATCGGCACCCAGGGCACGGTATCGCACATGTTTAATCACACGGCGATTTTCTCTTTCAAGGCCGATGCCGAGCGCAACGAAGAGAGCGTGCTTGAAGCGCTGATGATGGCCGATGTCGATGTCACCGATATCGAGCAGGACGACGACCAGATCAACGTCTTCGTGCCGCCTACTGAGTATGGCAAAACCACTCAGGCGCTTACCGAGCAATATGGCAACCTCGACTTCGACACCGCTGAAATTCAGTTTTTGCCGCAGTCAACCATGACGCTTGAAGGGGACGACCTCGCCCAGTTCGAGAAGCTATGCGATCTGCTCAACGATCTGGATGATGTGCAAACTATCTACCATAACGTAGAGCTGTCGCAGTAAATACATAGCGCTGGATGATCACCTTTACGGTCACCAGGGCTGCAGTGCAGTAGAGGGCAACGCATGGATCGTCTCGAATGTGACCGCATGCTGGTCGCGGTGCTGGAAAGCGGGAGCTTTTCGCGCGCTGCCGAGCGGTTGGGCATCAGTGCTGCCAAGGCATCCAAGCTGATTTCCCGGCTCGAATCCGACCTTGGCGTGCAACTTATCACACGCACCACGCGCGCCCTCTCTGCCACTGAAATCGGGCAGTTCTATTACGAGCGGGTTCGCGCGTTGCTCACCCAAATCGACGAGCTCGATAATGCCGTTCAGCACTCATCGAGCAAGCCGTCGGGGCGGCTGCGCATTACTGCCCCGCTTTCCTTCGGTGTTAGTCAGCTAGTGCCCGTGCTCAACCAGTTTGCCGAACGCTATCCCGACATCCAGCTGGATGTCAGCTTCAGCGATAAATTTGTCAGTCTGGTCGATGAAGGCTTCGATGCTGCGGTGCGTATCGGCATTCCCGCCGATAGCCGTCTGATTGCGCGTCGCCTATGCAGCGCCAGCGTACTGACGGTCGCCTCGCCCGCCTACCTCGAGCATCATGGCGAGCCCACCAAGCCTCAACAGCTCGGCGAACACGAGTGCATTATCGACACTAATCTGTCCGAGCCCTCATCGTGGCGGTTTTCGTGTGCCAACTCGGATATATCAGTGACTGTTAACGGTAGAATCAGGCTCTCCAATCCGGAAGCCTGCCTCAAGGCTGCCGAAAGCGGCCTCGGCATTGCGCGCTCGCCGGCATTTGTGGCTGACCGCGCCATCCGCACCGGACGCGTCAGAGAAATACTGCGCGAGAACGTCACTCCTCCCAACCACGGTATCTACGTGCTGTACCCCTCCAGCCGCCATCTGGCGCTGAAGGTGCGCGTTCTTATCGACTTCCTGGTCGAGCAATTTCCCGACCCGCCCCCCTGGGAAGCGCAGTTGCATCATTGACAGCATAGCCGCCGCCGAACGCTAGTGGCTGGCGGGGCAAACTGCCTTTACGCGGTCTACTCACCGGCTCGCTACGCACCTTCATCTATTTGATACTGATACGGTACTGGCGCAGCACCGTTACTTTTACGTATTCTTAAGGTTTTCCACTGCGACCCACGCTGGAGTGAGTCATGGAAGAACCAACCAACGTTTCCCCTACCACCCGCTGGATATACCTTGGCGTCGGGTGGCTATTCGTGGCGCTAGCCGTAATAGGCGCTTTTCTACCCGTAATGCCCACAGTACCGTTTCTGATTGTTGCCGCCTGGGCATTCGAGCGCGGCTCACCGCGCCTGCATCGCTGGCTTTATCAGCATCCGGTGTTCGGCCCGCCGCTTACCCGCTGGCGTGATCACGGCGTCATTCCCCGCTACGCCAAATGGCTGGCCGTCGGCTCGATGACAGCGAGCGTGATTCTGATGCTGATTATTGGGCTACCGTTCGTGCTGATTGGCGGCATTGCTCTGATCATGATTGCCACTGCGGTGTACATCGTGACGCGCCCCTCTAGCGTGGAGGCGTCACGTAAATAACCCTGTTTGTTTTATTCACCCCTGAAGGAGAACGCCATGAGCCGTGCGGATATCCCCACGTTCACACTCAACGACGGCAACCACCTGCCGGTTATAGGGTTCGGCACCTATCAGCTCAACGGCCGGGAAGGCATCGACAGCATGATGGCCGCTATTAGTCGCGGCTATCGGCTACTTGATTCTGCCTTCAACTACGAAAACGAAGGTGCGGTAGGCCAAGCGGTGCGTCAGAGTGAAGTCCCACGCGATCAATTGTTCGTGGCATCGAAGCTACCGGGCCGCCATCACAAGTACGATCAAGCCGTAGTGACGATCGAAGAATCACTCTACCGCACCGGCCTCGACTACCTTGATCTCTACCTGATTCATTGGCCAAACCCTAAGCAGGGCCTTTTTGTAGAAGCCTGGCAGGCGCTGATTGATGCTCAGAAGCGCGGCTTGGTGAAGTCGATTGGCGTGAGCAACTTTTTGCCCGAGCACATCGACACCTTGATCAAGGAGACCGGCGTGGCACCTGCCGTCAACCAGGTAGAGCTGTCTCCCTACTTCGCGCAGGATAAGCAGCGTGCCTTCGATGCCAAGCACAACATTGTGACTGAAGCCTGGAGCCCGCTGGGCCGTGCGTCGGCGCTGCTGGAAGATCAACATCTTCAGGAGATTGCGGCCCGCTACGACAAGAGCATCGTGCAGATCATCTTGCGCTGGCATTTCCAGCTTGGCGTGCTGGCAATTCCGAAATCATCCAATCCTGAGCGCCAGAAGCAAAACCTCGAGCTGTTCGACTTCGCGCTCAGCGATGATGAGATGGCTGCAATCAAGCGCCTCGATCGCCCCGACGGCCGCATTAACGATCAGGACCCGGCCGAATACGAGGAGTTCTAACGTCGTATCGGGGTACCTTGCCGAGCGGCGACACAGTGCTCGGCATTTGCTCTCAACAGCAACCAGCCTCAGCACATCAGCAAATATTGAGCGCGTGCTCGCAAGGCCACCAATCAGCGGCGCCTGCCCCTTAGGCGCCGTTGCTGTATCTATACGAGCCTCATCGTACCGCGTAGAGACCACCTCGATAACAGGGCGAGCGGTAGACGTAGTGCGCTACCACCGCTACCGTGCTGAATGGATCCGAAGTTCGCAACGATATGGACGATAAAATGAACAAGCGCCCGAATATATTGATAGTGATCGCCGATCAGGTGAATGGACGCCTGTTCGAGAACGGCCCAGCCGACTACCTGAAAGTCCCTCACCTGCGTCGCTGGTTTGCGCAAGCGACCAACTTCTCCAACAGCTACACTGGCAGCCCGCTGTGCTCACCGGCCCGCGCGTCGCTAATGACCGGCCAACTGCCTTCGCATACTGGCGTCTACGACAACGCCGCCGAATTTCCTTCCAGCCTGCCCACTTACGCCCATCATCTGCGTCGTGCCGGCTATCAGACGTTGCTGTCGGGCAAGATGCACTTTGTCGGCCCCGATCAGCTGCACGGCTTCGAAAAGCGCCTGACTACCGATGTCTATCCCGCCGACTTCGGCTGGACGCCCGACTACCGCAAGCCCGGCGAGCGTATTGACTGGTGGTATCACAACCTTGGTTCGGTCACTGGGGCGGGCGTGGCCGAAACCTCGAACCAGATGGAATACGACGACGAAGTGGCCTTTTTCGCCGAGCAGGCATTGTTCAATCTGGCGCGAGGTCACGATCAGCGCCCGTGGTGCATGACCGTCAGCTTCACTCACCCGCATGATCCCTATGTTGCGCGCCGCAGTTACTGGGATCGTTACGAGGACTGCCCCGCGCTGATGCCCGAGATTCCCGCCGTACCCTTCCAGCAGCAGGATGCCCACTCACAGCGACTAATGAAGGCGAGCGAATTCGAGAAATTCGAGATCACCGACCGCGATATCCAGCGCGCACGGCGCGGCTATTTCGCGAACCTGTCATTTATTGACGATAAATTCGGTTCGCTGCTCGACGTTCTCGAACGCACCCGCATGCGCGACAACACCATCGTGCTGTTTCTTTCTGACCACGGCGACATGCTGGGCGAGCGCGGTTTGTGGTTCAAGATGAGCCCGCGCGAAGGCTCTGCACGCGTTCCCCTCGCGATCCAATTGCCCGGGCAGCAAGGCGGCACTATAGACACGCCGGTGTCGACACTCGACCTGAACGCGACGCTAGCCGATCTGGTAGGCATCGATCTTAGCGAAGTCAGCCCCTGGAGCGACGGCGAATCGCTGCTGCCGCTGCTACGCGGTGAAGGTGGCCACGCACCGGTGGCAATGGAGTACGCCGCCGAGGGGACAGAAGCACCGCTGGTGACGCTGCGCGATGGGCGCTACAAGTACAATCACTGCGAACTCGACCCTCCGCAGCTATTTGACCTTGAAAACGACCCGCACGAGTCCCACAACCTAATAGAGGAAGAAGCTTACGCGGAGCTCGCTGCCCGCTTCGCTGCACGTGTTGCTGAACGCTGGAACATGACCCGCTTTGACAACGAAGTGAGAGAGAGCCAGGCACGGCGCTTGGTGGTATATAAAGCACTGCGCCAAGGCCATTACTTCCCATGGGACTATCAGCCGCTGCAAGCAGCCAGCGAGCGCTACATGCGTAACCACATGGACCTCAATACATTGGAAGAGGATCAGCGCTTCCCACGCGGTGAATAGCGATTGAATCAAACCAGCTACACTAAAGAACGTTAGCTATCAGCGCGCAACATGGATGATGATGCAGTTTCCGATACGAGCGCTGTAGCACAGTCAGATGTCGCCACGACCGAGCGTCCGACGTGAGTCACCCATGCACGACGTAACGCCCTTCGATCCATTAGGATCCTTTATTAAGAGGAGCAATCATGAGTCAGTATCGCACCGTTAACCCTGCCACAGGTGAAGTAGAGAAAGAGTTCGATACCCACACCGACGAGCAAATGTTCGCCAAGCTGGACACCGCTCATGCATTGTGGAGCAACGATTGGAAATTCCGCTCCTTTGAAGAACGCCGCAAGGTAGTTCAGGGCGCGGCCGACGTACTGCGTCGCGATAAAGAGAAGCACGCGCGACTAATCGCCACCGATATGGGCAAGGCTTATAAGGAAGCCTTGGCTGAAATCGAGCTGTCCGCCGATATTCTGGCGTACTACGCCGACATCGCAGAAAAAACGCTAGCGCCTAAAAAGATCGATACCGATACCGGCAATGCGACCGTGATCAGTCAATCGCTGGGCGTCATCTACTGCGTAGAGCCCTGGAACTTCCCCTACTATCAGCTGGCGCGCGTAGCGGCCCCTAACCTGATGGCAGGCAACGTGGTGATGGTGAAGCACGCACCCGGCGTACCGCAGTGTGCGCTCGGCTTCGAATCGCTGTTCAAGGATGCCGGAGCACCGGAAGGCGCTTACACCAACCTCTTTATTAGCAACGATCAGTCCGAACAGTTGATCAGCCGCTTCGAAGTACGCGGTGTAGCGCTGACCGGCAGTGAACGCGCCGGTAGCGCAGTGGCCGCACAGGCCGGTAAGGCGCTGAAGAAATCTACGCTCGAACTGGGCGGCGCTGACGCCTTCGTGGTACTCGACGATGCCGATCTGGATCAGGTAATTCCCTGCGCAGCAGCGGGCCGTATGTCGAACAACGGTCAGGTATGTACCTCAGCCAAGCGTATGATTGTGCATGAATCGCTGGTCGACGAATTCACGCGCCGCCTCACCGACGCGCTCAAAGAGTTCAAATACGGCGATCCTCTGGACGAAAGCACCACTCATGGCCCGATGAGTAGCGAAGACGCCATGAAGAATGCGCTGGATCAGGTACAAAAGGCGGTCGACCACGGTGCGACATTGGTGACCGGCGGCAAACGAATTGATCGCAAAGGCTTCTTTATGGAAGCTGGCATTCTGACCAATGTGACCAAGGATAACCCCGTCTACTACGAAGAAATCTTCGGCCCGGTCGCGATTATTCATTCGGTATCCAGCGAAGAGGAAGCCATCAAGCTGGCCAACGATAGCCCCTACGGATTGGGCGGCTCGGTATATACCACCAATATCGAGCGCGGCGTGAAAGTAGCCGAGTTGATCGAAACCGGCATGGTGTTTATCAACAAACCCACCGATACCGCTCCCGAGCTGCCGTTCGGCGGTGTGGGCAATTCAGGCTATGGCCGTGAACTCTCTGAATTCGGTATTGAGGAATTCCTCAACCGTAAGCTGATTCACACCCCTTCCTGAGTTCAACCCCCTGCGCCGTATCTGCGCGCCAGGGGGCTGTGTAGCACTACCAACGAAAACGCCGACGTTAGTGTATAGCGTCGGCGTTTTTTCGTTATCGATAAAGCTTCCGCTACTTTACTCCAAAGGCCCAATATCCTCTTTGGCATTTTCCAAACGTAACACGTCGCGATTGAAGGCAGAGAACGCTGCTGACTGCGTTTCCCATTGCGCCAGCGAGCGCGCCAAGACGCCGATCAACCGCGGGTCGGGAAACGCATCATCCATCAATTCTTCTAGCAGACTACATGCTTGCTGGTATTCACCCGCCGATGCAATGCTTGCAATATAGCCAGCCTCGTCGAACAGCATCCGAGCCAACTGCACAGCGCTCATGGCCGTTGCTCATTCATCGGGGTTAGCGAGCACAGCAAGCGGTAATCGCTTAGCGGCAGAATATGCTTCACGTAAATATAGCGGCCACAGCTGCCCACCATCAGCACCAACTCAGGCGTTAAGCCACGTATCAGAAGCGGCTGCCAGCGCGCGAAACTCGCACCCAGCCGCCACGAACAAGGTGATGGCGCTAACCGTTGTTGTGCGTCATTGCCGTTGAGCTGAACGTAGGCGGCCGCCAACTGCGCCGCAAGCGCTGGATAGCGTTCGATAGCCTGCACGAAAGGTTGCCGGGATAACACCGCCATGGCTCGCCATCCTTGTTGATCACTCCTAAACAGACGCACCGTCAGGTGCGCCTTCCCGAATGAAATAACGGCATCCCTGGCGCAATATTGATATCTACCAAACAAAACGCGCCGCGAGAGATGTCTCCCACGGCGCGTTAACACCAGCGGCTGCGCTACTCGCTAGGCGAGTGCATCAAACGAAACGGTCTGGGCATTATCCGCTGAGCCCACGACATCGGCCCAATCGGCCAACGCAAGCGATGACACATCGGGCTGTGCGTCATCGGCTTCAGGCAGGCTAGCATCGTGATAGTCGTCGCGTTCCGCATTAGCGGCGATTACCTCACCAATGCCCTGATCGGCCACATCGAACACCTCACCACGCTGTTCGGCACCGGCATCCTGATCTATTGAATAAAGGGAAAGCTCAACGCCTAAGTTCAACGCTTGATTGCCCGGATAATGGAACGCCTGCTTGTGATCGTTGAACTCTTGCAAGAAACCGATGCCGTTGTTGTTGGCGGGGTCAGACATCCGCTCAGACAGTTCGATCTGATCCTGCACGTCCCCCACCATCACAACGTTACCCCAGTGCGGGTGGACCCCATTCTCGCTATCGAATTCAGCGGCGAGCGGCTGTACGCCCTCAACGTCTGACGCCAGACTGCCCCAGACATCCCCGTAATTGACCACGGAAATGAAGTTCGAGCCATCACCCACGGCACTCTCGGAGGGGGCGATGCCTTGCCCAGAAAAACTAATGCCACCGAGCCCGGTTTGCTGGGCGACATATTCAGCTTCGCCGCCGCCCAGCGAGTGGCCCGTAACAAAGATATCGTCGGAGGAAATGCCGTGCTTGCTCGCGTTTTCAGCGATGTAGCCAGTATATTTCAAGGCATCATCCTGAGCGGCTGAGGTTAGGCCAGCGGCCGTAGGCAAATTGGAGGCGTATTGGCCCGCCATTTGACTGGGGTTGACCTCGGACGTATCGCCACCGCCTGAACCAGAGAAGGCCACAATCAGCTGCGGATGGTCGTCGGTGGTTTGCCACACTCGCGCAGAAAGCCCAGAGGCCACATCAACCAGCTCCGCCTGCCGACCATTGATGGTGTAGGGAGCCAAGCCGTCCGGCGCATCGCCTTCCAGCACGTACTCGGCATTGGCCGCATCGATAAATTGCGACATCGTCGGCGAATGCGCCGCCTGATACTGTGCATCAGGCTGGGGAATCTCGTAATCGTTATCGAGGACGCGCAGGTCGGTTGGCGTCGAGTGGTGAAAATACGCTTGCGGTAGCGAAGCAAAAAAACTTTTGGCGATGTTGGTCGACGAACCGTCCAGACCGCGCGTTGCTTCATCAAGACGAGACGCTAGCGGCTGGAACCTATCAATAATTGACCCTGAGTCAGACACACGAACCTCCTTGCATGGCGCGCTAACGCAGCACGTTGCATCAATGCGTCGGCCGGCATTGGCAGCGTGCGCAGCAGCGCTATAAATGAAGGTTCATTGTGTTGAGGAGATGCTACAGCGATGTTAAATGAACGCTAATCTCGGCAATATTCGCCGAAACTAAACTAAATTTAAGGTTAGCAGCCACGAAGCCAGCGTCGCCCTACTGTTACTACAGCTGCAGTCACCAACGCTCAGCCGCATCGTATCGACGCCGACATAATCATGCGACATGAAAAAACCACCATCGCACAGCGATGATGGCTTGATCAGGATACTGCGATCTTTGCGGCAATCAGGCCACGGCGTCCAACTGTGCTGCATCGTCGGCACCCGCCACGCCCACAACCTGAGCCAGCGCGGCAGCGACATCGCTGTCGACCGAGGCAAGGTCAGCGCTGCTATCAAGCTGCGCCATTGCATCATCGCTGACGTTGGCGTTGATTGCCTGCGCCAACAGCGATTGCGCATCAGTTTCGGTGTCAGGCAGCGCGAGGTCGTGGTAATCGGTGCGTTCGTCGTTGGCCACTATCGTTTCAGCGATCGTGTGATCAGCGACATCGAATAGCTCGCCGTGCTGTTTAGCGCCGGGGAACCAATCCGTTCTTGGAATTTCCGGTGTAATGCCCAAATCCAATCCCTGGTTAGCCGGGAAGTGGTGAGAAAAACCACGAGCCAGAAATTCAACGACAAACACCAGCGCGTTGTCATGAAGCGGCGCGGCATATAGGTCGTGAAGATCCACCTGATCGTTGACGTCTCCCACGAGAACTACCGTACCCCAGTGCGGGTGCACGCCGTTTTCCACATCGAAGTCAGCCGCCATTGGCTGTACTCCTTCAACATCCGAAGACAGCGTGGCCCATGGATCACCATACGTCACTACGCTAATGAAATTGGATCCATCGCCCACCGCGTTATCGGATGGCACTATCCCTTGACCGGCCCAACTGACGCCGCCCAGGCCGGTCTGCTGCCCAACATATTGGGCCAGCGCACCGCCCAGAGAATGTCCGGTGACAAAGATATCGTCGGAGGAAATACCACGTTCATTGGCAGCGTCAGCAACGTAGCTGACAAACTTCACCGCATCTTGCTGGCCAACAGATTCCCATCCAGTGGCGGTAGGCACATTGCTAATAAATTGGCCAGGCACCTGAAACGGATTGGTTAGCAAGGTCAAGCCACCACCGGAGGGTGAAAATGACACAATCAACTGATGGTTATCGGTGGTTTCCCACACCCGCGCCGACATGCCGGACACCAGGTCGACCAATTCCGCCTGTCGTCCATCGATTTCAAATGGCTCTAGCCCTTCAGGAGCCGTGCCTCTGATCGCGTACGATGCGTTGGCCGCATCGAAAAACTGTTCCATGGTGGGCGAGTGCGTCGCTTGATATTCGATATCGGGCAACGGAATCTGGTAATCGCTATCCAGTTCGCTAATTCGGGTGGGGGTTGAGTGATGGAAAAATGCGTTGGGAAGCGACGCAAAAAAGCTCGCTGTCCCGTTAATCCAAGAGTCGTCGAAGAGGCGCGTTACTTCGTTGACAAGGTGGCCTACGCCATGCCAGCCATCGATCAGTTTCCCGTATTCGGACATTTCGAATGTCTCCATGCAATAATGAATAACGCTTCGCGTCGTGTTTTTTTAGTTGGCCGAAGCCATTGTTGCTCCACGCTTTTATCGTGGCCTTGCCGAAACCATCAATACCACCATCGTCCATAGCGCCGCGGAGCTACCCGCCCTCGTGCTACTGCCCACTATTACGTTCAGCAGCCGAATCGCATGATGGAACAGACCTGACATTCATTACACATTCAATACACCTAAATACGAAAATTAGTACACCTCTAATAATTCGCAAGCTATGAAGTCAACCGAGGCTTTATTATGCCAATAACAGATGGCTATATAGTGACATCGCTTCATCGCATATTCGCTCACTAGTGACCCCGACGCTGCCACTAACTGGCAACCAGTGCGTCACTGCTAGGCTTCAGCGCAAACCGGCGATGAAGTTGCCAACCACAATAATGTGCGTATCTACGCCGTTATAAATGGAGCACGCGAGTGAAACGAGCAGTAGACGCATGAGCAATTGGCTAAGCATCGGGCTAGCCCCTCACAAAACACGCAACATATTAATTAGATTCACGCTTTTATTGCCGCGCAACGAAGTTGCCCTGCGGGCTACACATCACGTGCGGGAAGACATGCTTGCTGGCGGTGCGCCTCGCAGCTTGGCCAGAGCCTACCAAGCGATGATATTCAGCTGGCACCGAAGAGTAACCAATGCCGCTACCATTAGCCTTGTAAGTAATACCCGAAAAAAACCGCGCGGTGACGATCCGCACGGTGTTCTCTACGGGATGCCGCTGCAGGAATTACGCGACTGCGTCCAGCTGCACACCCGCATCGGCACCTACCACTCCTACCACATCGGCAAGTGCTGCCATGCCACCTTGCGCCGAACCAGGCTCACCCCCCGTTAGCTCGGACAGTACGCTGTCTGACACATCAGCGCTTACGTTGGCGGCGGCGGCCTCAGTTAGGGCTGCCGGCACCTCCGGCTCACTGTCGGGCAACGAGGCTGCATGGTAATCGGTACGTTCTTCATTGGCCGCCAGCGTTTCGGCAATCGTTAAATTACCCGCATCAAACACTTCACCATGCTGGTGCGTGCCGGGAAAAGCGGAAACTATCGAGCCCCCCGCTTCAATTCCTAGATCAGCGCCCTGATTGCCCGGAAAATGGAACGAGATACCACGTTCAAAAAATTTCACCAGGAAATACAGCGCATTGTCGTGGAACGGTTTGTTGAAAGTATCTTGAAGTTCCTCCTGCTCTTGTACATTGCCTAATAACACCACGTTGCCCCAGTGAGGATGCTTTCCGTTCTCCGGATCAAAATCGGCCGCAATGGGCTGGGTACCTTCAATATCGGACGACAGCGTTCCCCATGGATCACCATAAGTAATCATGTTGATAAAGTTGGAGCCATCGCCCACCGCGCTGTCAGAGGGCACAATACCTTGCCCAGCGAAGGCCACGCCGCCGACTCCAGTTTGCTGCGCAACATACTCGGCAGTTCCTGCGCCCAACGAATGACCAGTAACAAAAATATTGTTAGAGGAAATACCGCGTTCGTTAGCGACCTCTGCAATGTAATTGGTAAACGCAACGGCGTCTTCTTGCCCTACCGACACTACGCCAGCCGCCGGAGGCACGTTAGCAAGAAACTGACCAGGAAGCTGCAGCGGGTTGGTCAAGACAGTGTCTCCCCCACTGGAGAACGCAAAGGACACAATCACCTGATGGTCGTCGGTAGTTTGCCACACCCTGGCAGAGGTGCCAGACACGAGATCAACCAATTCAGCCTGGCGACCATCAATCTCAAAGGGTTCCAACCCTTCAGGCGATTCAGAATTAAGAGCGGCTTCGGCAACCGCAGCGCCGTAAAATTCCGCTACCGTAGGCGAGTGTTCTGCTTGGTACTCGGTGTCAGGCGGCGGGATGTGATAATCGTTGTCCAATACGCTGAGGCGTGTTGGCGTGGAATGATGTAAAAGAGCATTGGGGATAGACGCAAAGTAGCTCACTGCATCATTCAGCCACGTGTCATCAAGACAACGCGTGACCTCATTGATTACATATCCTACCCCATGCAACTCATCGATAAATTTTCCGTATTCCGACATGTCAATATACCCTCATAGAATGATGGGAACGATCCCATTCACATCTCCGTGCTAGCCCCACGAAGCTGCCTTCAGCCGCTCCAGTTCCCGCTACTAAGCAGGATATTGAGCGTCATGCGTGTTAACGTGCGAACGATCACCAAGCATCAAGCTCTCAAGAAGAGAGGCCTCGACACCTGCATGCGCCGCCATCTTGGAGCAACGCGCATGGCTGGATTGCTTCTACCCGTCCAGCGATACACCAACCACTCTTGCAGCTTAGACCACCCACCAAAATTAGCTAGCAGGGTAACGAAATATTAAGAATCCTAATGAGTAGCTGGGTAACCAAATCTATGGACGGCCGAACGATAAGATGATCAACATCACTCCACACCACGTCGGGCGGCGTAATTAATTTACGTGGCAGTGAGTAACGGCTGATTTACACAACTATTACTTATGGTAATAACAACCATTACCGAGCACTTGCCCATCAGTGATAGTGCCCCAAGCCACTCCACGGCGATCAACGGTACAAAAAAACAATGGGTTACCATCGATATGGTTGTTATTTTTTCGATTTTCTAAAGGCTAAACAACCGAAACCTCTCCTACTATTGAGTAGAGCCGGTAATTAGAAATTTATACCACTCTAATAATGATATTTAATCGGCAATTATGAATCATTATGGAAATAACAACAGTAAACTAAATGCGCTGGAGACAGGCGGCCAGGGATGTCTTCAGCGCACGAAATTAGGGAAAACATCTCATCTGCGCCGCAAGATGCCACTCCAATTCTTAAATTAGTATTAAAATCAAACCAGCGGGATTGCGATATCCCGGAAGCACGTTTGAATAGCGTGTTTAATTATTCTCCTCTTACCGTTAGAGAACTTGTGATGAATAAGCAACTAATTCTGCTGTCTGCGGCACTCTCGATAGCGTTAACACTAACTGCCTGCGAATCCCTCAGCGCTTCTACATCCTCAAGCAGCAACGAAACCTTTTGCACCGCCAATACGGTTCGCGGCGATAGCAACATGCGCGACACCGACCGCAGGACCATCGAGCACTATGGCTGCCCAAGCCAAAGCGGTGTGACAATTGGCGAAGACAAAGGCGACACCATTCAATGGCGCGGCCCTATCAACGCACAGTAAGCTAACATCAAGCGCCGCGATCATACGTGGCGCTTCCTCGACACACACTACTGCCCAAAACGCAAATAAAGCCGAGCAGCGAATAGCGAGCAATAACCGCCAAGCCCCCAATGCCGTAAACAGTCATCGCTTTGGTCTAACTGTTCACTTGGTGTGATGGGCACATTTCCAGCGTCAACGTCTGCAAGTTGGCACTAGGGATCTAGCGCTGCCGCTGGAAGCGGCTTGGGGTTCGTAGGGGCTGTTTGAGAAGTGCCTCGGCAAGGCAACCGTCACCACTGCCGGTATAAACGGCATGGGGATGAAATGCCCTATCTCGGCCACCGCCAAGAAGATGCCGAGTATATTCGCCGAACGACCTAACCTGACACTCCTAAACGAGCGCGTGCCCTTTCCAAATGGCTTCCAGCTCCTCGCTTGTCTTTTTGATATTAAAAACACCTGCACTATTATTTTCATGTACTATAATTATGCTATCGGTCCTCTATGACTAACGTTTTCGTCACTTATCGAGAATAATTCTCGAAATCACCAGGATCAATAACCATTCTCAAGTAAAATTATTATCATTATGCGTCATTGATATTCAGCAGGACGCCAAGTACATATGAAAGATCAATCAGAAAAATCCGTTACACTTCTTTGGAGTACCAGCCTCAATATCGACGAACGCATTTATCCAATGCCGGTGGTCGAAAAGTCCATTTACTGGCTAGCCGATAAACTAACCATCCTTGTTACCCGTGACGGGTCCAGTAATCTATCGCTCTCGATACGTCCAGCGCATGGTGCCTCGCCGCTTCATCAGAGAGAGGCAATCGATTTGATTGTGCGAAATCTCAATGATTTTCTGCTACGAGAAAGAGTAAAAAATGAAACCCTGGAAATTAAGAAAACGCTAATAAAAGCGGCTCTTTCGACTCACTATGAATAATCTTCTCTCGCGAACCATCGCCACTGATGCGCCCTACCAATTGCTTCCTTTTAATTTTTTTCGATTAAATGGCGCGCACAAGAATATATTGGTCACATCAGAAACCGGCGAGCATCTTTATCTTGATGAGCCTCAGTTAGATCATTTGATCAATAAAAGGTTGGATTCACGTACGTCACTTTATCGCGACCTCCTGGCCCGCCACTTTATATTTGAGCCCAACGTCCACGACCCATTGCCGGAAATGGCGGCACAGTACAGAAGCAGAAAAAGCTTCCTTGCTGACGGCGTTGCCCTGCACATCATTGTCGTAACGTTGCGATGTAACCACACCTGCCAGTACTGTCAGGTTTCCAGGGCACCTCTTGGCGGCAGCATGCACGATATGTCGATAGAAGATGCCGATCATACGATCGAGCGTATTTTCGAGTCGACATCTCCCACTCTGACCGTCGAGTTTCAGGGCGGCGAAGCGCTGCTGGCCTTTGAGCGTATCGAATACATCGTTGAGAAGATTAGCCAGCGTAACGTTACTGAGCAGCGGGATATTCAGTTCGTTATCAGCAGCACGCTTCACCATCTGGATGATCACATGCTGAATTTCGCCAGCGCTCATAATATCCACTTCTCAACCTCGCTGGATGGGCCGGAATTCCTTCATAACGCCAACCGACCGACACCAACGAGGGATTCATACCAACGTACCTTGAACGGCGTGAAGCGCGTCAGAGACAAGATGGGCAATGGCAGCGTTACGGCATTGACCACGCTAACTCGTAAAAGCCTGGATTACCCCACAGAAATCGTCGACGAATACGTTAAGCAAGGCTTCTCCAGCATCTCGTTACGGCCGCTGAGTCCTTACGGATTCGCGGAGCGCTCTGCCAAGCGATTAAGTTACACCGCAGCAGACTACAGCGACTTTTATCGCAAAGCGCTCGATCACATTATCGCGCTCAATCAGCAAGGGCACTATCTATCAGAAGGGCTCGCCAGCCTGTTTCTGACCAACATACTAACGCCTTTCGCGACTGGCTACGTTGACCTTCGCTCCCCCGCAGGCGCAGGCGTCGGAGTGCTTGTGTATAACTACGACGGCAAGGTCTATCCATCCGATGAATCGCGCATGCTGGTGGAAATGGGTGATGACCAACTGTGCCTAGGAAGCGTGGCTTTACCGCTATCCGAATTGCTCGCCTCGCCTGTTATTGACTCACTGCTGGCCGCTGGCGTTGCCGAGTCACTGCCCGGATGTGCCGACTGTGCACTACTGCACTTCTGCGGAGCTGATCCTATCGACCACTACGCGCGGCAAGCCGACCCCATTGGACATCGAGCGTTCAGCCATTTTTGCCAGCGCAATACACAGTTGCTGAGCCACCTGTTCGAAGTGCTACGGGACGCACCATCGACAACTCAAAACACCTTGATGACGTGGGTTGGCCGACACTAGACCTGCATATATTGGAAGACTGTTGCCATGGCGAGATTAACGACGCGCGCATGTATCGACAATTTAGCGCAGCCGCGCATGTTCAAAGTGATTACCCTCTCAGAGTTTATTGCCAAAGGCACACACTCTTGCGCAGGATCTGCCACGCACGATGACTTGTTACTGTGGGTAGATGCCAACGCCGCGAAGCTTCCTCTTGAAGGACTACCGATAGGAGGCCTTTTTTCCCAAGGTAAACCACCGCTACCTATTGTTTTAGAAGGCCCGCACGTCCATTCACTAAAATATAGCGAGGTAGTAAACCCGGGCGACGTGATCGTCGTGGATCCACGTTCTTCGCTGGTCAGAGTGCTTTACCGACGAGGGGCTAACAGCAACCTGCTATTCATTACTGATCGTTGCAACAGCGAATGTCTGATGTGCTCGCAACCGCCGAAAGACGTCGACGATGCGTGGCACATCGAAGAGAATCTCGCCTTACTAAATCTTGTTGACCCAGGAGAAGAGCAGCTAGGCATTAGCGGTGGAGAGCCCACACTATACCGTGACGGCTTGCTTCGCATACTCAAGAAAGCCAAAGCATGTAATGGCGATAAATCTCTTCATTTACTTAGCAATGGGCGCCAGTTAGCGGATAACTTCTGGATAAACGCACTGCGAAACATCGATCATCCCAGCCTAATGTGGGGTATTCCGCTCTACGCAGACAATGCCCGCGATCATGACCACGTTGTGCAGGCACCGGGCGCGTTCACCGAGACTCTTCAAGGTATCTATAATCTAGCGCGCGCTCATCAGCGCATTGAAATACGCGTCGTATTAAGCAACCTGACCGTCCACAGGTTACCAGCACTGGCCTACTTCATATTCCGCAACATGCCCTTTGTTCGCCATGTCGCGTTTATGGGCATAGAGAACATGGGGCTGGCGAAAAAGAACTACGGCCAACTTTGGATAGACCCGCTGGATTATCAGGACAAGCTGAAAGAAGCCTGCGAATACCTGGACATCCTGGGTATCCCAGTGTCGATTTATAACTTGCCCCTGTGCATTTTGGACGCGTCGCTCGTCCGCTTTTACCGGCGGAGCATTTCCGACTGGAAAAACATTTATATCGATACCTGCAGTCAGTGTGCAGCAACAACCGTGTGTGGAGGCTTTTTCAAATCGCACTCAGAGCGCTGGCAAAGCCGCGGCGTACATCCGATGAGTGACGAACAGCTTATTGAATATGCCGAGGCATTCGCATGAAACTAAAAGAACGTTGGAAACTGCTGATTAGTCATTCGGCAGCACTTATTCCTATCGCCAGCCTGCAACCCGCCTATGCAGGCATAGATGCTCAGGAAAATTTCTCGGCGCTTGACTATAACGACGTCCCGCCCGAATTTACCAATCCATTGAATCGACTGGACGCCGTCAATCTGTACGCAGCGCACCGCTCGCACAGTTCCCATAGCTCACACAGCTCGCATAGTTCCCATAGCTCCCACTACAGCGGGTCGTACGCGCGCTCCTACACACCGCCGCCATCCCCACCTCCAGCGCCGGCCCCAGCAAGAACGACCACTTATGAGAGCAGCGGCGCCTCGGGGTATGATAGCGGCAGTCGCGAAGTTCAATCACTATCAAGCGCGGGCAGCGAGCCATCATCCACCCCACCGGCGCGCACCTCGCGCATCAATACTCAAACGCTCTCAGATCTGGTATTGCGCGTTCAAATCGCACTCACGGTGAGAAAGTTCTATTACGGCCCCCTCGACGGCATTTTAGGCCCGCAAACACGGCGTGCCCTGAAAGCCTACCAGCGCGAGTCTCATATCACCGCATCCGGTAAAATGGATATCACAACGCTTAGTGCGCTAGGCATACAGCTGCCTGAATAATACAGGTCAGGAGAACGCGGTTGGCGGTTGGCGGTTGGCGGTTGGCGGTTGGCGGTTGGCGGTTGGCGGTTGGCGGTTGGCGGTTGGCGGTTGGCGGTTGGCGGTTGGCGGTTGGCGGTTGGCGGTT
>NZ_JBPCZK010000012.1:0-75451 GCF_051251145.1 Carnimonas bestiolae | reverse complement strand
GTGGTGAGTGACGTTGCCGTCCGAATCGAAACGAGCGCCCACACAAATTGTCTGATCGATTTGTTAAAGAGCGTCGAACTGAAGCGCTAAACCGTGCCCCGTTCGAGTGGATGCGTATTCTACGCAATCCGGTGTGGAAGTCAATCGCTTTTTTGCTTTCGTTAACGTTTCCGTTAGCTCAACAACACCGCGCTTTACCTCCGGAAATCAACGGCTTAACAAATCCGCTAACTTCCCACTGCTGAGGACCTGCCCCAGCGGTGGAGGCGTACTTTACGCACCATCTCGGTGCTTTGCAAGGCGTTTTCGAAGATAATTTTTGGCGGCGTATACGCTCAGCGAAATCGGCGGCAGTAATCGCTGCGATAAAGCGCGCTATTATTGAACTCCACCTCGCCCAATGCCCGGCCCACCAGCACCAGTGCGCTACGCTCAAAACGGTGCTGGGCGCAGGCTTCAACGAGCTTGGCAAGCGGTGCCGTAACTATCTGCTGTTCTTCCCAACTGGCGCGATACACCACTGCGGCGGGGCAATCTTCGCCGTAAAAAGGACGCAAGCGCTCAACAATTTCATCAAGGCGATGAATAGCTAGGTGAAGCGCCAGCGTTGCGCGCGTTTTGGCAAAATGCTCAAGCTGCTCGCCCTCGGGCATTTTCGACGCCCGGCCAGAAAGCCGCGTTAGTACTAGGCTTTGCGCCACCTCGGGAAGCGTTAGTTCGCGTCCAATGGCTGCCGCAGCAGCAGCGAATGCCGGAACGCCCGGCGTTAGGGTGTAGGGAATACCGAGGCGTTCCAGCACTCTCAACTGCTCTGCGAGCGCGCTATAAAGCGATAGATCGCCAGAATGAAGCCGCACCACCTGCTGGCCTTGCTGCCACGCGCACATATATTCGTGTTCGAGCTGCTGAAGATCGAGCGATGCCGTATTCACCTTTCGAGCGGAAGCCGAACAATACTCGAGCAGTTCCTGATTAACCGTAGAACCGGCGTACAGGCACAGATCGCACGCTGCAAGCAGGCGCTGCCCGCGCACGGTTATCAAATCGGCCGCCCCCGGGCCCGCACCAATGAAATGAACGGTCATAGCGTCGGCTCCGCGTGGCTGTCCGGCTTCTGCCAGCACCATTGCATAATCGAACGCGCCGGCTCCCAGCCTGTTAGCGCACCCAGCGGCGCACAGCACTCGATGCTGAAGCGCGAAAGAGTGCCGCCAAGCCGGCGATAGCTCTCGGTCAGCAACGCGTCGCTTTCAAGCGTGACGCTATTCGTCACCAAGCGGCCTGCGGGCTCGAGCATTTCAGTCATACGTTCGACCATCTCGGCGCTGGCACCGCCGCCGATGAAAACAGCGTTTGGCGTCGCGGTTATCGAATGGATAATGCCGGGCGCGGCACCTTCCACTACCGTCAGCCGATCCGCTACACCAAAACGTTGCGCGTTCGCTTCTATACGCCGACAACGCTCAGGATGACGCTCTACCGCTACTGCGCGTAGCGACGAATCCAGCAGCAACCACTCTATCGCAACCGCCCCGGAACCCGCCCCGATATCCCAGAGACAGTCGCCCTGCTGCGGGGCGAGTCTGGCCTGAACAGTGGCTCGAATTTCTTCACGGCTAATTTGCCCGTCGTTAAGAAAGTCATCTCGGGGGCGGCCGGGAGCCAGACTAGCGGCAGCTTCGCTAGGCCCTGAGCCAACCTTGGAAAGCTCGAGCGCCACCATGTTGAGCGGGTGGATATTGTTGTCGTCGAAGGCACCGAGCCTTACGTAATGGCGCACCCGCTCATCCGCTCCACCTAACGCTTCGAGCACCGTCATACGGGAGTGCTGATAGCCGCGCTGGCATAAATACTCCGCTATCTGACGCGGAGATTCTGCTCCCGCGCACAGCACCATCACGCGTGAGCCGTGCAGCAAGGCCGAATCGAGCTGCGCTAGCGGCCGCCCGCACACCGACACCAGCCTGGTGTTTTGCTGCGCCCAGCCCAGTCGCGCGCAGGCCAAGCTAAAGGCAGACGGAGCCGGAAACACCTGCATCTCAGCCGCAGGAATCGCACGGGCAAGCACGCTACCGATGCCGTAAAGGAAAGGATCGCCAGACGCCAGCACCACAATCGACTGCCCCGCAAGCTGACGGATACGCTCGACACTGCTCTCGATAGGCGACTGCCATACTTCGCTATCGCCTTGAATCAAAGGCGCCGCCAGCGACAGATGGCGTTTACCACCAAATACCACCCGCGCCGCCGCCAATGCGCTGCGCGCCACCGGATTCAGCCCGTCGATACCATCTTCGTTGATACCCATAATGGTCAGCCACGCCGAGCGTTCGCTCGCTGTCGCGCCGGTGGCACTGTTATCCTTGATCACTACCGATTACTCTTTTGGAAGGCTTGTTTAGCAGTTACCTGAGAAGGCACTTAAGCCCTTCAGTGATACAAGCCTTAATATCCTTTGGGTCCTACCTTACATGGCGACACGCGTACTGATTCTTGGCGGCACCGCGCAGGCTCGCTTGCTCGCACAGCAGATTGCGCCGCAGTTGGATGTGCGTCTTTCTCTGGCAGGCGTAACGCAAACGCCGATTAACCAATCGGTGCCAACGCGGCGTGGAGGCTTTGGCGGTGCACAAGGGCTGGCACGCTACCTTCGCGAACAGGCCATCGATGCCTTGGTACTCGCGACCCATCCCTTTGCCGCGCGTATGCCTTTCAATGCCTCGCAAGCCGCCGCTAGCGCGAACGTGCCCCTGCTACGCTTGCTGCCGCCGCCCTGGCAACCGCAGCCGGGCGACGCTTGGCACACCGTGCCTTCGCTGGAGGCAGTGCCCGCACTGCTGGGCAGTACACCGCGTACCGTGCTGCTCACCACAGGGCGTCAACAGCTGGCCACCTTCGCGCAAGCTCCGCAGCACCACTACATAGTGCGCAGTATCGAAGCGCTTCCCGCCGATCTTCCGCTACCCAACCTCACCAGCATACGCTGTCGCGGACCTTTTTCGCTGGAAGACGAAATCACCTTGATGGAAGCCTACGCCATTGATCGGGTAGTCAGTAAGAATAGCGGTATGGATTCAGTCAAAGCGAAGCTAACCGCCGCGCGCGAGTTGGGTATACCAGTCATTATGGTGGCGCGCCCGCCCAGTCCACCTATGATGACCGTCTCCAGCATCAAGGCTGCCGTTGATTGGCTGCGCGGCCTGCCTTCTCATCATAAATGTCAGGCATAGCGCGGCGTATACACCAGCGCCGGCTGCCCATCGCGCTCCACCACCCGGGTCGCCGGTGAGCCAACAATCACCATGGTCGCCATATCCGCCCAGTCACTTTGCGCATCGGCAAGCCGTGCGATGCGAATGCGCTGATCAGGGCGCGTTACCGCACGCGCGAAGATGACCGGTGTCTGGGAGGGCAGGTATTCTCGCAACAGCTCGAATGCGCGCCCCAACTGCCACGGGCGGGAAGAGGAAATTGGGTTGTAGAAGGCCATTGCCAGACCACAGTCTGCCGCTGCCGCTAACCGACGCTCGATCAATTCCCATGGTTTGAGGTTATCTGACAGCGATAAACAGCAGAAGTCGTGCCCGAGAGGTGCACCGCAGGCAGCGGCGGCGGCAAGCATCGCGGTAATGCCCGGCACCACAGCCAGTTCTACCTGACGATAGCTTTCAGGCCCCGCTTCGATCTGCTCACACACCGCCGCTGCCATGGCAAAAACGCCCGGATCACCGCCTGATACCATCACCACCCGATGGCCGTCGACAGCCGCATCCAGGGCATGCCGTGCGCGCTGCGCTTCCACGCGATTGTCGGAAGGCACCGCACGCTGGTGCGCGGCCAGCGCCAGGCGCGCCAAATAAGGGCCGTACCCGTAAAGCAGCTCGGCTTCTTCCAGTGCCGCACGCGCCGCTTCGGTCAGTTGCTCGGTAGCCCCCGGACCAATGCCGATAACGCTGAGTTTACCGGTGCTCATGATGATGGCTCTGTCGAGGCGTGAAATAGCGGCGAGTCGAAGCCCAGTTCGTGCCACCCTGGCACCAGTATCAATGAGAAATAAGGCGCGTGATCGTCGTGCTGCTGTGCAAGCGGCATGATTCGGCACTGCGGCTGAGCAACGCGCTCAATATAAAGTGCACGCTCAAGCTTACCGCACTGGGCTAGCACCTCTCGCACGCGTCCTAAATGACGCCCGATTTTCATGATCACTAGCGCATCGCAGCCTTCGATACGCTCACGTAGCCGCTCGGAATCCAGCGTTCCAGGGATCACCGTCACGCTGTCATCGCCCTGACAAATCGGCAGCTGCGCCGCTGACCAACTGGCTGACATCGCGCTAATTCCGGGAACAACTTCGGTGGGATAACGGCCGGCCAGGCGCGTATGAAGATGCATGTAGGAACCAAAGAACAGCGGATCACCTTCGGCAATAACGGCCACGCTGCGACCAGCGTTCAGATACGGCACCAGACGGGCTACACAGTCTGCGTAGAAATCAGCCAATAGCGCCTGATAGCGCGGATCGTGGCGATGTATTTCAGTCGTGACGGGATAATAAAGCGCTAATCGCTCGACACCGGGGGACAAGTGCTGCTCGGCAACGCCCAGCGCATGGCTGTGATTGCCGGCCTTGGCGAAGTACGCCACAACATCGACCTTGGCGAGCACGTTAACGGCCTTCACTGTCATCAGCTCAGGATCGCCGGGCCCCACGCCAACGCCATAGAGCGTACCGCAGTTCGCCACGGACTGCGCCGCCGTGCCAGCCGCCGCAGAGCCCTCACTCCTTGCTCTCATAATGCATCACTCGCCAGCGCGTTAACGGTTGCGGAGGCGATTGCGCTGCCCCCCATGCGCCCGTGCACAACGGCATAAGGCAATGCCAGCGCGCTTGCTGCCAACGCTTGCTTCGACTCGGCCGCTCCGACAAAGCCGACCGGCACGCCAATCACTGCGGCTGGTCGCGGCGCGCCCCGCTCGATGGCTTCGAGCAGATGAAACAGCGCCGTTGGCGCATTGCCAATCACCACCAGCGCCCCTTCCATGTGCTCGTGCCATAGCTCCATGGCGGCTGCCGAGCGGGTAGTGCCAAGCTGCTGAGCCAGCGCTGCGGTGCGCTCGTCGCGCAGCGTACACAGCACTGGATTGTCAGCGGGTAATCGCTTGCGCGTTACCCCGCGCTCGACCATTTCAGCATCGCAAAGAATAGCGGCACCCTGCTGAAGCGCATGGCGCGCATGCTGGGCAAACTGGTGCCCAAACTCGATATGCTCGGCAAGCTCAACAACGCCGCACGCGTGGATCATGCGCACCGCGACATGGCTCTCCAGCGTATCGAAACGGGTGAGATTCGCTTCACTGCGAATAATGGCAAAGGAGCGCTGGTAAATGGCCAGGCCGTCACGCTCGTATTCATAGCGTTCGTTGATCATCGAACGGAAACTCTTTTCTCGGTTCGGCGCTAAGCCACACCAGGTAATAAGGGCACGTTAACTCAGGCAGGAATTGTACTGAATCAGCCGTCAAACATCAGCGCTGAACAACTAACTCTCGCAGCGCCGCTGCAAGATTACGGTTATTCAGGGTAAGTTGCTGGACGGGGGCATCGTGGGCAAGTCCGTTAGGCACTACCGCAATGCTCGACTCGTCCTCCCCGACCAGACACAGCGCGGCATCATTGGGGCGAGCACATCCTTTGGCACAACCCGATACATGCACCGGGCGAATCCGTCCACCGCTGGACGCGATCACCTCTGCCACCGTATTCGCCAGCGGACGCGTCTGCATGTGCGCTGCCGCACAGCCAGGCGCGCCGCGGCAAACGCTGATAGCGAGTCGAGCATCATCATGATGGGTAATCAGCCCCAGTGCACCGAGTTCGGCTAGTGCGCGGGAAGGGGGCAATGGTTGCTGCGGCAACAGCAGCAAGCGGCGCTGAGGCAGCGGCCACAGCGTTGCCTCAGCCATTGCGCACCACTCGCCCACTGCTCTCAAGGTGGCGGCATCGAGTGCGCCGTAAGGCGCTGCCACCAACAGTGAACCGTCGACACCGCTACCCAGCTCGCTTGGCTGGCCATCGATAGCCGGCAGCGCTGGCGTCGCGCCTTGCTGTGCTAGCAGCGTCGTCAACGCTTCAGCGTGCTTGAGCTCGCGTCCGCGCTGGCCGCTGCCGCCTTCCGCGAGCAGTGTCAAAAGCGCCATGCTGGTATCGAGCAGGCTATCAGGATGCTGCTCAGCACTGCGGAACCAGCGCGCCTCGCGCGCGCGGCCGCCAACGCCCAGCCAGTAGCCATCGCTGGTAATCCGCAGCCGAAGGTCGGCACTCAACCCGCCCACGCCATAGCGGCCCTGCTCTTCGATCACTACCGAGCATTTGGGCGAGAGTGGCAATGGTACCGCCGATAGGCGCTCGACAAGACGATCGCGCAGTGCCACAAGCAGTGCGCCACCTTGAGCATTCGGCTCGAGCGTTACCGCTGGCAGCGCCTCAGCCTGCGGCATAACGTGGCTCAGCTCGGCAGCAAAGCGCTTGGCACTGGCGGTGCTGAAACCACGCGCTTGTAGGTTGCCACGCTGGGTGAGGTCGATATCGCCGTTGCCATAACGCTCGATCAGCTCGGCCAAACGTACCAGTTGCGCTGAAGATGCCCCTTCGCGCCACGGCGCCAGCCTGACCAATAGACCGTCGCCGGTGGCCATCGGCACTGCCAGCGATGGGCACGCCCAGCGCCGCCCGGGGCGTTGGCTCATGCCGGCAGCGGGTCCTTGGCGAGCGATTCGATAGTGCCGCGCAGCAGCCCCCAGAACGCCTCAACGGCGGCCAGCTCAACCCGCTCACTGGGAGAGTGCGGCCCTTTGATGGTCGGCCCGAACGAGATCATTTCGAGGTGGGGATATTGGGCACCAATAATGCCGCACTCGAGCCCAGCGTGGATCACCTTGACCTCTGGCGAGTGGCCTTCGACCTGGGTATGAATATCGCAGAAGCGCGTGAGCAGCGGCGAATGGGGAATCGGATTCCAGCCCGGATAGAACGAGCTACTTTCAGCACTGAAGCCGCCCAGTCTGGCCAGACCTTCGATGCGAGCCGCCAATGCCAGCGCAGCGCTATCACGCAGCGAGCGCACCATGGCGTCGAGACTCAGACGTCCACCTTCCAGCTCAACGATACCGATATTATTGGACGTCTCGACAACGCCGGGCACCTCATCGCTGTAGCGCTCAACGCCGTATGGCAGTGCGCCAAGCAGCCTGATGAAACGCGCTGAATCTTCAGCAGATAGCGCGGCCTGACGGGGTACTTCGTCGCTAACCGTCACGACAACCCCAGCGTCGACTTCGGCCAGCTCTTGCTTGAGCGTTGCTTCCAGTTCGGCCACCTGAGCTGAAATCGCCGCCACATCGGCGTTTTTCACTGCGATCACCGCGCTAGCGCTGCGGGTAATGGCATTGCTCATTTCGCCGCCACGATAGGACGCGATAGCGACAGCGCCTTCTTCAAGCGCATCAAGCACTGCCAGCAGAGCACGCGGCAGCAGTTGGTTGGCGCTGCCCTTCTGCTGATTAATTTCTACGCCAGAGTGGCCGCCGTTAAGACCGCTTACCGAAAGTGTCAGGAAGGTCCACTGCGAGTCCAGTTCATGCTCGACGAAGTGCTCGCTGATTTTTACGTGCACACCGCCCGCACAGCCGATATAGACCTCGCCGCGGTCCTCGGAGTCCATGTTGAGCAGATAGCGCCCTTGTAGCCAGTTGGGCGCAAGCCGCAATGCGCCGCCCATCGAGGTTTCTTCTTCCACGGTGAACAGCGCTTCCAGCGGGCCATGAACCAGCTCGTCGTCGGCCAACACCGCCAACGCCCCCGCCACACCGATACCATTATCAGCGCCTAGGGTAGTGCCCTTGGCCCACAGCCAGCCATCGCGCACCTCGGTCAGGATGGGATCCTTCGAGAAATCGTGTTCGACATCGGCCTGCGCGACCATATCGACGTGACTTTGCAGCGTCACCACCGGCACTTGCTCGTAGCCGGGCGTCGCGGGGCGTTTCACCAACAGGTTGCCACCTTCATCACGCTCGGAACTGAAGCCTCGCTGCTCCGCAAACTGCTCAATCTTGCTCAGGATCGCTTCTTCCTTGTAAGAAGGGCGCGGAGTGTTACACAGCAGACGAAAAAAGTGCCAAATCGGCGCTGGCGATAGTGATTCCAGATGTTCGTTGGGGTTCCCGACCGGGGCTTCGTTAGACATGCAACTCTCCTGACAAAAATATCGATCACTACTGTAACGCGTGGTCAGCGCCGATGCCCTTAACGAAATGGCATCTGGTTACGTGGTTAGGTTATAGCGAGACTGCCTTCATGACTCTTCCGGCTGCACTGGTTTGAGCATTTGCGCGCACCACTCACGCCACAGAGCCTCTCCGGCGGCGCGCCCGCTCTGCTCGAAACGACGTGCCAGCCAGCGCTCGTCCTTGCCCTGGTAGAGCATTCCCAGCAGCCCTTGCCGAGCATCGCTGTCGAGGTGCTCACGCAGGCCGCCCCAGTGGCTCTTCAGCAGGGTGCGATAGGGGGTAAGCGGCGCATGCGCCTGAGCAAGCCGCTTGAGTGCACTCACGAGTTCGGGCGAGGAAGGAATGGCATCGGGCAGCATTAGCCGATCAACCAGCGCCACATCCAGCTCGCGCAGTTCCATCGCGAGTCGCTCCTCGAGCGTTAGCGCCCAGCGCTGACGGCACTGCCGAAACAGGCTGGCGCCCTCGGCATTGAGCGCGCGCCCCACCATCACCGCGTGCTCACCGGAAGAGCGTTCGGCTCGCAGACCAAGGCGCAGCGGTAAACAGGCTAGACGCGACCAGAAATGCACCAGTCCAGCTTCAGCACCGAAGCTCGCCCCCAGCAGCGCCACGCCTTTACTGGCGGCATCCAGCGCCACTGCATCGACGAGTTTTCTGGCGATACCACGCCGCTGCGCAGCAGGGTGCACGGCAATCCGCATGATTCTGCGCCAGCGCAGTTGGGCCGCCTGCTTCAGCCCTTCGTGCAGCGCCAGTGATTGAGGCAGCAGTTCGCCCGGTAAACGTCGCTCGCCCCGCGTTACCGCCTCGGCCATATCGGGCGTATAGCCGCCTTCGTCGACGCTGGCGCATACGCCTAGCAGCTGTGTGTTGTCGCGCGCAATCCAGATTGAGATCGGGCGCTGGTCAAGCAGTCGCGTCAGATCGCTCGGCGCAGTGCGATAGTGGGCCGTTACTAGCAGACCAAACAGGGTGTTCAGCGCGGCATCGCTGGCCGCCAGACGGTCGCGATCGATGCGCTCGATGCGCACTTCGTCAAACTGCAACGGCCCTTCCGGCACCTCGCCATTCAGACACAACAGCTGATTGGTCAAGGCTTCCAGAGGATCGCCTTGCGCCCAGCGCACCGGCGTATCCAATGTCAGCGCCTGCCAGTCAGGCGTGCGCTGCTCGAGATAATCGCGGAAGCGAATGGCAAAACCGCGACCGCTGCCCTCATAACCGTGGGTGGTGGTCGCGAAAGCAATACGCGGGAAGCGCTCAACGCACTGTTTCAGCAGCTTTACCGGCAGCGCCGCTGCTTCATCGACCAACAGCAGACTGCCATCGCCGCCGGGCGGGTGGGCACTCTCCAAGGCTTGCTGTAAGGCGAGCGCGTCGAGAAAGCGTACCTCACCATCGGGATGCACGAAGTTGTGTCCTTCACGCTGACCTTCCGGCGCATGCTGCTCAAGCTGAGCAAACAACGACTCCACTGAAGCGAAGGCGGGCGCCGTCACTAGCAGCGTACCGCCTTTCTCACGTAAGCGCTGCGCTGCTGCAATACCCATCGCGGCGCTTTTGCCACGACCGCGATCGGCTGTTAGCACCAGCGGGCGGCGGCGTTTAAGCGAGGCAAGAGCGGCCACGGCGTGGCGCTGATCGCTACTGAGATACCCTTCGCTATCACGCTCGGGTTGCCACTGAGGGGCGTTATCGAAGCCAGGTAAAGTCAGCTGCCCGTTGAGCAAGCGCGCGATGGCCGAGGATTGCTCGAGCAAGCGCTGCATACGCTTGCCGGAGCGGCCAATAAAGCTCACGTTGCTAGTGATTAGCACGAACACACCGCCGGCTTTCAAGGTGCCTGAGAGCGCGCCAAAGGCATCTGCGTCCATGCCCTCGCGCGCGTCAAACAGCACAGCATCGGTCTCCTCGCCTAACCGACGCTGCGCTTGGCCGGGCTGGACCCAGCTAATGTCGGGCGCCTGCTCGGGCCGCTGATTCGCCACCCACAGCGCGCGCGCACCGTAATGCGCAAGCAGCGCTGCAATCGTGTCGTCGCTGGGAGAGTCGCACCACAGCAAGGTACGAAATCCCACTGAGGCGAGGCGGGTATCCAACTGCTGCAGTGAAGAACAGAGATCGGCACTTGGTGACGTCATAACGTATCCATCCTGAAGGGCTGATTCATTATGCCAAAGATAGCGGTCGCGTGGCGCTTCTTCCTCGCCGCCCTTACAGTACCGCTATTCAATTGCGCGCCTGTAGCTATAGCCGTGGGCTAACCGCTCACGAAGCTCAGGCAGCTTACTGGGAATCATCGATCGACTCGGCACTCGTACTCAGCCACTTTTTCCACGCAAAAAAAAGCGCAGCGCTCGAAAGCGCTACGCCCTTTACCCTATCGCCGCTTAGCGATCAGGCATGGTCCTTGAAGATGGTGACGATTTGGTCGAGCAACTGCAGCGCCTCTTCACGCGGACGCTGGAAGGTGTTGCGACCAATAATGCTGCCGAAGGCACCGCCATCTGCCAGGCCCTCGATCGTATTGATCAGGCCGTCTGTGTCGGTGGCTTCGCCGCCAGAGAAAATCACGATGCGGCGACCGTCGAAGGACGACTGCACGACGTGACGCACGCGTGCTGACAGCGACGAGATGTCGATTTTCTGCTCTTCGTAGACTTTCTTGGCCGCCGGCAGGCTGAGATGCTCGGTCGGCGGTTTGACCTTGATGATATGCGCACCCAGCAATGCGGCAATGTGGGCAGCGTAAGCGCAGATATCCACCGCTGTTTCGCCGGGCTTGTCGAGCTCAGGCCCGCGCGGATAGCTCCAGATCACCACGGCTAGTCCCGCAGCCTTGGCTTCGCGCGACAGCTCAGCGATTTCTTCGAACTGCTCGAACTGATAGTCGGAAGAAGGATAGATGGTAAAGCCGATGGCCGACGCACCTAGACGCAGAGCGTCATCAATGCTGGCGGTAATCGCCTGATCCTTCTGCACCGCGAGGCTGTTGGAGCTGTTCATTTTCAGAATCAGCGGAATCTGCCCAGCGAAGGTATCGGCGCCCGCTTCCAGCATGCCCAGCGGCGCTGCGTAACCTGAAAGACCTGCATCGATGGCGAGCTTGAAGTGATAGTGCGGATCGTAAGCGGCGGGATTGGCCGCGAAAGAACGCGCAGGGCCGTGCTCGAAGCCTTGGTCGACCGGCAGGATAACCAGTTTGCCGGTGCCCGCTAGCTTGCCTTGATTAAGAAAGCGCGCAAGGTTGGCTTTGGTACCCGGATTATCGCTCTCGTACCAGCCAAGAATTTCCTTGACTCGTGCAGTCGTTGACATAGTTTTTTCTCTCTCGTTTGTTTATTGCTTTGGTAAAGATCCGCCGTTTATTGCGAATCCTTATACTTTGAGAGTACCGCAGATCAAATCGTCATGCACGGGAGGGGGAGCGAATTATCAAAGCCAACGGGATCAGCAGGATATAGAGGAGTCCCATCCACAAGAAGATGTCGTTGTACGCCAGTACCTGCGCCTGAATATTGACGTTACGGGCCAGTAGCTGGATAGCAGAGGTGTGCGGGTCAGCAGTCACCCCCTGGAATATTTGCTCATACTGGGTGATACGCTCCAGCACCGCCTGACGTCCATCGTTAACGGCGGGGATAAGCTGCTGCCAATGGTAATGATCGCGCATGTCGAGGATAGTATCGATCATCGCCAGCCCCACCGCGCCCCCGAGATTACGCATCAGGCTGAACATACCGGCACCTTCGCCTATCTTGTTCGCTGGCAATATGCCAATGGTGATGCGAGAGGCCGGAATGATGCAGGCGATCATGCCGACACCGCGAATGATTTGCGGCCACAGGAATTCGTGAAACCCTGACTGAGCAGTCAGGTTGGCGTTCATGATGGTGCCGGTCGCCACCATTACCAGCCCCACGAGAATCAGCGTACGGTGCGATACCTTATCGCCGAAGCGCCCCAGCAGCGGCGCTGCAACAAACATCGCCGCACCGGTAACGAACATTACTTCGCCAATATCAACACTGGGGTAGTCGCGAATGGTACCGAAGAACAGCGGCGTCAGGTAGACCAGCCCGTATAGCGCCACGCCCAGCACGAAGATAATCAGCGTGCCGACCGAGAAATTGAAAAAGCGAAACAGCCGCAAATCGACAATCGGGTTTTCAGCGGTGAAGGCGCGCCACAAGAACAATACGCAGGACACCCCGCTTACCACCGCCATCCAGAAGATCATGCGGTCGCCAAACCAGCCATCGTCGTTACCCTGCTCGAGCACGAATTCAAGCGCGCCCAAAAACAGCGCCATGAAGATCAGGCCCCAATAATCGAGATTGCCCAACGCGCCCTGCTCGCGTTTATCGATATCGAGATTGCGCCACATGACCCAGCAGGCCAGCAGGCCCGGCGGCACATTGAGCAAGAACAGCCAATGCCACGAAAGGTGCTCGGTCACATAGCCGCCCAGGGTCGGGCCAATCGAAGGCGCCAACGTTGCCACCAGCCCCATGACCGCCTGCACCGACCCCATTCGATTGCGTGGAAAAATGCCGAAGCTAACCGCTTGCGTCAGGGGAATCAGCGCGCCGCCCAGAAACCCTTGCAGCACGCGCATCACGATCAGCATCGAGAGGCTGGTCGACATGGCGCAGCCGATACTGGCGAGGGTGAAGCCACCGCACGAGATGACCAGCGCGGTTCGCGTCGAGAGCACGCGAGACAGCGTACCCGCCAGCGGAATCATGACGATTTCCGCAATCAGGTAAGAAGTTTGCACCCACGAAATTTCGCTGCGACTGGCGGCAACGCCCGCCTGCACTTCATTCAGCGAACTGGCGACTATCTGGATATCCAGCACCGCCATGAACATGCCCACGATCGCCGCCAAGAAACCGAGTTGCTGGCTGCGCGGTGGCATTGACGTGGGCGGCCCTGCCGCGTGTTGACTGCTCATGGTCAGTGACCGTGATTGGCATCAGGCGCCGATTGGTCGGGCGATAGATTGGGCAGTTGACTGGCGGAGCCATCCAGACTGAGGTTGGGTTCAGGCAGCACATACAGTTGGTTGCTGCCTTTGTGGCGCGTATCCACTTCAGGTACCACCGACAGCCCCGCCTGCAGTCGACCCAATTGATCGGCGGGCCCGGTCAGGCGAATACGCACCGGCACGCGCTGCACAATCTTGTTGAAGTTACCGGTGGCGTTATCCTGCGGCAGCAAGCTGAACTCGGTGCCGGTGGCTGGCGCGATACTATCGACCACACCGCGATAATCGATGTCGGGATAGGCGTCCACCTTGACCGATACTGACTGGCCAATGCGCATATCCTCGATCTGGGTTTCCTTGTAGTTGGCAACGATATACAAGGAATCGACCGGCACCAGCTGCAACAGGCCCATTTGCGGCTGCGCGTAGGTACCCACCTCGACGGTGCGGTTTCCTACTACGCCATCGGCTGGAGCGTAGATGTGAGTGCGGCTCAACTGAGTTCGTGCGGTTTTAACTTCTGCTTCCGCTGATACTACGCTCGCGCGCGCCGAGTCGAGCGCCGCCTCTTGAACGGCAAGCTGACGACGGGCCGACGTTACCTGAGCATTCCCGCTCTGCACATTGGCATGGGCTACCTGCCGATCTGCGCTATCGTCGTCCAGTTGCTGGCGCGAGACCACCCCACGGCTATTTAGCATCAAGGTACGGTTGAAACGCGCAAGCGCCTGCTCTTCAGTCGCTTTACTCGAACTAAGCTGAGCCTGGTATTGGGCAATCTGAGAGCGACTTGCGTCTACGTTGCGAGACGCCTGTACAACCTGCGCGTTGGCTTCCGCCAGTTTTGCGTTGGCCTGATTGAGACTATCGACGTAATCGCGGTCATCCAACGTCACCAACAGCTGCCCTTTTTTGACCCGCTGGTTGTGCTCCACATGCACACCCACCACCCGCGCATTAAGTTCCGAGCGCACCGCTACTGCGTCGCTTCTGATATAGGCGTCATCGGTAGACTGGAAGAACCGCCCGGTTTGCAGCCAATAAAGGCCCCACACAATGGCGGTAATCAGTAAGACGAGAAAAACCAGGGTAAATATCAGTCCCTTAAGCCATTTTTTTGTTAGCGCGTGCATTCAGGATTCCAGCGGTAAATATCGGAAAGACGTTTAGTTGGATAAGCGAGGGACGAATTCCGCAGCAGCGCGAGCGCCCAATGAGGCTGGAAGGTTACGCCAAGCAAGCCCTAAGCTCAATCTAAGCAACCGTCAAAGGTGCGCTCGTACGATAGCGCTCCCCACTATAACTACGCCAAAAAAACGCCCCGCCGCTGATAACAGGGGCGGGGCGTTGCTATGAGTATAGCGCTGGATTAGTCGATGTCTTTGGCCGACACGACAATTTTCTTAACCAGCCCATACTCGACGGCTTCTTCAGCAGACAGCCAGAAGTCGCGTTCGGTATCTTCACGAATTCGCTCAATCGCTTGACCGGTGGCATCGGCGAAAATCTGGTTGAGTCGTTCACGCATGCGAATGATCTCTTTCGAGTAGATCGCGATGTCGCTCGACTGACCCTGGAAACCGCCAGAGGGTTGATGCAGCAGGAAGCGCGTGTTGGGCAGTGAATAGCGATTTTCTTTCGCCGCCGCCGCAAAGATCAGCGCGCCAGCGCTGGCAACCCAGCCGGAACCGATCACGATAACGGGCGACTCGATGAAGCGAATCGCGTCGAAGATCATGTCGCCCGACTCTACGTGACCACCCGGTGAGCTGATGATCACCTGGATCGGATCATGGCTGAGGTAGTCGAGCGCATGCAGTTGCTGCACAACTTCACGCGCCATTTTCTGCTCAATCTGACCGGTGACAAACACTTTGCGTGCATTAACCAGGCTCTCGGCCAGCTTGGTGGTTACCGAGGTTTCGTTATTGCTGTCTTTCTTCTGCTCTTCGCTGGCTGTGATCATTACAAGCCGACTCCTGTTTAACCTGGCGATTCTGCGGATAGCAAGGGAACTCTGAGAAAACGTCTACGCGGTGCGTAGATATCGTTTTGTCAGAATTCCCGACCTGTTTTCTAGATGCGTGCGATAAACCAAATTTCAACAGCGCGCTACACGCTAACCACTTTTCGCATCCGTGATGCTCTTACCCTACTGAACGCCAGCATAACGCATCAGCGCGCTAGCGGGCAGAGGCAATACCACAACGGCAATGAAGTGCTGGTTTATTCGGCGATCTGACCGCCAAAGCCCATCTCGTCTGCTAGCTGCAACTGCTGCTCGATACTGCGGCCATCTCTGACACAGGGTGTCCATAGCACGGGAGCCGCTAGTCCATGCGCGCAAGACACCGCCACCATCCGAGCGCGCCACACATCCAGGCTACGCTGTTCGCCCTCACTGCCTGACTCGAGCCCGAGTGCCTGCGACAGCGATGTTTCGCAGATGATCAGCCGCGTAACCCCTTTCGCAGCGGCAATGCTATCGATGGACAATACCCCCGTCGCCGTCGAAATCAGCGGCCAAATGGCGCATCCCGACATCGCCGCGAGCTCCACGGTATTGGCACTCTCACATGCCGATAGCAGCAGCGTATCAACTGCGGCGGTCGCGCGACAAAAACGCAGATCATCGTAAAACCTGAGGTGAGCAGCGTGATGAGTGCGCACCTTGAGCGGTGCTGTCGCGTTAGCGTGCCACGCCTCAACAGCGGCGTTTATTTCGCGGTAACCGGCCACCTCTTCGCTGAGATCGAGAATACACGGCTCCGCTGACGGAGCGCTCTTTGCCAAGGCATCAAGCGTCACGCGTTTGCCCAACGTGCTAATAGCCATTATTCGCCGACCTGTTCACTGCATGCCAAGCGCGCCATGACAAATTCGGCAATTCTTGCAATCGCTTGCCGCGCCTCAGGCACTTGCTGGGGAAACACCTGCCAAACGTGCCATAGCCCTCTCCATACATCGAGTTCGACCTCGCCCCCCGCAGCACGGATGCGTTCTGCCATACGGGTAGAATCGTCCAGCAGGATTTCGTTATCACTTACCTGTAAAAGCGTTGGCGCAATATCCGCCAAATCACCAAACAATGGTGATATCTCGGGCTCTTCCAGCGAGCGGTGGGGACAGTAGGCGCTAATGCACTCGCTCAAGCGCTCGGCAGGCAGCAGCGCATCGCGACGCACGTTACGTTTGAACGAAGCGCCGCTGCCGCTTAAATCGGTACAGGGTGAAAGCCCTACCAGGGCCGCTGGCTGCGGCAACCCCAGGCGCTTGAGGCGCAGTGCCAAGGCGAACATCAGGTTGCCGCCCGCGCTATCGCCCAGCAGCGCGATTCGCTGAGGCGAAATACCACGCTCCAATAGACAACGATACGCGGCTTCACAATCGTTAAGCGCAGTAGGAAAGGCATATTCAGGCGCCAAGCGGTAATCGGGCACGTACACCGGAACGCCCGTATGCTGCACCAAGCGCGTCGTCAGCGGCCGAAAATCTTCTGGCGCCCCAACCACCCAGGCGCCACCGTGCAGGTAAAGCAGCGCGGCATCATCACTATTGGCCGCCGCGGCGTTCTCGGCGGCAACACGTTCGGCAGTCACCTCGCCAAGCGGTAGCGAGCCGATCGAGGCGGCCCACTGCTTCGGCTTGGCGTTGTGCTTCTTTTGCTCCAGCGCACGCCGCAGTGCCAGCACATCGTCGCTATGGCGTAACCGCCGCTTGGCGGTCTGGCGAATCAGTTCACGCATCAGCAGCGCTCGAATGCTCATGCAGCGTGCTGCTCCTTGCGCGCTGGGATACCGTGCCTCGCCATGTTAATGCGCCTCTTCCCAGTTATTGCCGGACTGCGCTTCTACCAACAATTGCACGTCCAACTGCCCAGCGGCCTGCATACGCGCTTTCACTTCATCGATGAAGGCATCGGCATGGGCTTCACGCACTTCGAATACCAGTTCGTCATGCACCTGCATCACCATCATGGCGTCGTGCTGGCAGTCGTGGGCGAGCCAGTGGTCGACGTCGATCATCGCGCGCTTGATGATGTCGGCGGCGGTTCCTTGCATCGGCGCGTTGATCGCGGTTCGCTCGGCGGCCTGACGGCGCTGCGCATTGCGCGAGCCGATTTCGGGCACGTACAAGCGGCGACCAAATACCGTTTCTACGTAACCATCTTCCGCTGCCTGGGCGCGTGTTTGCTCCATGAAGCGTGCCACCCCAGGGTAGCGATCAAAGTAGCGGTCGATGTAGGTTTGCGCTTGATTGCGCTCCAGACGCAGCTGTTTGGAAAGCCCCCACGCGCTCATGCCATAAATCAAGCCGAAGTTGATCGCCTTGGCACTGCGACGCTGGTCGCTACTGACCTTGTCCAGCGCCACGCCAAACACCTCAGCCGCCGTAGCAGCATGGATATCGCGGTTTTCAGCAAATGCCGACAGCAGCCCCTTGTCGCCGGACAGGTGCGCCATGATGCGCAGTTCGATCTGCGAATAGTCGGCGGCTACGATCAGATATCCGGGGCGCGCGACGAAGGCACGCCGGATCTTGCGCCCTTCCTCGGTGCGCACGGGTATGTTTTGCAGGTTGGGATCAGAGGACGACAAACGCCCGGTCGCAGTCACGGCCTGATGGTAGCTGGTATGAATGCGCCCATCGTGCGGATCGGTCAGCTGCGGCAGCTTATCGGTGTAGGTCGATTTGAGCTTCGACAGGCCACGATGCTCGATAATCAGCTTGGGTAGCGGGAAGTCGAGCGCTAGCTCTTCCAGCACCGCTTCCGCGGTGGATGGTGCGCCTTTGGGCGTTTTCTTGATAACCGGCAGCTTCTGCTCTTCGAACAGGATCTCGCCGAGCTGTTTGGGCGACCCTAGGTTGAACTCGCGTCCGGCTAACTCATAGGCTTTGGTGGTCAGGGCTTCGATGCGCTCGTCCAGTTCGCGGCTCTGCTGCGCAAGCAGCGTCGAATCGATTTCGACACCATTGCGCTCAATGCGTGCCAGCACGGGAATCAGCGGGGTTTCGAGCGTATCGAGCACGCGCCCCAGCGAACCTTCAGCATCGACTCGTGGCCGCAGCTTCTGATGCAGCCGCAGCGTCACATCGACATCTTCACAGGCGTATGGCACCGCCTCGGCAAGCTCGACCTGATCGAAGGTGATCTGCTTTGCGCCCTTGCCCGCCACTTCTTCGTATTTAATGGTGGTGTGGCCCAAATGCGTTAGCGCCAGCGTGTCCATATCGTGGCGATTAGCGGTCGAGTTGAGCACGTAGGACTCCAGCATGGTGTCGAACAACGTGCCTTTGACCTCAATGTCGTAGCGCGCCAGCACTTCGATATCGTATTTGAGGTTCTGACCAATCTTGGCGATATCCGCGTTTTCCAACAGCGGCTTGAGTGCTTTCAGCACGTCATCGCGATCGAGCTGCTCTGGCACGCCCAGGTAGCTATGCGCCACCGGAATATAGATAGCCTCGCCCGGCGTTAGCGCCGCCCCAATACCCACGATTTCTGCCTGCATATAGGCCAGGCTGGTCGTTTCCAGATCGAAGCAAAACGCCTCGCTTTTTGCCAATCGCGCCAGCCATTCATCCAGCTCAGCACGCTCGGTCACAGCGCCGTAGTTCACTGCGCCGAAGTCGGCGGGCACCAGTGCTTCATCGATGGCATTCGCTGCCGATGCCGCGCTACTTTTCGACGCGGCCTGCGTACTGCCGGAGGCACTGGCAGCATCGTCGCCGGTGAGTTCGTTAAGCCAGCCTTTGAATTCAAGCTGGGTGTATAGCTCAACCAAGGCGTCGCGGTCGGGGCTTGGCAGCGCCATATCGTCGAGCGACACCGGCAGATCGCAGTCGGTACGAATGGTCGCCAGCTCGTAAGAGAGGAACGCCTGATCGCGATGCTGCTCGAGCTTGGCGGCCATACTTTTAGCGCCGCGAAACGACAGCGTTGCCAGCTTGTCGGGGTGGTCGTAGATCGCCTTCAGGCCCGCACCATAGCCTTGCAGCATCGCCAACGCCGTTTTGTTGCCCACTCCCGGCACCCCGGGAATGTTATCGACGGAATCGCCCATCAGCGCCAGGTAATCGATGATCAGCTCGGGCGGGATACCAAATTTTTCGGTAACGCCTTCGACATCGAGCGTCTCGTTTTTCATGGTGTTAACCAGCGTAATGTGCTGATTCACCAACTGCGCCATGTCCTTATCGCCGGTGGATATGACCGCATCGCGCGACATTTCGGTGGCGTGGCGCGCCAGCGTGCCAATGACGTCATCGGCTTCAACACCTTCGATACTCAAAAGCGGCAGCCCCAACGCTTTCACGCACGCGTGCAGCGGCTCTATCTGCGCGCGCAGGTCATCCGGCATCGGCGGTCGATTGGCTTTGTAGTCGCTGTAGAGATCATCACGGAAGGTTTTGCCCTTGGCATCGAAAACCACCGCCATTGGGCTGTCAGGGTAGTCGCGCATCAGGCTTTTCAGCATCGACACCACACCACGCACCGCGCCGGTGGGCTGGCCGCTGCTGGTAGAGAGCGGTGGGAGCGCATGAAAGGCGCGGTATAGATAGGCTGAACCATCGACAAACACAAAGGGGGGTGCGGCCTTGGCTGACATCCGAAACTCCAAAATAGGGCGTGCAACGCGTTAGCAAACGCAAGCTATCTGCTCATGATACTTAGCGGGCGGAGTTTTAGCATCCGCTGTCAGCCAAACGGCCGCTTGCGCATCCATTATGCCCTCTTGCTGCGGTGCCATGATGCTGAAAAAAGCACCGTTGCAGCGCAAGCTTCAGCAAACTCAATAGCCTTGCCGCCGCATTGGGCCTACACTCAAATTAACGCATGACTTTAAAGGCCACGATCATGACACTAACTCAACGTGCAGCGTTTGCCGCCAGCGCCTCTCTCGCACTTAGCCTTGCCGCTATTCCTAACGTGCAGGCTGAAGCCGAGCAGCAGCCTCAACAACCGCAGTCCACTCAGCAGCAGGACGCGCCGGATCCTGATATCACAACCCATCAGGATAATGGCCGCGAGGTGAAGGAATATCGCGTTAACGGTAAGCTTTACGCGATCAGGATCAAGCCAGCGCACGCGCCGGCCTATTATCTGGTCGATACCGATGGCGACGGCAACTTCCAGCGTCAGAACGATGACCAGCGTGTGGTGGTGCCGCGTTGGACTATCGCTAGTTGGTAGCATTAGCACGATGTTACGTTTTTCATCTTCACTGCAAGAATAATTCACCGCAACGCTCGTCGTGTTGAGCGGAGATGATGGTAGAATCTGGGCACGCAAACGTGCGGCAGCGTTCCGCCCTACTTCTATTCAGTCACGTTCAGGAATCTCGATGGCGGTATTCACACCTTTGACCGATGAGCAGGTCAGCGCGTTTCTAGAACGCTTTGACGTTGGCCAGTTGGAAAAACTCGAAGAAGTTGCCAGCGGCACGGAAAACTCGACATTTTTCGTGACCACCGATCGCTATCGACTGGTACTGACGTTATTCGAGCAGGGAGAAGTGGAAGAACTGCCGTTCTTTGTCGATTTGCTCACCTACCTCGATCAACACCAGCTGCCGATTGCCAGCCCGCTGCGCGACCGCCAGGGCAAAGCGCTGCAGCTGCTGGTTGAGCGTCCAGCGTTGCTGTTCCCACGACTGGGCGGCAGCCATCCTGAGCACCCCAGCGTGGCACAGTGTGCGGCCATCGGCGATGCACTGGGGCAGATGCACCGCTGCAGCCAGGGATTTTCCGGCTCGCGCCCCAATCCACGCGATCTGCGTTGGATCGACGCCAACATGCCGAAGGTCATGGCCTATCTCAGCGACGATGATCGCCAACTGATGCTCGATACCTTCGATACCATCGAGGAGCAGCTGGCGCCTTCATCGCGCTCATCAAATGAGCTGCCGCAAGGCGCGCTACATGGCGATCTATTCCGTGACAATACAATGTTCGAAGGCGACAGCCTGAGCGGCCTGATCGACTTCTATAATGGGTGCACCGGCGATCTGCTGTTCGACCTTGCCATTGTGATCAACGATTGGTGCAGCGATGCCCACGGCGAGCTCGATATTGAACGCTATCAAGCAATTCTCAACGCCTATCAGCAGCAGCGCCCGCTCACAGCGCGCGAACGACAGGTGTGGCCCGCTATGCTCACCATGACGGCGCTGCGCTACTGGCTGTCCAGATTGCTGGTGATTTACGTCGATCCACCGGCGCACTCGCTCACGCCGAAGCCCCCGGAACAGTACCGCGATATGGTCAAGGCGCGCGTTAATCAGCCGGTTGATGCATTGAGCGACTAGCCTCTTCTACACCCCGCGCCCTCTCGGAAACGACAACGGCCGGAAGCCGCCTATGGCGACTTCCGGCCGTTTTGCTATAGCGCCACTATCACTCAGCGGCGCAAAGCTTGAGCCATCGAGCGTTTAGAAGCCGATACCGAAGCGCACCCCGATAATGTCGCGCTTAGCATCTTCCCCGAATCGCTCGCTGGCACTGCCAAACGAGTATGTCTGCTGGCCGTCCATATTGAACGACTGGCGGGTGTAAAAGAGCGTAGTGATGTAGGCAAAGCGGGTTGCCTGATTAATCCAGGAGAGCTCGACGTAAGGATCCAACTTGTCGTCGGTATCCATGTTCTCGCCTTCGTCCATCTTGATTCTGCCGTTGACCGAGTAATTGGCGCCGGCTTCAGCACGCAGCACGTTATAACGATCGACCATCACGTTAAGACCGGCACCCGCGCCCACCTTCCAGACATGTGCAGACTTGGCCCATGCATCACTATCATGGCTGTAGTTAATATACTGATAGCCGCCGTTTAACAGCAGGTCGAACTGGGTATACTGATTGATCCCAAAACGGTAGCCAAGTTGCACCATGGCGTCGGCTGCGTCGCTGTACTTGTCGTGCAGATAATTGACTTTGATATCAAACAGCGGGGTATTGGACGAGTTGTAGATATCGAGCCAGCCTTTCCATGTCTGGTACTTGTTACCGTACTCAAGGAAGGCGCCATAGCTGGCGACGTCGTCACTACCTTTCTCCGTCCATTCTTCGGAATAGCCAGGCTCGTCCCCGTTATACGTGCTCTTCCCCTTGTAATGACTATCGGCCAGCTGCCCGCCAACGATAAACATGGAGCCTCCTGCGGCAGACGCCGACGAGGAGTAAACGCCCAAAGCGGCAACGGCGATAGCCGACAGCCAGATTCCCTTGCTGAATGTCATGATTTTTTCTCTGAATGGCGAGATTAATTCTCGCTTGTAATGACGAGACGCCCTACTACTACGGCGCCCCTATACACGGACGCCGCTATTCACTGCGGTTTTCCCGCTAAAACTGTTTATCTGCCAAGCGCTTAATTAATCGAGCACTTTAAGACGCACCTGCTGCACGCCGTGTTCCACCATACCCAAACGACTGGCGGCCTTGTGAGTAAGGTCGATCAATCGATTGCCCACGTAAGGACCACGATCGTTAATTGTAACGATTGCATTGCGACCATTGCGCAAGTTGGTGACCTGAACCTTGGTACCGAAGGGCAAACTACGATGAGCGGCGGTCATGTCGTTATTGCTGAAAGTTTCGCCGTTAGCAGTGGTACGACCTTCGAACCAGTCAGCATAGAAAGAGGCTCTGCCACGCATGACAGTTTCCTGAGCGTCGGCATGAGGAATGGAAACAACGCTGATAACAGCAAAGGAGAAGAAGGCAAAAAACAACGCGAGCATCCGCCCAGCGGCAGACGAAAAAAACGATCTAAATAAATATGAACACATGTAAATAAACTTTCCTGGCTGCGCCTGACAAAGGCGGTCACTATGTCGAACATTCCTGTTGGAAAAACTGCTATCAGCCCTGACAACATAAGCAAGGCAACGTTCATCAATCGCTTTCAATTCACTGCGCAGAGCGCCGTCGAAAAACCGGGTAGCATTCAACCTGCCCCCCGCTCAAAGACGGTGAACATCTGCATAGACTGCGATCAATAATGTCGCGGAAAATACCTTAAAAGAGCGAAATTGTCTATCTTTTAACCAGCCGTCTATCACGTCTTATCGAATACCCTTAAGGCATGACACCTGACGCCACGGCGGACGAAACCAACAGCCAACTGGCCTCGACAAGCAGATGCACCAAAGAGGTGCGTTGCGCGCAGTTGAAAGCACCATTTTCTTTCGCCCATTTCTCTTATCAGCCTCCCGCCTCTTTTCTACCTACTCCCCCGCACCCATGAAAATAAATAACCCACTGATAACGCTAACTTTTATTAAAAATGGAAAGATTCGTGCTACTGCTACCTATAGAACACCATTAGACGAATTCCGGCACCTCTCCTGCCTCCCTAACGACAGCCAGAGCAGCGCCGGAACCCCACGAGTGCGGAGTGATTCCAACAATGTCTGTAAAACGCGCCTTGTTAGCATTAACCGGATTAGTCGGCGCTGCGCCGTTGACAGCGTTGGCGCAAGCGTCAACGCCGCAGTTAAATAGCGGCGATACCGCATGGATGTTAGTGGCAACGGTGTTTGTGCTGATGATGACAATACCCGGCGTTGCCCTGTTCTACGGTGGCATGGCGCGTTCAAAGAACATTCTGTCGGTATTGGCACAAAGCTTCGCCATTACCGCACTGGTTAGCATCATCTGGGTAATGTACGGCTACTCACTGGCGTTTGATACAACCGGCATGAGTGCCGACTCCATCAACATTCACTCCTTTGTCGGTGGATTTGATCGCGCGTTCCTGTCGGGGCTTGACCTTAATAGCCTTCAGGACACCTTCCCCGAAAGTGTCTGGATCATGTTCCAGATGACCTTCGCGATTTTGACGCCCGCGCTGATTATTGGTGCATTCGCTGAACGCATGAAATTTTCCGCCGTGCTGTGGTTCAGCGGGCTGTGGGTTACCTTCGTGTACTTCCCGATCGCTCACATGGTGTGGGGCGGCGATGGAGCACTGCTGGCCGACGATGGCGTGATCGATTTTGCCGGCGGTACGGTGGTGCATATCAACTCGGGTATCGCGGGCCTGGTGGCCTGTCTGGTGCTGGGTAAGCGCAAAGGCTATCCAAGCCTGCACATGGCCCCCAACAATCTGATCTTCACCATGATTGGCGGCTGCTTATTGTGGCTTGGCTGGTACGGTTTCAATGCCGGCTCAGCCGGTGCCGCCGACAGCAGCGCAGGCATGGCCATGCTGGTCACACAGGTGGCAACCTCGGCAGCGGCACTGGGTTGGATGTGCGCCGAGTGGCTGAAAACCGGCAAACCGACTCTGCTAGGCATGGTGACAGGCGCTATCGCAGGTCTGGTGGCAGTCACTCCTGCAGCAGGCACCTGCGGCCCGATGGGCGCGATTGTGCTGGGCTTGATTGCTGGCGTGGTTAGCTTCTACACCGCCACCAGCATGAAGCGGGCGTTTGGCTACGACGACTCGTTCGATGTCTTCGGCGTGCATGGTGTGGCAGGTATTCTCGGCTCGGTGCTTACCGGTATTTTTGCCGCTCCCGCGCTGGGTGGATTCGGCGACGTTACCAACATCGGGTTGCAGCTCTGGATTCAGATCAAGGGCGTACTGTTTACCATCGTCTATACCGGCGTGATTACCTTCATCTTGCTGAAGCTGATCGATAAAACGCTGGGCCTGCGCGTTAGCGAAGAGCAGGAAGACATCGGCCTCGATCTGGCACAGCACAACGAGCGCGGCTACAACCTGTAACGCCGTTCACTTAAGGCTAACCAACGCAAAGCGGGGCACGTTATTAACGTGCCCCGCTTTACTGTTAGCGCAATAAATCGAGCGTGCTGTTACTGCAGTGCTTCCTTCACCGCCTTCACCAGTACCTCGGCGTCTGGCGTAACGTCGGGCGCGAACCGCGCAATCACACGGTGGTCGCGATCAAGCAGGAACTTCTCAAAATTCCAGCTGACTTCAGACTCATCGTCCGGGAGCAGCCCCTTGTCGGCCATTTTCTCCTTGAAGCCACTGCCTTCCGCCCACTGTTTGCCAGGGGCTTCATCAATCAGCGCTTTATAAAGCGGATGCTTGTCGCTACCCAACACGGTGATTTTGCTGAACATCGGGAACTGCACACCGAAAGTGCCGCGGCAAAATTCCTGGATATCCTCGTTGGAACCCGGCTCCTGACCGAGGAAGTCGTTGGCCGGGAAGCCCAGCACTTCCAGCCCTTGCTCCTTGTAGTGCGCGTGGAGTGCTTCCAGCCCTTCATATTGAGACGTCAAACCACACTTGGACGCTACATTGACCACCAGCAACGCCTTGCCAGCGAAATCGGACAGCGATGCAGCGCTGCCATCGATGCGTTCAAGAGCAATATTATCTACAGCGGCCATTATCAAACCTCCTGGTAGTACTGAAAGAATATCGCCAACAGCGAGCGACAAGACCCTCGCTAAGGCTCCTTGAACCTGAGCGACGGCACCTTATGCCAACAATGTACAGTCCATACGGCGATCATGACATCATTAATTTTGCTCCCTTGTTGATAGCCTTCGCGGCCGTGCTCCGATAGGTGATTTTTATCATCGACCGCTCATCGTGGCGCTCAACGGGGCGCAAGCGACGCACCTCGCGCTAGCGACCGTTGGTGACGCCCTTACTGCAGCGGCGAAATGTCATGCCAGCCCCATGAAACCTACAGATAGAAAGTAATCAACCAATCGCGAATTTTAACTTCGAGTTAACCGCTATTTGCGGAAAGTTTAATATTACCGAGCTACACTATGAGGCGATTTTGGGAGGGTATTACGGACACCTGTAAGCGACACAAGCGTTGCCATCACTGCCGCCGATCAGGTAATTTGTATTTAAGAATCCGGGTAATCATTACCCTCCTAACAATTTTCCGCCGCCCAACACCTGTCAGCGCGTCTCGCTCCAACAGGTTAGGCAAGCGTTGGCGCGCTACGCGGAAACCGGCAATTACCGTGATAAGCAAGGGGACGCTCCATGAGTAACGACTCTGGTGCTCGAGTTGGCGTTACACGACGCCAGGTGCTCGCTACCAGTGCAGCCACTGCGTTTGCAGCCGCTGCCAGCAGCAAAGCCTCAGCACTAACCTTCACCCAAGTACCTGAATGGAGCCCTTTCGCTCACAGCCCTCCTCCCAGCGCTAAACACAGCGACGACTGGCAATTCTTCAACGCTGATGAAGCTGCCGCCGTTGAGGCCATTGTTGATCGACTGATTCCCGCAGACGAGCTCAGCATCGGCGGCAAGGAAGCAGGCTGCGCGGTGTTTATTGACCGCCAATTGAACGGTTTCTTCGGTACTTTCTCACGGCTTTACATGGAGCCGCCCTTCGGTAAGGGCGTCCCTGCCCAGGGCGACCAATCCCCGCTCGTTCCGCAGCAGCGCTATCGATTCGGGCTTGCCGAACTTGAACAGTATTGTCAATCGAAACATCAAGCATCGTTCAAGGACCTCAAGGGCGATCAGCAGGATCAGATTCTGAGCGCGCTTGAGAAGGGCGACATCCACTTCGAAAAATATCCGAGCGCCGATTTCTTCGCGCTAGTGCTGCAAAACACCAAGGAAGGCTTCTTTGCTGACCCCGTGTACGGCGGCAACAAGGATATGGTGTCGTGGAAAATGATTGGCTTCCCGGGCGCCCGCTACGACTACCGCGACTACGTCGAAAAACATAACCAAACGCTTGATCTGGAGCCTCTGAGTATCAGTGGCGGCACTCATTGGAACCATCAGGGATAACGTATAATGGCAACGAAATTACCCGCTACCGACGTTGTAGTCGTCGGTCTTGGCTGGGCAGGTTCTATCCTTGCCCACGAGTTGGCCGAAGAAGGTCTCAATGTCATCGGCTTCGAGCGCGGCCCTTGGCGCGATACCGCACAGGATTTCAACATCGCGACGGTACCTGATGAACTGCGCTATAACGCACGTCAGGAACTGATGCTGCGCACCCGCCAGAATACCGTCACGATGCGCAACAACATTTCCCAAACAGCCTTGCCAATGCGCCAGTGGGGCTCATTCCACCCTGGCAATGGTACTGGCGGCGCGGGCAACCACTGGGCGGGCATTACCTACCGCTATGACCCCTCAACCTTCCGTCTGAAAAGCCACCTGATCGAGCGCTACGGCCAGAAGGCCTATAACGACTCGAACCTGACGCTACAGGACTGGGGCACCGATTGGGATGAGATGGAGCCTCATTACGCCAAGTTCGAGGCGATTGCCGGTACGTCAGGCAAGGCAGGTAACATCAAGGGCGAAATTCAGGAAGGGGGTAACCCATATGAGGGGCCACGTTCCGGCGAATACCCCAACCCACCGCTGAAGCAGCCCTACGGCCCGACCCTGTTCGCGAAGGCCGCTGCCGACATGGGCTATAAGCCTTATTACGTGCCCTCTTCGCTGGTCTCACGCGCCTACACCAACCCGCTGGGCGTTACCATGGGGCCCTGCACCTATTGTGGTTTCTGCACCAACTACGGCTGCGCTAACTACTCCAAGGCAAGTGCCATTACCACCATACTTCCGGCGCTAATTCGCAAGTCCAACTTCGTTGCCAAAACCAACAGTGAAGTGCATCGCGTCACCCTCGATAGCTCTGGCAAACGCGCCACAGGCGTCATCTATAGCGACGCCTCCGGACGTACCTGGGAACAGCCTGCCGAGCTGGTAATTGTCGCTGCGTTCATTCTTGAAAACGTGCGCCTGATGCTACTTTCCGGCGTAGGCAAACCCTACGATCCGCGCACGGGCAAGGGCACCACCGGTCGTAACTACTGCTACCAGACTGCCAACAACGCGCAGTTGTTCTTCAAGGACAAGAACTTCAATCCGTTCATTGGCGGCGGTGCAGTGGGCATGGGCATCGATGAGCTTAACAACGATAACTTCGACCACTCTGGCCTTGGATTCTTCGGCGGCGGCAGCACGCGCGTTACCCCCATCGGAGCAGCCCCCATCGCCAATACGCCAGTGCCGCCCGGCACCCCCAAATGGGGGGCGCAGTGGAAGCGTGCGGTCAAGGAGAACTACCTTGGCAACATGAGCGTTGGCTGCGAGGCGAGCAGCTACGCCCAGCAAGGCAACTACCTGTCGCTCGACCCTACCTACAAGGATCCGCACGGCTATCCGCTGCTGCGCATGACCTTCGACTTCCCCGACAACGACATTCGGATGGCGCGCTACGTCACCGACAAGATCGGTGAAATCGGTGAGCACATGGGCGCTGACCAAGTGGTGAAAACGCCCCGCACGCGCCCTTGGAACAACCAGAGCTACCAGTCTTCACACATGACCGGTGGCTTCCTGATGGGCTCAGACCCCAGCACCAGTTCGGTCAACAAACACCTGCAAACCTGGGGCATCCCCAACCTGTTCGTGGTCGGTGCATCTGCTGCGCCGCAAAACCCCGGCTTTAACCCAACCGGCACCGTCGGTGCGCTAGCCTACAAGGCTGCCGATGCCATTCGCCGTCTTTATTTGAAAAACCCGGGGGAGATGATCGGATGAACAAGCTGCTGATGACTCTACTGGGCGGCACCGTGGCGCTTGCTGCGGCGACCTCGGCAAGCGCTGCCGATAGCGATGATGGCTACGGCATTTCGACCGATTTCGATACCGTGCAAGAAGGCCACTATCTAGCCACTCTCGGCGACTGTGCGGCTTGTCACACCAAGCCTGGCGGCAAGCCGATGGCGGGTGGCGTAGCGTTGGAAACGCCGTTTGGCAAGCTGGTGGCGCCTAACATTACGCCTGACAAGGCGACCGGCATCGGTAACTGGAACTTCCAGCAATTCAAAAGCGCGATGACGGAAGGTAAGGCGCCGGTTGGCCACCTGTACGGCGCAATGCCCTACACGGCCTATACCAAGGTGACCGAGAAGGATTTGCGCGCGATGTGGTCGTACCTGCACACGGTAGAGCCGGTCGATAATGACGTCGTTGCCAACCAGTTGCCCTTCCCCTTCAACGTGCGTTTGTCGTTGATTGGCTGGAACATGATCAACTTCAGCAAAGGCGAATTCAAACCCAATCCTCACAAATCAGAGGAATGGAATCGCGGTGCCTATATCGTTGAAGGTCTTGGTCACTGTGGCACCTGCCATACGCCCAAAAACCTGATTGGCGGCGACAAGAATAGCCAGTTCCTGAAGTCCAGCCTGCTGGAAAACTGGACCGTGCCCGACATCACGCCAGATGACCACAAAGGCATTGGCGAGTGGTCCAAACAGGATCTGGTGGACTACCTGAAAGACGGCAAGAACAAGTTCGATATCGCTTCAGGGCCGATGGCAGAAGAAGTCGTCAACTCGTCGCAGTATTGGACCGAGAAGGATCTGCAGGCCGTTGCCACTTATCTGAAGGAAGGGGAAGACGGCGATCACCAGACCACGCCGCCCGACCCGATTGCCACCGACGACGACCGCATGAAGTCGGGTGAGCACATCTACGCAGATCGCTGCGCAGGTTGCCACACTCCTGACGGCGGCGGCGTTGAAGGACTGTTCCCGCGCCTTGCCAACAACGCACTGATGCGTCAGGACGACCCAACCTCACTGATCCGTGTGGTGCTGGCCGGTTCACGCGCAGGTGCCACCGACGCGGCGCCGACTGCACCGTCGATGCCGGCATTTAGCTGGAACATGAGCGACGAGCAGATTGCCAATGTGCTGACGTTTGTACGTAACAGCTGGGGCAATTCGGCAGAGGCGGTGTCACCGTCCGACGTAGCGAAGCTTCGTGCATCGCTCAAGGATGACTAGCACCTCTATCCGCTAGCGCTTTACATGCCCCGGGGTAACCCCCTGGGGCATGTGCGTTTTGAGGCAGGTATCTGAGCGTTTTCGACGCCGCCGGGCAACGATACGTGAAGTTATCTCTGTGGCGGTGGTAGACTGGCGGATTCTTTAACGCAGTGAACGAAAGCCGCCCCTTCCAGCTGTATTGGCCCTTTCAGCGATCGCGGTTCGCGCGCCTCGGCAGTGAGTGCGTCGAGCCGCCTTTCGACATTGCACACACCGCAACCACCGCCCAATGCATGGCACCCTTGAGAACAGTGGAGCAACAATGAGCGTACGAGTAGGCATCATCATGGGATCCAGCTCCGACTGGGACACCATGCACCATACCGCAACCACGCTGGAGCAACTCGGCATAGAACATGAGGTAAAGGTGGTGTCGGCGCATCGTACCCCTGACCTGCTGTTTGAATACGCCGAGCAGGCCGCTGACCGAGGGCTACAGGTGATTATCGCTGGGGCTGGCGGCGCGGCGCACTTGCCGGGCATGTGCGCGGCCAAAACCTGGCTACCGGTGCTCGGCGTACCGGTGAAATCCAGCACTCTGTCGGGCGTGGATTCACTGCTGTCGATCGTACAGATGCCAGCTGGCGTACCTACTGCAACACTGGCGATTGGCCGCGCAGGAGCCATTAACGCCGCATTGCTGGCGGCTTCCATCTTGGCAACCACCGATAGCGCGGTGCGCGAAGCGCTGCAGACCTTCCGCGAGCAGCAAACCCAGCGCGTGTTGGATAACCCGGACCCGCGCGCAAGCTAACCGCTGGATATTCGAATCGCCATGTACATGGCACCAATTACCGACAAAAACACCGCAGTTTCTACACAACAGGAGCAGAGTGATGCACATTGGTATCGTGGGCGCTGGGCAACTAGGCCAGATGATGGCGCAAGCAGGCGCTCCGCTGAATATCGATTTCACTTTCCTTGATCCAGCCACAGCCCCCTGCGCTGCTCCCTATGGCGCACTGCTGACCGCCGACTGGAATGATGCCGATGCGCTAAAGGCGCTGACCGCAAGCGCTGATGTCGTTACCTTCGAGTTTGAAAACGTATCACCGCGTGCGCTGGAACAGCTCAGCAGCCATCGACCGGCCTTCCCCCCGGCCACGGCGCTGGAGACATCGCGCGATCGTTTGCACGAAAAGTCGCTGTTTGCGTCGCTGGATATTCCGCTACCGCCCATCGCCCGCGTTGATAGCCAGTGCGATCTCGAGCAAGCCGTCGCCAAGGTTGGCCTGCCGGCAGTGCTCAAGACGCGTACGCTGGGTTACGACGGCAAAGGCCAGAAAGTGCTGCGTAGCGAGCAGGACATCGCCGGTACCTTCGAAGAGCTGGGCAGCGTGCCGCTCATTCTGGAAGGCTTCGTCGATTTCGATCATGAAGTGTCAGTGATTGCGGTGCGCGGCCGCGATGGCGAGACGCGTTTTTGGGACCTCAGCGAAAACGAGCACCGCGCTGGTATACTGCATTGTGCAATTCCACGCCAGCAGCACCCTTTCCGGCAGGACGCCTTCCGCTATGCCGGCCAGGTAATGGATGCGCTCGATTACGTTGGCGTGATGGCTTTTGAGTTTTTTGTCACGTCAGAAGGCCTTATTGCCAACGAAATTGCGCCTCGCGTGCATAACTCCGGCCACTGGAGCATTGAGGGCGCGCAAACCAGTCAGTTCGAGAACCACGTGCGCGCCGTTGCCGGACTGCCGCTGGGCACCACTGACCTGATTACACCATGCGCCATGCTGAACATCATTGGCGCCATGCCCTCAGCGGACGCCCTGTTGGCCATACCAGGTGTACGTCTTCACGATTACAACAAGGCTCCTCGCCCGGGGCGCAAGATCGGTCACGTTACCGTGCTCGCCCAGAATAATGACGAACTGAAGACGCGCATAGATCTCGTCGAAAACGCACTGACCAACGACCTCGGTGTGTCATGATTCATCGCTAATATTTCTAAAAAAGCATACCTGGGGCTTCGGGGATGCTTATGGATTACTTATCTCAAGCTGCTATACTAATTTGCTTGCCCTGACTCTCTCCCCTTTGCAAGGGAACAGCATAAGGAGTGACTGAATGAGCTCAAGCGCATCACTGAACGAAAGCCAGCACGCGCACAAAAAACGCAGACGCAAAAAGCGCTTGCGGCTGGAAGATATCACCGTTATCGATAACTCAACGCTGAAGCGAGCGGTCGCCGCGGCAGCGCTGGGTAATGCCATGGAATGGTACGACTTCGGCGTATATGCGTATCTCGCCGTCGTTATTGGCGATGTCTTCTTTACCGGTGCCGACCCCACCATCCGCCAGTTGGCCACCTTTGGCGCCTTCACCGTTGCCTTCCTGATCCGCCCCATTGGCGGCATGGTATTCGGCCCGTTGGGCGATAAGGTCGGCAGGCAGAAAATTCTTGCCCTGACCATGATCATGATGTCGGTCAGTACCTTCTGTATCGGGCTTATCCCCAGCTACGACACGATTGGCGTATGGGCACCCATTCTGCTGCTGCTGGCGCGTTTGGTGCAGGGCTTCTCGACCGGCGGTGAATACGGCGGCGCAGCCACCTTCATCGCGGAATACTCCCCTGACCGTAAGCGCGGTTTGATGGGCAGCTGGCTCGAATTCGGTACCACCAGCGGTTATTTCCTCGGCGCGGCCATTGTCAGTATTCTGACCACCATGCTGCCCACCGACGACCTGCACTCGTGGGGCTGGCGTATCCCGTTCTTCGTAGCTGGGCCTTTGGGCATCATCGGCCTGTACATGCGTACCAAGCTCGAAGAAACGCCTGCCTTCCAGGATCAGGCCGAGCAAGCCGCCTCTGAGCCGACCCAGAAGAACGAATTCGTCAACATGGTAACCGGGCATTGGAAACCGCTGCTGGTCTGCATTGGACTGGTACTGGTGTTCAACGTTACCGACTACATGCTGCTGTCGTACATGCCTACCTACCTGTCGGCTAACCTCAACTACAGCCAGGACCACGGTACCTACCTGGTACTGATCGTAATGCTGGTGATGCTGGTGATGCAGCCGGTGGTGGGTGCGCTGAGCGACAAGGTAGGTCGCAAACCGGTTATCCTGTTCGGCAGTATGGCCGCGCTGATTCTGTCAGTGCCCGAGCTGTGGATGATTCAAACTGGTAACGAAGCATTGATTCTGACTGGCCTGATCATGATGGGCCTCACGCTCAACTGCTTCACCGGCACCATGCCATCGACACTGCCAGCGCTGTTCCCGACGGCAATTCGCTATGGTGCGCTGGCGATTGCCTTCAACGTGTCGGTGTCACTGTTCGGCGGCACCACTCCGCTGGTCACTAGCTGGTTGATCAGCGCGACCGGCAACCTCTATATGCCGGCCTACTATCTGATGCTGGGCGGCGTTATTGGTGCCATCACCATCCTGTGCACTCGTGAAACTGCTGGTAAGCGCCTGATCGGCTCTACCCCTGCCGCTGCCGACAAGGCAGAGGCCAAAGAGCTACTGGCCGAGCACCACGAAACCATCGAAGAGCAGGTGGAAGACATCAGCAGTGAAATCGAACGCCTTGAGATGCGTCGCGATAATCTGATCTATGAACACCCAGAGCTCTATAAGCAGCAGCAGGCCGAAGAGCAACAGCAGGCTGAAAAAGGCAAGGAGTAGCCTCGTTGCCACTTGCCTCGGCGCTCGCTGAGGCAAGACGAAAAAGCCGAAGGCATATGCCTTCGGCTTTTTTATGTGCGATAGAAAGATTCAGGCCATCGCTGGCTTGCCTCCACCATAACGAAGGGACAGCCCTCTCATCGGGAGACTCATTACTGAGCAGGCTTGCACTGAATCGATGACTGCCAGTCGAGAAAATCCCGATCCAGCCACATCACCTGATAGCCATCAGGGCAGAGCGCTCGCGAGCGGCGCTCAAGCTCTCCCTGATTGGTCGCGCGCACCGCATGCACCCCCGAATGCGCAGCAAACTTGCCGTTGGATTGATCGAGGGATGCACAGCCCGCGCTTAGGCATGCCGCTCCAGCAACCAACGCGACCATCAGCCAATTAGGTGATTGCATCAGTGTGAGTCGTGATCTTGATCGGGCTGGCTTGGGCGGTTCCGGAGCAGGCTATGCGCGATGTAGCAGGCCATGCCCACCACGCCAAACGACAGCAGAAAGCGCGGCAACCAGTGAAGTTCAATAAAGCCCTGAATCAATAGGCTGGCAATGGCGGCGACCAGTGCTACCGCTGCATAACGCTTGTCTTTCACGAGCTTCTCCCGTTGGATGGTGATGCCCAAGAATATCCCAGAAAGCCTGTTGTGCCACCGTTTTCGACCGAGATTTATGCCGCATAAGGCTGCATAGGTAACGTCGCCACCAGCCGCGACTCACGGCAAGCTGATCATTTTGCCGCAACGACCATGCTGTGGCGCTCTTGAATACCCGCCATAAATCACCATACTCATAGGTAGCACCCTCTTCTGGGGCGACGCAAGGAAGGCGATAAACGCGCCCTCACCGTAGAAGCTTGTCATTCATCCTTAGTGACTGGAGATTCACCATGAGCGACGACAACCAGCAGAATAGCAACGACGCACCTCAGCAGGATGCTGACACTGCATCCCAGCAGCCTTCTGCCGAACAACAAGGCAGCGAACAACAAGGTGACGAACAGCACAGCGACAACCAGTACAAGGAAACTTACGACAAAGTCGTACAGGCCAAGGATAAAGTGGCCGACGCCGTCGATACTGCTAAAGATGCGCTAGGCGGCATCTTCGGCAACAAGAAGTAAGCAGACTAAAAAGCGACCTCTCAGGTCGCTTTTTTTGGCTCGCCAATCGCTATCGCTACTGCTTATGCAACACCAATTGAAGAAAGGCCAGGTCCAGCCAGCGCCCAAACTTGGTTCCCACCTCCGGTAGTACCCCCGTTTGCTTGAAGCCCAGCTTTTCGTGAAGCGCAATGGAAGCGCGATTACTGGCATCAATGCCGGCCACCATAACGTGTAAGCCCTGATCACGCGCTCGCTCAATCAGCGCCTGCATCAGCTGTTTTCCAATGCCGCCTCCCCGCGCATCGCGATGCACATACACCGAATGCTCCACGGTATAGCGATAGCCATCGAAGGCCCGCCACGCACCATAAGTGGCATACCCCACCACCTGCTGTTGCTCATCTATAGCGACCAGCACCGGGAATTGTTGCTGCTCATGCTCGCGCAGCCAGCGCAGCCGATTGGCTTCATCGACCTGTCGGTCGTTCCAGATGGCGGTAGTGTTTGCGACCGCGTCGTTGTATATCTCGGTAATCGTCGCGATGTCGGTCTCTTTCGCGGCCCTGATGCTGGTGTTCATGTCGCTGCTGTCTCACACTGATAAGTATGCTGAAATTCACTCCTATTATGCGGCGCAAGCACAGCGATGTCCTATTCCAATCATGCAGATACGCTATGGCAGCAGATACGCGCTGTGGTGTTGCAAGCGATACCGCCCGGCGCGACGGCTGCCGGCATTCCTGCCAAGGTGGTTGGCCACGGTAACGATCGCCCTTCTCGTCGCAGCGGTCGCTAGGCCCGAACAGCAGCCCCTGCGCTCACTTATCACCTATAGCGCAGAACTCGATTCGCTCAGCGGCTGCATTCGATCGGGCAATACCGACAGCACTTCGGAGCGTTGGCGCAGGTCATGTGCTGCCTTCTTCGCCTTGTTAGCAGGCAGCCTGACAACCAAGGCGTGCATGTTGTCGAGCTGATAGACCACACTGCCATCAAAACGCTCGATCGCCTTGATCAACTGACGGCGATCGACCCCAGCCTGATGGTAGATAATCAGGGTAACGGTTTGCGCCTTAGCGCTGTGCTGCTGCAAGGATTCCGATGAGGGTGTTGCCTGACATTGCGGAACCAGCATGGCGGCCAGTGCGCTTAGTAACAACGCCTTCATGACACAGCGACCAACAGGCAGCGAAAGTCGAGTACGGGATAATTCGATCATCTTTTTGTCGCGTGAGATGCTGGAAAAAGGCCGTGGCTGCCACCACACTATCCGCTGATCATGCCTTTGAATATTTCTCATGAAGTGGGAGCTACCATGCGACGACATTTGTTCATACTGGCGGCGGCGCTCGTACCGCTAAGCGGTTGCGCCAGTCACCACGACGATACGCCTGCGCCCAATACTCCTATGGTGGGTCAGGACGGCGGTAACCCTGCCTCGCGGTATTGCGTTGAGCAGGGCGGCAAACTGGAAATACGCAAAGGCCCACAGGGCGAAACAGGCTACTGCCATCTGCCGGATGGGCGAGTCATCGAAGAATGGACGCTGTTCCGCAACGCGCAAGCCAATGAGGAAGACCGCACCTAGTGGCGAACGCCTTATCTCTTGCACCACCAACGCTCGCCATAAGCGCGTTTGCTGCCCCTACACCGCCGCACCATCATGCGGCGGTGTTCCATTCGGCGGAGCCTATTAGCGCCCCGTTGCGGCCATTAAATCATCGGGATAGCGCTCGCCTTCAATAGGCACCGCATCGGCAAGCTCGGTAATTTCGCTCACCTCACTCGCGCTCAGCTCGAGCGTTACCGCACCAAGATTTTCTTCCAGTCGATGCAGCTTGGTAGTGCCCGGGATAGGCACGATCCACGGCTTCTGCGCCAACAGCCACGCCAGCGCAATCTGCGCAGAGGTAGCCTGTTTGCTGTCGGCAATTCGCTTGAGCGAATCGAGCAACGCCTGGTTTTTTTGCATCGCGTCTGCGGTAAAACGCGGCAAGCGGCTGCGAAAATCGCTGCTATCGAACGGTTGGTTACCGGATAGAGCGCCAGTCAGGAACCCACGCCCCAAAGGACTATAAGGCACCAAGCCGATTCCCAGTTCTTCGCAGGTCGCCAAAATGCCGTTGCGTTCTACATCGCGCGTCCACAGCGAATATTCGTTCTGCAGCGCTGATACCGGCTGAACGGCGTGGGCACGCCGCAGTGTTTCGGCGCTGGGTTCCGACATGCCAAAGAACTTCACCTTGCCTTCATCGATAAGCTGTTTGACCGCTCCCGCTACCTCTTCGATAGGTACGTCGGGATCCACGCGGTGCTGATACAGCAAGTCGATCTGCTCAATGCCCAGGCGCTGCAGCGATGCCTCTGCCACCGCCTTGATGTGCTCGGGGCGACTATTCACTCCTACCGGCGCACCTTCTTCGATACGGAAGCCAAATTTGGTCGCGATAGTGACCTGATCACGTACTGGAGCAAGCGCTTCACCCACCAGTTTCTCATTGGTAAACGGGCCGTAAACTTCCGCCGTGTCGAAGAAGGTAACGCCGCGATCGACGGCGGCACGCAGCAACCGATTGGCTTCATTGCTGGATAGCGCACTGCCGTAGCTACTATTCAGGCCCATGCAGCCGTAGCCCAGCGTCGATACGGTGAGCCCCTGTTGGCCTAGCTGACGTTGTTGCATCGCATTGCCCCTTGAAGATGATCTAAAGATAACGTCCACCATAACGGCTACTGATGAACGCGAATAGTGGCAATATGACCACGGTTGATTGCCATTTTCTGTCCACGCACTGCTGCCATCGATTTCACTGCCAATTCGTTCGATGGCGCGGCGATGGATAACAAGCCACGTGGAGCTTTGACCCTGACGCAATCAACGAGTTGCCAGACGTGCACCGTTGCCGCTACCGTTAGCAGCGCATTTGGCCCCATTAGCTTCCTTATTTATAACAAAGGAGATGCCCATGTATGTGATAGAGCTCACCTTCACTTGTCCCGTCGATGAAGTACAACCCCAAGTCGTACCGCATCTTAACTATCTCGACGAACACTACGCGAAGAAGCACTTCATCGCGTCGGGTGCCAAAAACCCGCGCGACGGCGGCATTATTATTGCCAATGGCAAGCTGCCACGCGATGAGTTGGACAAAATCATCAGCGAAGACCCTTTCTACAAGCACAATATGGCTGACTACCGCGTCGTCGAGTTTGTGGTAGATAAATACGATGACGCCATCGAGTCTCTCCTGTAAGGCACAAACCGCCGCGCAGCCGCAATCGGCAGTTGCCTCAGTGGTACCCGCGACGAGTGTCGGCACAAGCAGTCGACGCTGTCGCGGTAAACACCTGTTGGTCATCTTGTACGCTTACGTTAGAAGTCGCGCCGCCCTCTGCATTGACCGGGGCAAGTGCCAGTGCGCAACAATTCCAAACAACGAGGTGTTGCACATCCTGCGCCCGAATGCTAAATAAATGATAACGATACGCAATGACCGTTGCTGGCTTCTTCACTACACCTTGTGCGGAGGCATTATCATGAAACTTAACATTCTTCAGGAAAGCCAACTGTTAACCTATCACCGCCTGAATACCAACGACCCTCATCAGGCGGCCGACAACCTAAGCGCTCATGCCATCCAGCGCGGCTACGACCGCTTTAGCGACGGCATCAAAATCAGCGCGGGCTCAGCGTTCGCTCGTCTCGTGCAGTCGCTGGCGCAAGCGCCACGCAGCGCCTCACCTACCTGCCCTTACTACCACAGCTCGCGTGCCATCGCGTGATGACGATCGTTATTGCTGCGGCGATAAGGCAGTGAAGGGGCACTTGGCAGGGTGTAGTACAGAAAGAAGCCCGCCCGTCTGCCATCCATCACCGACGAACCCGCCATCGTGCACAAGCCGAGGCCGCTCCAAGCCGAGGCAGTTAGCGTGGATTTCAGCATTCAGCCAATAAAAATGGGACAAAATGCAGCATTTTGTCCCATTCGTGTTTCTAGCTAGCTATTTCTTCCTTCTAACTCCCCGCCACTGCGCTCATTCCGTCTTCCTTGGGGGAAGCGCCATGAGGCTGTGCCACCACGCCAATGGATGGGCCATAGGTAGCCGAGGTGCCTTTGACGTTTTGTAGCTCCACTTGAATCCCCCGCGATGGAGCGTTGTGGCAAAACGCCATGATGTCGTCCTGAATATCGGGATCGATATGATGCGCATGGCGACCATCGATAATAATCACATCGCCACTTGCCGCCTGATCTAAACGGCTACGCAGTTCGTCTCGATTCAAGAACGTGATATCGGTGCGGAAACGAATCAACAGGTGATTCCCCTGCTGAGTAACGCTGAGCGCCCGCCGATAGTTGGTATGCACCAGAAAGTAGAGCGCGGCGACAATGCCCAGCAATACGCCCTGAATCAAATCGAGCGCCATTACTCCCACCAGCGTTACCACAAAGGGCACGATGCGTTTGGCTCCGTGACGGTATTGCTCGATAAACAGCTGGGGCGACGCCAGCTTATAGCCGGTTTGGACCAGCACAGCGGCAAGACAGGCCAGCGGAATAACTTCTAGCAGCGGTGCACACAGCGCCACGCTTGCCAGCAGCAACGCACCATGTACCAGACTCGACAAACGTGTTTGCCCGCCAGCCTGAACGTTAGCCGAGCTACGCACGATCACGGCGGTAATCGGCAGGCCGCCCACCAGACCACTGACCAGATTACCGACGCCCTGCGCCTTGAGCTCGCGGTGCGGCGGAGAGTGACGCTCCAGCGGGTCGATTTTGTCGACCGCTTCAAGGCTGAGCAAACTTTCGAGACTAGCGATCAAAGCGATCGTGATGGCCGCTGTGTACACCCCCGGTTTTAGCAACGTCTCAAAGCCAGGCGCCTGAAGCTGATCCGCGAACTGCAGCATACCGGCCCAGCCCAATTCGTCGATCGGCAATGAGATACGCTGAATGTCGCTCAAGCCCGCCAGCATGCTTTCAGGCAGCAGTTTATCCAGCGCCACCGCAGCGACAACCGCCAGCAGCGGGCCGGGAATCTTGCCTACCGGTGAGCGCTTGATGAAGCGTCGCTCCCACAGCACCAGTATCACCAATGCCACTAATCCGAGCAGCAGCGCACGAGACGAAAATTGTTCGGCAATCGCCGTTGATAGCGACTGATCGACCGCGCTTTTTTCCATACCGGCCAGCAGCGGCAGTTGGTTGATGACCAGAATCAGCCCGATCCCGGCCAGCATGCCTTTGATGACAGAACTTGGCACGAAAGCACCGATGCGGCCCAGCTTCAGATAGCCGAAAATGAGCTGCATTACACCGGCCAGTACCGTGGCCATCAGCAGGCCGTCAAAACCAATGTTACCAATGGCTGCCACCACCACGACCACCAGCCCGGCCGCGGGGCCACTAACGCTAAGCGCCGAGCCACTAACAGAGGTGACCACCAGGCCACCCACAATACCGGCGATCAATCCCGCCAACGGCGGTGCGCCGGATGCCATGGCGATACCGAGACACAGCGGTACCGCCACCAGAAAGACCACCATTCCGGCGGGCAGATCACGCTTCAAGGTGTGGCTGAGCGGCCCTGCTGTTTTAGTTGAAGTATGCATGAGTAGACTCCGCCAATAATCAGTGAGACGAGGCAGCGGGTACTGCCTCGACCGCTTCAGAGGTTTTGCGTACCAATTCACGTAACCGCCCGGTATGCAGGCTATACATCATGCCGTGAAGGGTGAGCGTGCCTTGGTCCATGGCCTGCCTAACCAGCGGGTGTTCGAGCAGATGGTCAATCTGTGCCTGTACGCTAAGCTCGCTTAGGCGAATCACCTGCGCCTGCTCATCCAGCGTGGCGAGCTCATCGGCGTGCTGCTTAACGAGCGTTTTGACCGAGGCCAAATGGGCGTCGATGCAGTCGCTTCCGCTTGAATGCGGCTGCAATGCCGTACGAATTCCGCCGCAGCTGTGGTGACCGCAGACAATAATGTGTTCGACCTTCAGCACCATAACGGCGTAGTCGAGCACCGCCTGCGCGTCGCGCTGGTCAGACACCAGATTGGCTATGTTGCGGAATACGAAGATATCGCCGGGGCCAGCATTACAGATGGACTCAGCGGGCACCCGGCTATCCGAACAGCCTATCCATAACACGCGCGGTGCCTGACCGCTGCTGAGACGAGCGAATAATTCTGGGTCGGCCTCATGGTGCTCGGATGCCCAGGCGGCATTTTCGAGCAGAATTCGATCGATGGAGTGCATAGAGATCTCGCAGTAGATGGCGTAAATACTTAAAAATTCCTTCGCCGGAATTCTTAACGTTATATTAATTTGTTATATTAACCTTCGCTCAAATAGACCTCTCGTTTTATGCAGAGGTTCCCTTACATCCTCCATAAACTTAATTTTTTGTGCAAAAAAATTTCACGATGCCGCTATGGCGCGGGTTACAGGGTGGCCAACTGAGGCATCACATGCGCTTCGACAACGAAATGACGTACCGACATGTGCGCGTAATGTCCGCGACATTCTTACTTAAGAATTAAATTAACTTGACTTAACAAAACCGATGGGCGTGTTTTCGACTCAGGAAAGAAAGCGAAACACGTTGGCCAACCGTCCGCTTATGCGCCGCGCCACAAAAAGTCCGCGAATCCATCGAACGCCATGACGCAGTTCTCGCTTCGCCTTCGACCAAACGACAGGCATTGGGAGAGCATCGCTGCCGTGCTACCTTTTTCCCTGGCGGCAGGCACTATCCGCCGCTTGCAGGCGGCCTCCACTCTCGTTTCAGCAGCAGGTAAGAGTAATGAACCAAAGCGCGCGGTATACCGCGATCGGACTATGTGCAGTGCTGCTGTGGGCGCTGCTGGTGGGGCTATTCAAGCGGGTGGCTGACGAGTGGGGCGCGGTGGGTGGAGCGGCGCTGGTCTATACGGTGGCGTCGGTGCTGCTATGGATCATTGCCAAACCACCGGCGCTGGGGCGCTTTCCGCGCCGCTATCTGATCGTGGGGTGCGTGCTATTCGTCTGTTATGAGCTGTGCCTGTCGCTGTCGATTGGCTATGCCAACAACAGTCGGGAAGCTATCGAGGTAGGCATGATCAATTACCTATGGCCGGCGGTAACCATGGTGATGGCGGTAGTCTTCAACAAGCAGCGTGCCAGCCTGCTAATGGTGCCGGGGATCGCTCTCGCACTGTTGGGCGTCTTTCAGGTATTGGAAGGTGATCACGGTCTTAGCCTTACCACATTGCTCGACCATTTGCAGACCAACCCCACCAGCTATCTGCTGGCGCTAATGGGCGTTTTTATCTGGTCGGCCTACTGCACTATCACCGTGCGGATGTCGCGCGGTGCCAATGGCATTACGCTGTTTTTCAGCGCTACCGCTGTCGTGTTGTGGCTAGGCTTCCTGGCAGGAAACACTGGATTCGATGCTGTTACCGTGCAGGGGGTCGGCTATCTGCTAGCGGCGGGAGCCGCATTGGGGTTTGGCTACGGTGCCTGGAATCTAGGCATGCTGCGCGGCAATATCACTCTGTTGGCGGGCGCTTCGTACTTCATACCCGTGCTTTCAGCACTGCTGGCAGCACTCATGTTGGGGGCATCGCTCACTGCTGCTTTTTGGCAAGGGGCTGGGCTGGTCGTGCTGGGGTCGATTCTGTGCTGGGTATCCACGCGCCAGGGGCAGCGGCGCAAGGCAAAGCAATCAGAAGCGGCCCATGAACATACCACGACTGCTTCAGAGGGCGACCACTAGCGCACAGCGTTATTAACGGCCTGCTGCGCGTTCAGCGGAGGGCGGAGGGCGGGATAGCCCCTCTTACGCGCACTCGAAGCGCTGCGACTACGCTATCAGACGCGCGACGATGAAGCCGCCCCACACCAACAGCGTGATCGCGATACTGATCATTACTGCGCCCGCTGCCAAATCCTTGGCTCGGCCCGATAATTCATGATGCTCACTGCCAATACGGTCAACCACCGCTTCGATCGCTGAATTAAACAGCTCGCAGAGCATCAGTTGCAGTACGCTGATCACTAGAATCAACCACTCGACCACGCCATGTGCCAGCCAGAAGGACGCAATAAATAGCGGCACGAACAGCACCACTTCCAAGCGAAACGCCTCTTCGAAGCGCCAGCCATCGCGTAGCCCGTAGCACGAATACATAAATGCGCGCCTAAGGCGCGCAATTCCTGAGTAACTTTGTTTCATAACGGTTTGGTGCCAATCATCAGCTGCGGTTACGGCTTTTATTCCACGCCGCTACGTTTTTGATCGGCTGCTTCACGAAGGGGCTGGCAGCAATCAGAGCGAACAGGATGCGGTTAACCACGGTGCCCACCTTGTCCATCGGACGATCAATATCGAGGAAAAGCACGGCGCGATACTCGTCGGTGTCGTTACGCACTTCATGCTCGTAGAAGTCGTCGAACAGCACCACCTTGCCCTCTTCCCAATGCAGGTATTCGTTGTCGACGCGCAGCCACACCTTATCGGCCTGCTCGGGCACTTTCAGCCCAAGATGCGCGCGCACCACCGCTCGGGTAGGACCACGGTGCGGTTCGATATGATAGTGCGGCTTGAGGATGGAGAACATCGCCGTTCGCATGCCTGGCAGCTTGTCCAGAATGGCAGCGGTGTTAGGGCAGATTTCGCAGTTTTCATCGACACGCTGGCCATAGACGTACATGCCGAAGGTCTTCCAGTTATCCCCTTTGGAAATACGCTTTTGATCGGGCGACAGCTGGTGGAAAGCAGGAATATCTTCAGGATGCTCGAGCAGGTGATCGAGCTCCTTGCGAATTTCAGGGTAGGCGGCTTCAAGCTCGGGCACCCAGTCGAATACGCTATTATCGAGTTTGGGCGTTGTCGGAATCAGCGAGTGGCGGGTTTGAAACTCTCCGTTCCAGCGCAGGAAGCGCTTCCCAAGCTTAACCAGCCACTCGCGCCAGAACGGACGTTTACGTTCACTCATGAGATCCCCCTGATATATCTACGCGCCGCGTTACTAGCCGATTAAAAGAGCTTAGCGAAGGCGGCCTTTATTATGCTCGACCGGCGCGAAGCGCTGGATGGCCTCGAGAGCACCGGCGATAACATCGTCGTATGCTGCGCGCGCGTCGAGATCAATGATACGTGCCCCATTGTAATTCAATTGGGACATGACCGAGATTTTTTCCTTCAATTCTTCTGCATCGTGATCGGGTTTGCGCGCGTAAGCGGTGTCCAGATCGATATCGAGCCGAATAATCAGGCTTGGCTGAATCTTCTCGAGCTGCTGATAAATGCGGTGCTCGCGCTCCGCCATACGGCGCTTCCAGCCTTGCGGCACTCGATTGATGCCAATGCCGGGGCCATCGAAGCGAAATCCTTCGGTCTGTGCCTGAGGATAGCGGTCGGCGATTACCAGCACGCCACTCTCGGCAAGGCGGCACACCTTTTCCAGATTGCGCGCACGCCATTTGGAGAATCCGTACATCACAAGCACCGCCAGCCATGAGGGGCGCCGCGTATGCAGATTCTGTACTTTGGCTGTTTTGGCGGCCAAGCGTCGTTCCAGCCAAGTGCCGATCAATGGCAATTTTTTGATCTTGTCGCCTGACTCGCCGGACACCAGCCCCAAATAGCGCCATGCGGTAGGTCGTTGCTGCTGCAAGCGCGCCACCAGATCGCGCGTCAGGGTGGATTTCCCGGTGCCATCGCAGCCCACAACCGCGACCAGGCCCTCTACCACCGTCACCTCTTCCACGCTGGTAAATGTATCCTCGGCCTGCTGCGAAGGCGCTTGCTGAGCATCGCTGCGACGCGACGCGGGAATAAATGCAGATTTATCATTCATACGCTTGGGGATGTGTGAGTATCGAGACCAAAAACCTGCTCTGTAATGGCATCCAGAGATATCTGCAAAACCTCTTGGGCAGGCTTACGGCCGTCTATGTCAAGAATGGGCGCACCATTGAAAGCGAGCGTTGGTATCACTTCCAGCTTCTGGCGCAACGACTCGAGCTTGTGGTCGGGTTTGCGCTGGTGTGCCGTGTTGATGTCCACGTTGAGGCGGATGAGCAGGGCCGGAAGGTAACCCGCCATCCATTGATATAACTGCTGTTCATGGCGGCGTAACAGCGCCACCCAACGGTTTCCGCCCTCGGTTTTCGCCAGTTGAGGGCCGTCGAAGCGAAAACCTGGCACTTCTGCCTGCGGAAAACGATCTGCCACTATTAACGTGCCGCGCTTCGCCTTGCGCAACATGCGTTTGAACTTGAATAAACGCCAACGCGACAGCAAGTAGATGACCAGTGCCGTTATATTGCCCGGCGGTGTGCTTGGCTTGTCGTGTACACGGTCCGACTTTTTTAATAGATAGCGCCCGAATGGCCCACCAATAATCGGCAGCTCCTGAATCCACTCGCCGATGCGTCCTGACGACTGCCCCAGATAGACGAACTCTATCTTCTGCTCGCGAGAGAGCTGCTCAAGCAAGCTGGCGGTAAGGGTAGACTTACCCGAACCATCGCACCCCGTCACAGCAATGACACCCGGCACGTTATAGGGGGAATTCGCGGCACTCATAATTGCTCAGTATAAGTTAGGAAACGTCAAATTTTCGACAAACCACGCTTGGCGGCTATTGAATGGCGTACAATAAGCAGCAATTTTTTACATCATTCAACGTTTAACCCTCAATATCGGTTAAAGTTCCTTAATGATATATTTCTTGATTGAAACTTAATAGATGGTGATACACCCATGCGCTCTTCTATCGCGCCCATCATTGCCGTGATCGGCTGCGATGGCTCCGGAAAATCTACTGTTTGCGAACACCTCACCTCCTGGATTCAAGGATTCGGCCCCACGCAGCAAGTACATCTTGGAAAGCAGTCGGGTAACGTGGGGCGAGCCATCGCTAAATGGCCTGTGGTAGGCGGTTTTCTAAACAAGAAAATCAACAAAAAAAGCAACAAAGCCAATGCCAGTATGGATAAGCGTAAGCTGCCTGATCTGCTGCCCGCGCTTGTGATGGGCGCTTTTACCGTACGCCGTCTACGCCGTTTCAAACGCATGCTCAAACTACGCGCGGCGGGTAATATCATCGTTGCCGACCGTTTTCCGCAAACCGCTATCGACGGTGCTTATGATGGCCCGCGTTTCCCTCGCAGTGATGATGGCAGCGCCATTGTACGAGCGCTGGCGCGCCACGAACGCAAAGCCTTCGATTGGATGACCAACACTCGCCCCACGCTGGTGATACGTCTAAACGTCGATCTCGACGTTGCCTGCGCTCGCAAGCCCGACCACAAGCGTGAGTCGCTGGCACGCAAAATCGACGTTACTCCGCAGCTTAGCTATAAGGGCGCGCCCATCGCTGACATCGATACCAATCAGCCGCTCGACAGCGTGCTTGCTAACGTCGAACGAGTCGTCACCGAAGCAATGGAAGCGCAGGGCTATCACCTGCACGACACCCCTTCGACCAACCAGAAAACGGCCTAACCGTCTACGTGGAGTCTCCCTTGAGCGATAACGCCCCTTTGCGAATAACCCCTGTCGATGGCAAAGCCGATCTCATCACCTTCATTACATTGCCAAGCCGACTATTTGATCGCGACCCGGCCTGGGTAGCGCCGCTAACGCTGGAGCGCCGGTTGCATCTGACGCCCAAAACCAATCCGTGGTTTGAGCATGCGGACTTTCAGGCCTGGATTGCATGGCGTGGCGATACGCCCGTCGGCAGAATTTCGGCGCAGGTTGATCATCTGTCTTTAGAGACACATCAGGACGCCACCGGATTTTTCGGCATGCTTGATGCCGAGGATTCGCAGGAAACCTTTACGGCGCTGCTTGGCACCGCCGAGCAGTGGCTCAGCGAGCGCGGCATCCAGCGCGTACGCGGCCCATTCAGTCTGTCGATCAACGATGAGGTTGGCCTGCTGATCGACGGCTTTGATACGCCACCCATGTTCATGATGGGCCACTCAGCGCCCTACAGTGGGCATGCCGTCGAAGCGAACGGTTACGACAAGGCCATGGACCTGCTCGCCTATATCGTCGATACCAGAGAGTTCAAAACGCCGAGAGTGGTGGAATGGCTGCTTGGGAAGGCAACCGGCGAGATCACCGTGCGACCGATGAACTTCAAGAAGTTCGACGAAGAGCTCGTGACCGTACGCGAGATTTTCAACGATGCCTGGTCGGACAATTGGGGCTTCGTGCCCTTCACTGACGAGGAATTCAACGATCTGGGCAAGACGCTGAAAATGCTGCTGTCGCCCGATCTTATTCAGATTGTCGAGGTGGACGGCGAAGCCGCTGCCTTTATCGTTGCGCTGCCCAACTTGAATGAGGTGATCAAAGGGTTCGATGGCCGTCTGCTGCCATTCAAGTGGGCGAAGCTACTGTGGAAGCTCAAGGTGAAATTCCCCACCACAGCACGAGTACCGCTGATGGGAGTGCGCAAGAAATTCCACAATACGCTAGGCCCTGCCCTTTCCTTCCGGGCTATCGAAGCGGTGAAAAAACAGCTTGTTGATCGCGGCGTCAGGCACATCGAGATGTCCTGGATTCTCGAAACAAACAAAGGCGTTCGCGCCATCATCGAATCGATTGGCGGCGAGGTGTATAAAACCTACCGCGTTTATGAAAAGCATCTGTCCGCCAACAGCGCAGACGCCTAGGCTTTTCCCACCGAACCGCGCTCGCTGGCGCACAACGCCTCTACCAGCGTTTCGAGGCGCCAGCGCACGTCCTCACTGAACGATTCAGCGTCGTTGTACGCGCGCTCACCTTTCAAGGTCGCCTCGATAATCTCATCGTGGCGATCCCCCATCAGCCCGTTAATGGCCGCAAGAAATCGCGACATGCGCCGAGCAACATCGCTATCGGGGTAGAGGGTGCGGAAGGTGTCGTAGTAGGCGACCTGCTGACTTACGATCTTGCGAGTATCGTGAAAACCCTTGCCATCAAGAACCGTTGATTTGATCGCTGGCTCAAGGCCGGCGAAGCACTGCCGCCGATAGTCACAAATCGCCGCAGCGCTATCGAGCGGGAAATGAACAGCGGCGCGCTGCATGAGTGCCCATACCGGCGGCAATAACAGCAGCCGCATGATCCGAATACTGCGCTGTAGCTCATCCCGATGGCCGCCACGAAAGGCGTCCTGCAGCTTGCCCATCATTACCGTGGTGCGATGCAGCAGCCCACTGCACTGATGGCGTTTGCCGAACAGGCGCTGGGCAAAACGCAAATGCTTGAACTTGGCCCGCATCGACTTGAAACGCCGACGCTCATCGGGGGACAGATCGCCACGCTGCTGCAACGTTGATAGCAATTCCAGCAGTGCGTGACGCGACACACCTTCATGCCATAGCTGCAGACATAACGAATAGCACTGGTGAATCTGCTCATCGTTGGCGCACAGCAGTGCACCGTGATCGGGTATGGAGACCTGCTCCTCAACGACGTCATCAACCTCAATGGCGTCAAACAACTGCGCGAGCGTGTGCTCGGGAAAGTGTTGCCACCGGGACTCGGCTCTCATCGAGAAACTCCGTGGACGACCAGACGTATGTACGGGTAATGCAACATGCACATGGCTGTTGCTGTTTTTTTAACTAAAGAGGTAGCGCCCTGACGACGTGCATGTCGCAGCACGAAGATGCCGCACGGCATCGGATCGCAGCGGAGGCGAGCAGCCGCATCCCACGCTAACCGAGCACATCAGCATGTAGAAGCGCTGAGTTACGGCAGCATCACTAAAGCGACCATTGTTGTTATCACCTTAGCGACAAACAAACTGCGATAGGGGCCCTCAAGCCCCTATCGTACTCGACGCTAGCTTTTGCGGCTGCGCCATTCACCGAACGCGTTGCAGATTGCATCGATTTGCGCTGACGAGTGCGCCGCACTCACGCTGCAACGCAGCAATGAATCCGAACCCGGCGTGGCCGGTGGCACCATCAGGTTAACGTAAACTCCCGCTTTGAGCAGGTAGTCCCACATCCTCAGCGCCTCGGATTTATCGCCAATCACTACGGCTACCACCGCGTTAACCGGCGCTCCCAGCGTGAAGCCGAACGATTTCAGCCCGTCGTGCAAACGCTTGGCGTTGTTGTGCAAGCGCTTGCGCAGGTCGCTGCCGCTATCAAGCAGTTTGAGTGCGGCGCGCGTGGCGGCGATAGTGGCCGGCGGTAGTGAGGCGGTAAACACATAGGGGCGGCTGGCATAGCGCAGCACCGCCATGTTGTCGCTGCTGCTGACGCAGAAGCCGCCCGTGTTGCCAAGGCTTTTGCTGAAGGTACCGACAATGAAATCGACCTCATCCAGTACGCCCGCTTCTTCGACAACGCCGCGACCGCGCTCACCCAACACGCCCAGCGAATGCGCTTCGTCTACTACGAGCCTGGCTCCAAACTCATTCTTGACGCGCACAAATTCCTTCAGCGGCGCGCGATCGCCCAGCATGCTGTACACGCCCTCGATAACGATCAAGGCATCAGCCGCCGCATCGCCCATACGCCGCAAGCGCTTGGCAAGATCGTCGTAATCGTTGTGCCGGAAGCGGATGACGCTGGCGCCGCTCAGCTGACAGCCGTCGTAGATACTGGCGTGACTGTCGGCATCAATGAGAACGGTATCACCTGGCCCGGCGATCGAGGAGATGGTTCCCAGATTCGCTTGGTAACCGGTCGAGAATACGATAGCGTCGTTCTTCTCATAGAACGCCGCCAGTTCCTTCTCGAGCTCGCGATGACAGGCATAGCTACCGTTAGCCATGCGTGAACCAGTGGTACCCGTTCCCTGCGCCTCCAGGGCCTTCTTGGCCGCCGCTACGCATTCAGGATGAAAGGTCAGCCCCAGATAGTTATTGGTGCCGGCCAAAATGGTCGGACGCCCCTGGATAATGCCGCCGGTAGGTGAAACGATCTCTTCAATTTCTACCGAAAACGGATCTACGCCAAACTCGACCAGTTCCCCGTGGGCGGCCTCTATACTTGCCAGGCGCTGATTGCTCTTCATGAATGGCCGCTCATCAACTGCTCGATTTGAGTCGCCAGATCTCCTACCGTTTTGGTATCCGCCATCGCATTGACCGGGATAGAGATATCAAAGGTATCTTCGAGTTCCAGCAGCATGTTCATTACCTGCATCGAATCGAGTGCCAGCTCGCCCGTTAGCTCGGTATTTTCGCTAATGTTGTCGACGCCTTTGTCTTTGACCAGAGGCGTTAGCACCTTGATGATCTCGGTCACAATATCTTGATGATTCATTACACGTTTCCAGAAACATGGGAAGGAGAAAGCTGGAGCGTTTTAGCAAGACCCGCAGCAAAGCGAACCTGGGGGCTCCAGTTGAAGATATGGCGGAAAGGAGCGCTATCGCATACCCAATCACTATGCGTAAGCTCGCCCACCTTACCCGGCGTTAACATCGGCGCATAGCGAAACAGGCGGGCTGCTGCCTGATTGCCAGCCGCAATACCCTTGAGCAGGGCCGACGGCACGTGCACCCGACGAATAGGCCTTTTACGCCGACACACCTGAGACACCGTTTCGATGATCGTGTTCCAGTCGTAGCCATCGGGCTGACCGTCATCGACTTCGTACACGCCACATTGTGGGGAGTCGCTGACCAGCCACGCCAGCATGGCGGCGACCAAATCATCGACATATATCAGCGAAAGCCGGCCTGCACCGCTGCCGGGAATCAGTGCCCAACCGCGCTGCATTCCTTGAAAGAGCGGCAGCATTTCACGGTCACCGGGGCCGTACACCGCCGGCGGACGCAGCGCGATCCACGCCAGCGAATCGGAATACTGTGCGAGCACTCGCTCACCTTCACGCTTGCTAGCGGCATAATGGGATAACTGAGGCTCGCGCGCCGCCAGCGATGACAGCGACAGCAGCCGCAGGCCACCAGCACGCAGGCACGCCTCTGCGACCGCCTGCATGCCCGCCACATTCACCGCGTCGAAGTCTTCGCGAGAGGCCCCGCGCACCGCGCCTGCGCAGTGGATGACCGCAGAGGAACCATCAAGCAGTGTGTCCAGCGATGCCGCCGAGTCGATACCGCCAGCAATCCACTCTACGTGGTTGCCGGCGGGCAACTGACGGCCTGGCCGAGGCCGATACAGGGCGCGAACGCGGTAGCCCTCGCGTGACAACCGGCTGATTAGCGTAGATCCAATAAAGCCGGTGGCGCCCGTTAAGGCCACCAACCGGCGTGAATCATGCTTGGCTTCGCTCATGTCTGACTACCCCCGTCGGGTCGCCGATGCGCATCTGTTGCTACACCGCGTGACGGACACCATCGGCACTTTTATCACCATTCTTCTCGGCCTCACGGCGCTTCAGATAGCCCACCCGAGTACCGGAGCGCGACAGCTTGCCAGAAGAGGTACGCGGCAGCGTGTGGCGAGGGACCAGCTCCACCAGACAGGTGATACCCAGCTCTTCGTATACCTCGCGACGCAGCGACTGCACCAGTTCGTTGCGTTCGCTGTCCTCAAGATTGTTGCACTGCACTACTACTACCGCCAGTTCGCTGCCTTCTGCGGACACAATGCCGAAGGCTGACGCATCGCGCGAACGGATATTGGGCTGACGCTCGGCAATCGCTTCGATGTCCTGCGGCCAGATGTTACGCCCGTTGATGATGATCATGTCCTTGTGACGCCCTGTCACAACGATCTCACCGTCGCTCAGATAGCCGATATCGCCGGTATCGTACCAACCATCGGCACCCAGCACCTCAGCCGTTGCTTCCGGACGTTCGAAGTAGCCTGTCATCATGCTTGGGCCACAAATCAGAATACGACCAACGCCAAGCTCACCCAGTCGATTGCCCTGCTCATCGACGATCTTGACATCGTGACCGGGAAGCGGCTTGCCGCAGCGCACGAAACCACGCGCGTTTTCAGCATCAACAAACTTGGCCTTGAGCTCTTCGGTCAATTCGTCGGGATCGATCCAGTCAACCTCGTACGGCTTGTCGCGAGGCGCGAAGCTGATGGCCAGCGTATTTTCCGCCATCCCATAAGAGGGAATGAAGGCTTTGGGATGGAAGCCGCACGGTGCAAACACGCTGCTAAAACGGTCCAGCACCGCCGGACTGATCGGCTCGGCACCCACTCCAGCGATGCGCCAGTGCGAGAAGTCGTAACCTTCAACATCGGATGCGCGCACGCGCTGGGCGCACAGCTCGTACCCGAAAGGCGGGCCGTAGGTAATGGTGGCCCGATTGTTACTGATAAGCTCAAGCCAGCGACGCGGTCGCATCGCGAACTCACGGGTGTCGATGTAATCGACGGAGCGCTGGCTCGACACAACCGTCAACAGGCAGCCGATCAACCCCATATCGTGATAGAACGGCAGCCATGAAACGAAGCGATCGTCTTCGGTCATGTCCACGCCGTGCACCGAAGCCCCGTACATGTTGGCGCTCAGCGCGCGCTCCGTAACCATCGCCGCTTTAGGAAAGCCGGTGCTGCCCGAGGTGAACTGCATGTAAGCGGTTTCGTCAGGGCCAGTAGGCTGCAATGGGGCATCGCTGGGCGGCAGCTCGTTGAAGGTAGCAGGCGTGCCCCAGAAAGCGATCTCGACACCCTGCACGGCCTCTTCAACGAAGCCGATGAATTCCTTGGAGCCGACGACAACGGACGCGCCCGCGCCCTTCAGCATGCCGCGCATTTTCTCGACATAGGCGGCGTGACCACCCAGGTTAACGGTGGCAGGCAGTGCCACCGGCACCAGACCGATGTACTGACACGCAAAAAAGAAGCGCAAGAAGTCGGGACTGGTTTCCCCCACAATCGCAATGCGCGCGCCACGCGGCAGCTCCAGCGACAGCAAGCGCTGCGCTAGCGTTTGTGCCTCAGCGCGCAAGGTCGCATACGGCAATACCGTATCGAGCTTGCCGCGCACATAAAAATTGGCACCAGTGACACCTTTAGCGGCGTAGTCGAGCGCTTCCGCGAGCGTCGCAAAATCGGAGCGACGCAGGGGAAGCGTATTACGAGTGGGTGTCACTGCCTCGGCAGATGACACGCAAGACGCTTCAGAACTCATTTGTTCAGCAATGCCTTCTCAAACGACGACATGGCTCTTTTGCGCTGCTGGAAACCAACGTCGACATGTCTTTATGATAAAAATGTGAAAGTAGGAAACGGCGCATCAAAAATCGTCCTGGAACTCGATAGATGGCTCGCTATGAGCCAGCCGATCAAGATAGCGGGAGATTATTGGCTACTGGAAGCTTCCGAGAGCATTCGGTCTATTGTAATGCAAGCGAGGGCTAAACCCCCAATTCTGGCCTGCATTTCCCCGGCTCTATTGCCTGGTTTCCTGATCACGCGATGGTTTTCACTGGGAAAACAGGGAATTGCAAAACGTGCACGCCTGCGCTCGCTTGCCACCTGTTTCTACCGACATTATGGTTTCGGCGTCTCGATACGATCGAGCGCAACCTCCCCGCTACTGCTGAAAGTTTCTCAGCCAGTGAGCACCTTGTCGCCAAGGGCCATACCACGCGCATCTTTCATTGTGGGTTTTAAGAAAACGATCATTTTCGCATATTTACCGAAAAATGGAATGCCTGCACAGGCTGCACCCACTGCTTATGCGCAAACGATGCACAATTCCCATCTCCAATGAGGCATAAGCGATGGCACTTCTGTATGATTACGCTGTCTTGAAATAGGCCGGACAACCTTCCGCCGTTTTCAAATTTTCCGACGCAGCCACTCATCAACGGTTCACCGTCCAAAGCCGAGCCTCGGGCGCGGTTTTATCTCACATTAGAGCTGCGCGTACTCACACGCTTGACGAGAAAGCACAGGACGCCGATTTGATCATCTTTCGTTATTTGATCCGCGAGATTCTGATCACCATGCTGGCGGTAACGGCCGTGCTGGTACTGGTCGTCGTTGGCAGTCAGTTTATCCGCTTCTTCTCCGATGCCGCTGACGGCGACTTCCCGATCACACTGGTAGGCAACATGATGATCTATCAGTTGCCGAGCTTTATGCAGCTGATCTTGCCGATGGCGTTTTTCCTCGGCTTCCTGATGGCGTTTGGGCAGCTTTACCTCAATAGCGAAATGACCGTGCTGCAAGCCTGCGGCTACAGCCCCAAACGACTGTTCAAGATTGCTCTGTGGCCCTGCATGCTTACCGCATTGATTGTGGGACTGTGCTCGCTATGGCTGACACCGGCAGGCATGTCCGGCAATACCCGCATGCTCAACGAACAGGCCTCGCGGCTCGATTTCAGCGTGTTAACACCCGGCCGCTTTCAGGAAATTGGCCAAGGTCGGACGGTCTATGCGGCCAGCCTGGGCGATCGCAACAGCACGCTACACAATGTGTTTATCAGTGAAGAGCACAATGGCCGCCGCGTTATTTCGCGCGCGGAAACCGGCTATCAGTACACGTCTCCGACCACTAACGCGCGCTACCTTCAGCTCGCCAACGGCTATCGTTACGAAGTGACGCCGGGCGACGCCAGCGCCGATAAAATGCAGTTCTCGACCTATTCGTCGCTACTTAAGGCGAACCCTGCCAGCATCGACGACGATGATTTATCCATGGTACCCACTGCCCAGCTTATCGCGATGGATAATCACCAGAGTTCCGGCGAACTCCAATTTCGTGTCAGCATCATTCTGATGCTTCCCATTCTGGCGCTGCTGGGCATTTCGCTGTCGAAGGTCAATCCGCGCCAGGGGCGCTTCGCCACACTGCTGCCCGCGCTGATACTGCACATTATCTATATCCTCTCGCTGATTACTGCCAACAACATGATCCAGGCCGGCCGCTTATCCCCGTGGCTGGGGATGTGGCCCATTCATCTTGTTTATCTGCTGCTTGGCTGGTGGCTGTTCCGCCGCACCTTTGGCCGGCAGGGAGCCCGCTAATGTTCAGTCGTTTTGACCGCTACATCGCACGCAACGTATTTGCCGCCATGCTTGTCACCGAAGTGGCGCTGGTGGCGCTCAATTTGGCGATCGTTTTTATCGACAAGCTGGATGGCATGGAAGGCAACTACGGTGTCTTCGAATCCTTCATCTATCAATGTTTGCGACTGCCGTGGCGACTGTACGAATTCGCCCCGCTGGCAGTGCTGTTGGGCGGCCTGATCGGCCTGGGCAACATGGCAGCCAGCAACGAGCTCACTGCGATGCGCGCGGCCGGGGCCTCGATCACCCGACTAACGCTCGCGGCCCTCAAGCCAATGCTGGTCATCAGCATTATCGTAATGGCAATGGGACAGTGGCTGGTGCCCAACTCGGAGCAGTTGGCGCAGTCCTATAAGTCGGAGAAGCAGCAGAAGAGCGACGTGGCATCGATTAGTGGTGGCGCCTGGGAAATTGACGGCGAAACCTTCTTTAACTTCGGCGGTATTAGACTCGATGATTCGCTGGTCGGCATCGAACGCTTGGAATTCGACGGCAGCAAACTGCGCTCGATTAGCTACGGGGCGCGTGGAGAATGGGACGCCGATAAGAAAAGCTGGCATATCGAAGATATCAAAACCACACGCTTCTACGACGATCACACCAAGGCGGAGCACCAGGACTCTGCCGATTGGAAAACACGCTTCGACCCGGAATTTATCAGCCAGCTCATCCTCGACATGGATACCCATTCGATCAGCGGGCTGTGGCAATTGGCGCACTACCAGGACGCACAGGGCGTTAGCAGTAACTCGGCATGGCTCTATTTCTGGCAGAAAATACTGCAACCGCTGTCGTTTATCAGCCTGATGCTGGTGGCTGCCTCTTCCGTATTCGGGCCGCTGCGATCCAAAAGCGCGGGGACCCGTATTTTCATCGGCATTATCGTCGCGCTGTGCGTGAAGTATCTGCAGGATCTGCTGGCACCCGCATCGCTGCTATTCGGCTTCCCGCCGCTGTGGGCCGTGCTGATTCCCATTCTGCTGTGCGTTGGCGCAGGGCTGTACCAATTCAAGCGTAACGGTTAGCCATCCTCACGCTTGTATCGCATCGGTAAGGTGCTTTCGGGAAGACTGTTCCACTGCACCTGCCGCTGCATGGCTCACCCGCACCAGTGACGGATGCTCGAGATATGCCGACGCGCACCGTATCGGCACGCAGCCTGGCCGGAAGCCAGAGGGCACCGGCCTGCAGGCACAAAATCCTGCAAGCGCAAAATAGAGAAGGCGAGCAATGCTCGCCTTCTTCTTGTTTACGGGTACGGTCACTTGTACACCATCTGAGCAGCGCAATACGCGCCAAGCCCTGCGCCGCTATTGGCGCGTCGCCTCTGTGCTACTCCTGAGAATGGGTACCGTTACGTGAGCGGTACTTGGCCAGCGACCACTCCACCGGCCAGCATGCCAGCACGCAATAAACGCTTACCACACCGAAGATAATCCCCACCAGGCGGTCGAGCCCCAGCGAAACACTGGTGGCCGGTGCACTGAGCTGTATATAGGTGGTCATGAAACCAAGTGCGAACTGGGTTCCCACGTAGTTGATTTTCGCTTCGCCGTGTTCAATTTGAGAGCCAATCAGAATGCCGACCGTCAGCACTATCGGCGTCACTAATGCGTTTTGCTCGAAAAGACTCAGCATCAACATGCCAAAAACGCTGCCCAGCACGCATCCCACCAACCGATGCGCCATGCGCGTATGCACCACCCTATGAGCACTTTTGTACACGTTGTCGGAGGTGGTCATCATTACCACAAAGGTGGTCGTTAATTGCTGGGTCAGGTTGGAGTCGTTATCCAGATTGGCAAAACTGGCAATCAGCGGCTGCAGCGCCACCACAATCGCGACGCGCGTCCCGTAGCCTACTAATACCCAATGCTGTTTTAGCCACGCTTCGTTGAATACCAGCCTCGCCTTGAAGTGGAAGCCGCTAGTGGACTGCCGCTTGATGTTGGCGGGTTGCGCGCCCGCTCGGATCGCGGCAATCAGCAGACACGCGCCGGTGCCAATGACAATTTCGGCCACCCGCGTTTCAGCAAAGTTGATGATATCGTCTGGGTTGGTCAGCCCATACGCCATCACCATGCTGGCCGTTAGAAAGAAGAACAGCCACGCATAGGAATAACGACTGAAGAAGCAGTGCATGAACGACACCCACGCGATCACAAACAGCACTGCCATCATCACGATCGGATAATCGGCTGAGATCAGCGAGGCCAGCAGCCCTACCAAGGCACCCATCACGGTACCCAGAATACGATTGGCGCCGCGCTTGAATGACACGCCGATATCCGAGCGCATCACCATAAAGCCGCTGAAACCGGCCCACACCAAATCGTCTAGCTGGAGGAGTGTCGCCACGCCGATAGCTACCACTACCGATGCACAGCGCCAAAGCGCGAAGCGGAAGCGATCCTCCCTGAAGTTGAGCGATCGCCACTCTTGATGGAGGGCGGCAGGAATACCGTGCAGCACCCTAAGAATGGTTTTCATCAGTAAAACGCCACTACGCGTGCATCGGAGCCCGCAACGGTTTGCGGTGGCAGTTTATCGAAGGTTAAGCGAACCGGAATACGCCGCGACAGCCTGATCCAGTCGACACTGGGATCGACATAAGGCACGAGTTTATCTGGATGGCGCTGGCGTGAAATCGCCTGCGACACGCCTTGAACGCGGGCCTTGTAGAGGTGCCAAGGATCGGCATCTACCCATACCCACACCACCTGACCAGGTGAGAAGTGGCGCACGAAGTATTCCTTGTAGTTCGCCATCACGCGCCAATTGTCCTGCGATACCACCGCCATTACGCCATCATGCGCTTCCGCAGTATCGCCCTCTTCCAGCGTCATGTGGGTAACCACGCCATCCTGCGATGCATACAGCCGTGTACGGCTTAACCGCCACTGGGCTCGCCCCAGGCTTGCCTGCGCTGAGGTGAGCTGCGCCTGATGCAGCTTGAGGGTTCCTTCGGCCTCATGAAGATCGGCCGCACTCGAGGATGCCGCCGCCGCGGCCTGCTGCTGAGCGGCCCGCTGCTGATCGAGCTGCTGCGTGGCAAAGGCCCCGCGCTGCCACAAATCCTGCGCACGCGCCAAATTGTGGTTGGACAGAGTGAGCTCGGCCTGATCACTACGCTGGTGGCTGCGCGCGCTTTCGATTGAGGCCTTGTCGACCTCTACCTGCGCCCGCGCACTTTCCAGCGCACCCTTGGCACTCTCGACCTGCAAGCGGTATTCGTCAGCATCCAGCGTAAATAGCAGATCGCCGCGCTTTACCTGCTGATTATCCTTCACATAGACATGGTCTACCTTACCGGTAACCTCGGGCGCTACCTCAACCACATTGGCATCAACGTAAGCGTCGGAGGTATAGGCGATAAAGTAACTACCCCCCCACAACAGCAGCAAAAACACCACTACGATGGTAATAAAGCGAATGACCTGGAAACGGTAGCTGCGCGCTGTTGCGGCCTGTTGCTGTGCCGCATCGTTGGCATCCTGCTGTTTGCTAGCTGATTGCACGTGCGGGGTTTGTTTGGATTCGGTGCTCACACCACCCACCTTCTTTATTTATCGATTACGCACTTCACGACGTGCGATAGACGTTAGAGGTGCATCAAGGCCGGTTATAATGATTGAGAGCACTGAACAAATAAAATAATATATTCTGCTCTATTAATCATATTTTCTGATTTATCACTAAAAATGCCTTTGGAATCAAGGACACTGCGCTATTTCGTCGTGCTTGCCGAAGAACTTCACTTCGGTCGCGCTGCTGCTCGTCTTAACATAGTGCAACCCGCGCTTTCCGCCCAGATCAAGGCGTTGGAAGTTTCACTAGGCACGGAGCTTTTGCACCGAAGCCGCCGCCACGTTGAATTAACGGCGGCGGGTGAGCGCTTTCTGATTGAGGCGCGCCGTGCGGTGGCACAACTCGATCATGCCGAGGAAGTTGGCAGGCAAGTGGCGCTAGGCAAGGCAGGCGTGCTCAATATCGGCTTTGTTGGCTCCGCGCCCTTCGCTAAACGCCTGCCATGGGTCATCTCGCGCTTTCGACGCGATTGGCCCGATGTTGAGCTATCCCTGCAAGAGCAGAATGCCGACGATCAGATGCAGCATCTGCACGAACGTACCCTTGATGTCGGATTCGTCAGGCTGCCGCTACCGGGCTCACTGGATGGCCTACGCTTGCTCAAACGCGTGCGCGAATCAATTATGGTGGCGGTACCTGCCAGCCATTCGCTGGCGAAGGCGTCACAGCTGACGCCGCGCGATCTGGTCAATGAAACCTTCGTCGCCGCCATGTCTCATGAAAGCGCCGGCTGGGCGGCAACTCTGCGCCAGATCGGCATCGACAGCGGCGGCAACGCGCCCCGCATCATTCAGTCCTCCCCCCACCTCGCCACCGTGGTCAGCCTGGTAAACGCGGGATTAGGCATCGCGCTAGTGCCCGACTCGCTGCATTCGCTCGATTTCGATCAAGTACGTTACATTCCGCTAGCGGGCGACCATCACACTTCCGACGTGGCGGTGCTGATTCGTGACGAGCCAGCCACGCCATTGGTCGCCAATTTTCTTACCGTTCTCGATCAGTTTGACCACCACTAAACGTTCGCCACCCGGCCAAACAGAGCACAAATTAACCCTACTGAACACATTAGGGCTTAATATTGATAATTATTAAACAATTAGCCATTTAGTCGAATTTCGATCAATTCCAGCTTTATTATCGTTGTGTCTGCCTTACTCTAAACGTCAGTGTCAGGCGGGCCAGTGCTCTTCTGACATTCCATTAACTACAAATAATCACCACGTATCTGATGCCCTTGGACAGTAAGTTTGCCACTACTGGCGGACTGACCATTGGACACCCGAGAGGAGAGCGATATGGCCGTTTTCGATATCACTGGTAAAAGCACTGCAGAGTCAGCTCAGTTGGTTGAAGATGCTGCGGCATTATCCCAGTTCAGCTATCACAACTTTAGCCAAGGACTGTGGTCGGGTTACTACGATCATGGGTTCAAGCTGGGCTTACCGGCCACCTTGATTCGAGCGGTAGTCGGCAATTCAGACGCCGAAGGCATTATTCCCTATCTGCCATGGACGCCCAACTCCGAAGCCCAAGCAGAACAGGACCTCAACAATGCGGGCTGGCAGGTGATTACTCCCGAACAATTGGGCTACGAGGGCCGTACCGACAAGCTTGGCACCTATCACGGTGAAAAGTTCGGCTATCTTTCCGCGCAGGCTGATGTGGTAGGCAAATACAACGAAGACGGCCAATTGCAACAGATTGGCGTTGCCTTCCGCGGCACCAGTGGCCCTCGCGAAACTGCCATCATCGATACCGCGCTTGATGTGCTGCACGATCTTGATTTCGCAAGCTTTCTGGCGATTTTGGGGCGTACTAATCAGTGGCAGGATTACTCGGTCTCAGCGTTCGGTGATCTACTGGAAAGCGTCGCTTCCTTCGCTCAAAAAAATGGTCTAGAAGGCGACGATGTACTGATCACAGGGCATAGCCTGGGCGGAGGGGCGGTCAATGGCCTCGCCACCCACCGCGACGATTTCGCGGGCGGTTTTTACAAGGACGCTAACTTCATAGGTTTCGCGTCGCCGGTTGAAAGCGACGGCGTGCTCAACATCGGTTCTGAGAATGATCCGGTATATGGCCTGGATCTCGATCCCAGTAATCTCCTGAGCGGCTTGTTTCCCAACGGACACTTTAGCCATCCGGACACTTTCGAGCATGGCACTTCCGGTTTGGTGCAGTTCAACGACTTCTACGCCGACGGTATTACACCGCAGAGCCTGTTCAATCTGTTTTCCTGGATTTCCCACGATATGCCGGGCTACAGCACAATGATCCCGCGCATCGTGAACTCAGCCTTTTATGAGCAGACCAACCTCGACTCCACCATTGTGGTAAGCAATCTCTCGGACCCCGCACGAGATCGCTACTGGGTAGAAGATCTTAATCAGCGCCATCAGGAGCGTCACGGCTCGAGCTTTATCATCGGTTCAGACAAGGACGATCTGATCCAGGGAGGCTCTGGCAATAATTATCTTGAGGGGCTAGGCGGCAACGACACCTTCCGCATCGGGGATGGTTATAACATCATTGCTGGCGGCGACGGCACTAACGTGCTCGACGTGCAGCGAGGTCTCGATGATCTATCCGTGGCGTATCACGACGGCACGCTGTACACGCAAAACCCCTACGGCGGTATTACCATCGCTCGTGATATCGATACGCTGCGCTCCAACGAACGCAGTTTTCTCTTCCACCGTGATCGCGACTATCAGGTGTCCGAACAGGGCCTTGATGACGGGCACGGCAAGCACGTCGATTACGCGCAGTCGCAATCGGTCAGCGGCGAAGGCGACGACAACCTGCTGTATATCGATAACGGCGACCAGTGGGGCTTCGGTGGCGCTGGCGACGATATTATCTTTGCCAGCGAAAGCGGCGGCACCACCATTATCGGCGGCGAAGGCAATGACACCCTCTACAGCCAGGCGGGCGGCAACACCTTCCTGTTCAGCGAAAACTTCGGGCAGGATACGCTCTACGGCTTTACCGGCGACGACAAACTGGTGTTCCTCAACACCACGGGCTCCAACGATGGCGATCCGCTGTCGCACCTCCAATTCAGTGATGAAGGGCTTGATCTGACCTTTGGAGATAACAGCGTGTCGTTGGTAGGGATTACCGCTGATGACTTCTCACAGGATCAACTGATCACTGCCTAGTCATCTAACTTCCCAAAGCACCCGGCCAGCACCTTTTACGATGCTGGCCGAGTGCTTTTTTAATGCTGATTACATTGCGACAATACGCCGTCGCAATGTAGTCAGCATTGCTTGAATGGGTCGAGGAACTTCATTATGAAACGCTACTTGTTGAGCTTGCCATTAGTGTTGGGAGCAACCATGAGTTACGCCGCTGACACCAGCATGTATCCCGCGCCAGCCAAGGGCGAACATGTGCACGTTATCGAGCTGCCGAAGCAGGCCAACGAAGGTGATATGACGGTGGAAGTAATGCCGGGAAAACAGCTGAAGGTTGACTGCAACCAGCAGATGCTCAGGGGCACCAGCAAGCAGCACGACGTCGAAGGCTGGGGGTATTCATACTACCGCGTATCCGCGATTGAGAGAGGCGCCTCTACCCTGATGGCGTGCCCGGAAGGAGCCACACGGCAACGTTTCGTGGCAGCACACAACGCCAGCTTCAGCGTGGCCTACAACAGCCGCCTACCGGTGGTGGTGTATGCGCCTGCCGATGTCGAAGTGCGTTACCGCGTGTGGAAAGCAGAACCTACTTGGCATAACAGCGTTGGCCACCCCCAGCTTCCGAAGCGCCCTACTAAGCAGCATAGCGACACCCACTCCGACTGATCAGTGCTCGCCTAGCGCGGCTGGGCGACCTGCTGATGGGCGTCCTGTTCGGATTGCGCATCGGCATCGCCGTCGTCCTTGCCTTGTTTTTTCCCGCTACGCCGCTTGGCCTCTTGCAACGCTTCATACTGCTCATCGTTGAGATCAGGACGGGCCGTTTTCCAGTAGGTGTAGGAAGTGAACGGCATGAAGATGATGCTGAGGTAAAGCGGCACCACCAGGCTGGTGTATGTCGACAGGAACCACGCCAGCAGCGAGATGATCGCCCCGCCAATAATGCCGACGGCGATATAGTGGCGCGAGCTGTTCCATCGACAGATAAACATCATGAAGTTAAGCGGCACACAGAGCACTACCAGTGCGATGGCAGTCGCGAACGCGACGAAGCAGCTTAACAACGCCGATGCCAGCACGCCCCACAGCAGTCCCACAATCAAAATGAAGATGCTGTCGGAAGGCTTGTAGATGAAGCCGAGCATCGCCTGCGTGAGCGGGTAGAATTGCGTCACGAAGGTAATGATCAACGAAATATCGATGATCCTCAGCCAAGCATCGAGATAGCCTAACATCACGCGCTTCATGACTTGCCTCCGCTAACGTACAGGGTGTCGCCCCTAATCTGTCAGGTATCTACCTTACCACCTGCGACCACGCGCACGCGCGGCTTCTCGCGCGCAGCAGTAGGCGTAGATGGTCCCTGATCGGCAACAGAATCATTTGGCTTTTCAGCGTGCCGGAGCGCCGAGGCGTCCTGCTCGTCTATCCGCTGTACCCAGTCTTCGTTTTCCTCTTCACGCAGAGCTTCATCAGCGTGCACCTGCGCAGCGGTATGGTGCTGCACATCTGACTCCGCATCCGTGGCGGGCACCGGCTCATCACGCGGTATCGCGCTAATCGATGCCGTTGGCGCTTCGTAACGGGCCGCAGTGTGATCATGATCGAAGGCATCGTCACGGTCGGACGCAGCAGCATCACGCTCAAGCGCAGCACCGTCGCGGTCGAACTCAGCGGCATCTGTGCCCAGCAGCGGCTCGATCGGTGCCGAGTTCGCCGATTGGGCAGCGCGCTGAGCATTGGCGCCCGACGCTGAACCGTTATTTTCACCGGCTGCGCCCGCTAACCCGCCGATAAATGGCTCTTCGCCTTTGGACGTTACGAAGCGCTCGCGCGGCGGTGCCTGCACCTCTGGCTCCTGACGCGCGGCCTTCGCCTGCGCAGGTGAGCGCGGCTCGCGACGGGTCTGCTGCGCCTTCCCTGAACGGGAACGGCGGCGACCTTTGCTGCGGGTGGTCGCACCTGAGCGCTTGGCAGCCGAGAGCCAATGCGATTTGCCAAGCAGCGCCGCCACATCGCGATAGCAGCGGCTAAGCCCCAATGCCGCCAGCACCGCAATAACAAGGCTAAACAGCGCGACCGCATAGCCAGCGCCATTGTGTTCGGTGGATTCGATAATCACGCCAAGCAGCATCAGCAGGGCGAAAATAACCAGCACCGCTACAAAAAACAGCCCCACCGCGGCACGCAAGGTGCTGTAGGAGGGTGCGTTTGAATCGTTGTTGAAAGACTCTTTCACGTACGAACCTGTTGAGTTTCGAAAGTCGATGAGCAGAGTGTACCAGTAGATGGTAGTGAAGGCTTGATCTAGACGCGTTTAGCGCAATCCCGCTACGTTATTCAGACAAAAAAACCCCGGCGTAGAAGCCGGGGTGAACAGGGATTACTGCAAGGGAACTTACCTACTCTGACGGACAGCGCACAGAATAGTTCCACTGCAGCGAAAAGAATTTTTGCGATGATGCTACGACGTACTAAAGCACTACCGTAGACCCCGCCACCGCCGACAACAGCTCTTCGTCGTGGCTGATCATCAGTACCCCGCCCCCGTCGGCGGCAAATTGCCTGATCGCCCCGACAATAATGGCGGTAGTCACCGGGTCGAGCATCGCCGTGGCTTCATCGAGAATCAAATAGCGCGGTGCCGCCGCCAAGGTGCGCGCCAACGCCAAACGCTGCAGCTGACCATCCGACACTTGCGCAGGGAAGCGCTCCAGTAGCTCTGGCGCTAGCGCCACCGATGCCAATAGCCGCTCGAGATCGATATTGCGCTGCGCGGTACCGCACAGCGTATGGCGCAGGGAAAGCAGCGGATTGCACGAGCGCCGCGGCGACTGGAAAACCATGCCGATCTTGCCGCGCACGCGACGCCCTGAGCGACGCCGAACGTTACCAACATTCACGCCATCACAGCGAACCTGGCCGCCTGAGATGGGCACCAGCCCCGCCATGGCTCGAGCCAGTGTGGTCTTGCCGCGCCCAGAAGGCCCCGCCAGCCCGACTATCTGCCCTGCCGCGATGGTGAGGCTGATATCGCTCAGCACGGTTAGCGGCGGACGGCCTTGCTGTCGGTAATCTACGCTCACGCGCTCGGCCTTCAGCGCTTTCATGGTGACACCGCCTGCTCGCTACCTTGCGCCACGCCGGACGCATTCAGCAGTTGGGCATCCATGGAGTGCAGTCCATTGCGTGGCAGCGCCGCTAGCAGCGCACGAGTATAAGGATGCTGCGCATGACCGCCCAGCAGCGCACCCGCAGCGCCGTGCTCAATCCTCGTTCCGGCATGCAATACGCTCACCTCATCAGCCACTCCGGCATCGCTGAGCGCGGCGATATCATGCGTAATCAGCAGCACCGCCGTGCCAGCATCGGCGCATTGACGTAGCAGCTGCAGCAAACCGCGGGTGCGCTCGGGGTCGAGCGAAGCAGTTGGCTCGTCGGCGACTATCACCGCCGGATTGCCGGCCAGCGCGAAGGCAACGGCGGCGCGCTGCGCCATACCGCCTGACAACTGATGCGGATAGCAGCCCAGCACCGAGGGGTCGAGATCAACCCGAGCCATCAGTTCGCAGGCACTAAGATTGCCTTGCAACGCGCGCAGCGTCTCGTCGAGTTGGCAGCCCACCGTTCGCACCGGCGTCAGGTAAGTGGCCGCCGACTGTGCCACCAGCGCAATAGAGCGCCCGGCCAGCTGCTTCTGGCGCCCCGCTATCGACTGTCCGGCATACCGAATGGTGCCCGACATTTTTGCAGCGCGCGGCAGCAGCCCGGTAATGGCGCGCCCGAGGGTAGATTTACCACAGCCTGATTCGCCGATAACGGCATGCATCTGGCCCGCCCCAAGCGTTAACGACACATCGCTTAACGCCTGCACCCAGTTATTCGCTAACACCGGCACCCGCACGCTCAACTTCGCCACCTCCAGCCGCGGAGTCCCCATCGTTATCGCCATCACGCCATCGCTCCGGTAAAGCGCCGCTTCGCCGCTGCTCCCAGCACCGCTACTGCCAAGGTCACCAGAACCAGCAACAGACAGGGAAACACCAGTGTCCACCACTGCCCTAATAGCAAGGCTCCCTGTGCATCGGACATCAGTGTGCCCAGCGAAGCCATATGCGCAGGTAACCCAAGCCCTAAAAATGACAGCGTAGATTCGTGCCAGATGGTGTGCGGCACCAGCAGCGTTACGCCCACTAGCGCCTGCCCCAGCGATGCCGGCACGAAATGATAAACAAGAATATGCATTCGGCTCATTCCCGCCAGCCACGCTGCTTCGACATAGTCAGCATGGCGTAAGCCTATCGTTTGAGCGCGCACCACCCGCGCGATGGAAATCCAGTGCGTTAACACCAGTGAGCAGATAATTGCCAATACCGAGCCACGGAAAAGCGCCACGATCAGCACCCCCACCAGCAAATGCGGCAATGCGCATAGGGTGTCGGCGCAGCGCATCACAATACGGTCCGTCCAGCCTCCCAGCATGCCTGCTGCAATACCGGCAAGCGTCCCGACCACAGCGGAGGACAACGCAGTGACCAGTGCGATCAATAGCGATACCCGCAGCGCTAGTGCCACCCGCACAAACAGATCATGCCCTGCGGCATCGGTACCGAACCACGCCGTCCAGGAAGGCGCCAATCCTCCGCGCGAGAAGTCACTATCGAGCGGGTCACCCGAGGCAAGCCACGGGGCGCATAGCGCATAGGCCGCCATCAGCGCCACCGCTAGCAATGCCAGCCAAGCACCCACACCCATCCCGCCGCTCCCTCGTGTACGGCTAGCCATCTGCATCGACCCTCGGATCCAGCAACACGAAGGCGATATCCGCGAGCAAATTACCCAGCACCACCACCAGCGTAACGATCAGTGTCAATAACGTGAGTAGCGCGAAATCGAGCGACAGCGCGCTCTGTACCAACGCCTGACCAACACCGGGCCAGGCAAATAGTGACTCGACCACCACCGAGCCCGCCACCAGTTCAGGCAGGCGCGCCCCGGATAAGGCGACAAACGGCGGTAGCGCCACCGGCACGATATGGCGCCAAACCTGCGTGCGATAGGGAATACCACGAGCCCTTGCCCCTTGCAGCGCATCAGAGGCCATCGCATCAACCACCGCCTCGCGCATACTGAGCAGCAGCCACGGCAGTTGCGTGACGGCCAGCACCAGAGCCGGCAGCAACAAATGAATGGCCAGCGAGTGCGGTTCGATATCAGCGCCGGGAGCGCTCACTCCGCCGCTCGGCAACCAGTTGAGCCACAACGCGAAAATGGCGACCGCCGCGAGCGCTACCGCAAAGGGAGGGGTTGCCTGCAGCGTGGCGGCAATGGCGCTGATGGTTTTATCGCGCCACCCATAAGGCTTCAGCCCTGCCAGCAGGCCCACCAGCAGCGACACCACCGTGGCCAGTAGCAGGCCTACTGCGCTGAGCAGCATCGTCCACGGCAAGCGCTCGGCAAGCACCGCGGCAACCGGCTGATGATAGTAGCGAGAAGTGCCCAGATCGCCGCGCAGCAGCCCCCATATCCAGGAGCACCACGCTCGAAACCAGCCAACATCCAGCTGCAGGAAAGCGCTTAGCTGCGCACGCTGGGCTTGGCTCAATTCAGCCACGCGCCCGCCCATGTAGGCTTCCAGCGGATCGAAAGGGCTAAGTGCCGCCAGCGCAAACACGGCGAGGGTAGTCAGCAGTAACAGCGGCAGCGCAAACAGCAGACGTCGGCACACTAGCCGCACAATATCGGCACGACGGCGCTGCCAGCTCAGCATCAAGGCATTCACTTGTCGCGGGTCCAATCCTCAATGGCATACCAGGGCCCGAAGTTAACACCGTGCGTATGCGGTTCGAGCAGCGCGTCATCGTGACGGTAGCCTTGGTTGCGCTTCACGTAGACGTGATTGATATAGGCGAGTTGCAGCATCGCGGGCTTGGCGTGGTAGGCCTTCTGCACCTGACGGTAAAGCGCAGCGCGTTTGGCGGCGCTGGGCTCCGCGCGGGCCTGATCCAGCAGCTTATCAATCGAGGGATTGCGATAGTCCGAACCGTTATCCCAGATAGCACCGGTGCTGCTGTTGGCATATTTGGAATGCAGAATGTGATAAATCTGACCGTCAACGGAGTACGGAATGCCCCCACCGCCCAGCATGATCGGCGTAGTCCGATAATCCTCAGCATTGATCGAGCCTGAGTCGCGAGCTTCAGGTATGACTTCTATACCCACCTTCTTCAGCGCGCTGGCGGTAGCAAGCGTAAGATCACGGCGCGCACGATCACGATTGGGGAAGTAGATCACCTTGAAAGAGGCACGCTGGCCGTCGCGCACCCGAATCCCATCCTGGCCCACTTTCCAACCCGCTTTATCGAGAATCTGGCGCGCTCGCTCCAGATCGAAAGCAAACTCCTCAGCAGGGTCGTACGCGTTGCCATAGAAGCCTGCCAAGAAGGTCGAGTTGGCAACGCCATTGCCTTTTAGTACGTCCTTCACCATGCCTTTACGATCAACCGCATAGTTCACCGCCAATCGCACTGCGTCGTCGCCGGCCACAGGATGCGCCGCCGGCAGCGTAATCCCGCGCCAGTCAGCGGACTTCACCGATAACACTTCGTACTCGGGCGCTTTAAAGGTGGCCGCTAACTCGCCGGCCAGCAGCGTGCCATCGCCTTCCCCCGCCCTTATTTGCTGAGCGCGAGCGTTGTCGTCGGCGGTGTAGCGCACCACAATACGGCGCACCGCAGGCGCAGCCCCCCAATAGTCGTCACGCGCTTCGAAAATCGCCTGATCGGGGCGCAGCGACGTTAATGCGTAGGGGCCAGTACCGATCGGATGATGATTAAGCGATGCCTGTTCGGCGCGTCCAAGATGAGCAAAATCAAAGGCCGATGCCGGTGCGATCACGTTAATCAGCCGGCGATCGAAGTCGGCCATCGGCTCTTTCAGATGAAACACCACATTGGCGCCGTCGGCGGTCACCTTTTCGAGGTTGTCCCACGCGGCTATTTCTGACGATGCCGAACGCGGGTCCAGCAGCGCTCGGTACGTTGCCACGACATCCGCCGCACCAAAGGATGCTCCATTGGAGAAGGTCACACCGCTGCGCAGCGGTACCCGCCATACGGTATTGCGCTTGCTCGCCACCGCTGGGCCAGATGCCAGGACCGGCACCAGCTTGGGCTGGGTGGTAAAGACCCCGGTTTCAACGCGATAAAGCCCTTGATAAATATGCGAATCACCGTTGCGCCCATGGCCCAGAATGGGGTTGTAGCGTCCCAACGTATCGCCATCAATGATGACCACGGTATCGGCGGCAGAAGCTGCTACCGAGGCGGCAGCGGAAAACAGCGTCAGCATTACAACGGCAAGGGTAGAAAGCAGGCGCACAAGCGCAGTGGACAGCGGCATGGAAGCTCCCTTCGAGAGGTCGAAAGGAATTGTTATATTATTTCAAAATAACGCTGTACAGAAACCGTGCGGGGAATTAAGTTAAATTACAGGAAGCAAAAAGATAGCCGCTAGTTCGCTCATTAAAAGCCCACGAAGAAAGAAGTTAGCAGACGATCGAACTATCCCTCCAGCGGATTGAGATGATCGACCAAAAACTGGATAAACGCTGAAACACGCCGAGAAGGCTGCCGCCCACCCGGATGCACCGCATACAGATTGGTATCCTCATGGGAAAACTCATCCAGCGCCGTTTCCAAACGCCGGTTAGCCAGTTCTTCCCTGATATCGATGCTGGAAAGCAGCACCACTCCCGCACCCGCCATGGCCCAGGTTTCCAGCGCGCTGCCGTCGTTGACCGAGCGGTCCCCCGAGACACGCACCGTCGTATCGCGCCCCTCTATTCTGAAGCGCCAGTGACTCATGGGTGATCCGGGGCGGGCCAGCACGATGCAGTTGTAATTGACCAATTCGCGCGGATGCGCTGGTTTGCCGTGACGTTGCCAAAACGCCGGCGATGCACACACACAGCGCTTGCCCGGCATCAATAGCCGTGCCGTCAGCGCGGAATCCTGCAGCGGCCCCATACGCAGTGCCACATCCTGCCGCTCGGCCACCAGATCCACATTCGAGTCGCTCAACTGCAGCGCTACCCGCACACCGGGGTGCTCTCTCATAAACAGATCAATCAGCGGCGTTAGCCGTGTGCGGCCAAAATCATTGGTCGCCGTCACGCGCAGCTCGCCCTGTATCCTGCCCTTGTCGGAAACACCGTCCAGCACATCGGTCACATCGGTCAGAATGCGTCGGCATTCGGCCAGAAACAGCTCGCCTTCCTGAGTGAACGACAGCCTGCGCGTAGTACGCATGATCAGCGTGGCACCCACGCGCGCTTCCAGTGTTTTAAGCGCCTGGGTCACCGTGGCAGGCGAGATGGCGTTAGCCCGCGCCACTGCCGACAAACTGCCGCGCTCAGCGATCTCGACATACAGTCTGAGCAGATTCAGCTGATCCATTATTTATCACGTATAAAAAGTGGTTTTATATTTTAGGTGATTATTCAGTCATAAAAGAGTGCTAGAGTCGAATACATTCACTGAGAAGCGGCACGAAACGCTCTACCGCTTCAGCTTTAACACGACTCACTCAAGGCAGGAGACTGACATGACAGACCTGTTCGACCCTATCGACATCGGCCCCATTCATGCAGCCAATCGCATCGTCATGGCGCCGCTCACCCGTGCACGCGCCACTCGTGACCATGTGCCCACTCCCATCATGGTGGAGTACTACAAGCAGCGTGCCGATGCAGGGCTGATTATCTCGGAAGCGACCGGTATTTCGCGTGAAGGTCTCGGCTGGCCATGGGCACCAGGTATCTGGAGCGATGAGCAGGTGGAGGCGTGGAAGCCAATTACCCAGGCAGTCCACGATGCGGGCGGCAAAATCGTTTGCCAGCTGTGGCACATGGGCCGTCAGGTACACTCCAGCGTAAGCGGCCAGCAGCCCGTCGCGCCCTCCGCTATTGCCGCACCGGGCCAGATTCATATCTATGAAGGCAAGGCCGATCACGAAGTGCCGCGCGAGCTGGAAGTAGCGGAAATTCCACGCCTGCTCGACGACTACGAAAATGCTGCCCGCAACGCGCTGAAGGCTGGCTTCGACGGCGTGCAGATTCACGCTGCCAACGGCTACCTGCTGGATGAATTCCTTAAGGACAGCACCAACAAGCGTACCGATGAGTACGGCGGCTCAGCGGAAAACCGTATTCGTCTACTGCGCGAAGTTACCGAGCGGGTTATCTCGGCGGTCGGCAAAGAGCGCACCGGCGTGCGCCTGACACCCACTGGTGACACGGTTGGCTGCGTCGATAGCGATCCTGAAGCCGTGTTTATTCCTGCAGTGAAGGCGCTTCAGGAACTGGATATTGCCTTCCTCGAAATGCGCGAACCCGGCCCCGAAGGCACCTTCGGCAAAACCGATCAGCCCAAACTGTCGCCCAAGATTCGTCAGGTGTTCCACAAACCGCTGGGGCTCAATCAGGACTATACCCTCGAAGAAGCACAGCGGGCCGTACAGAACGGCGAAGCTGATTTCATCGCCTTTGGCCGTCGCTTCATCTCGAACCCTGATCTGGTGACTCGCTTCAAGGAAGGGCTACCGCTCGCCGACGACAATATCAAGACCTGGTATAGCCAAACCGAAGAAGGCTATATCGACTATCCAACAGCGCACTAAGTGCCTGGGTGGCGTTGATAGCAGCGCCACCCTCAGCGCCTAAGCGCTGGGTGTCACTCCAACGAAACGGCTGAACCCATGGTGGTGGGTTCAGCCGTTTTTCGTGAGCTGAATGTCATTTCGTAACGCGCGTGATGCTGCCTAGAAGCGTTCGGTCTTGGCAGGAATAATCACCAAATCCCGAATCATGACGTGACGCGGACGGCTCAGCATAAACAAAATCGATTCGCTGACATCAGTGGGATCGAGCGCACCCGACTGCCGAATCGCTTCCAGCCGCGATTTCTCCCAGCCTTCCAACAGCGGCGTTTCTACCGGCCCCGGCAAGATCGCACCGATGCGAATATCAAGCTTCGCGACCTGTCGCCGAGTGGTATGGGCGAACCCCTGCACCGCGTACTTCGAGGCCGCGTAAATGGGCGCCTCGGCAATGTTTTCGATTCCCGCAATCGAGCTGGTCAAAATAACGTCACCATAGCCCTGCGTACGCATTACCTTGAGCGCGGCCTGTACCGTTTTAAAGGTGCCATTGACGTTGATATTAAGCACCTCGTCCCAGCGCTCAGGATCGTTATCGATCACTTCACCATCGACATAGGCACCTGCGTTGGCAATCAGAATATCGAGCGCACCGTGCTCGGCAACCACGGCATCGATGGCCTGCCCAATATCGTGATGATCCGCGAAGTCCACCGCCCGCTTGAACGCGCGCTCGCCCAGCTTATCTACCGCCGCGTCCAGCCGCGATGAAGGTCGCCCCAACACCACGACCGTTGCGCCCTGCTCCAGCAACTGACGCGCCGTTTCGAATCCAATACCACTGGTAGCGCCGGTAATGGCGACTGTTTTCCCGCTAAAAACTGCTGACATATGAAGACTCCTTGCGCGTGACGTATTGCCATTAAGCTTAGGCACCACGCGCAGAGCCGTCTAATAGCGTGGGTTAACCGGGAGGGCGAGGCCAAAGCGTAGCAGCGAAAACCGAGGCATTGGTTGGGCGTTGCGAGGGCCGCACAATCATCAGCGAGCGGAACACTGATTAACCGAATCTGGGAACATCGAGGCAGGCAGATCGAACCGCCCCGCTGCATCAGCGGGGCTATCCGTGAGGACTAGGGGCGCACCTTACTGAACGCTGGGTGATGCGCAGAGCTATGCTGCACAGGCCCGCATTGGTTCATCCAGCGCGACACCGACAGCGCGGGTACAAACACATACTGATATGTGCAGCCCGGCTGCGACGCTTTCACTGAACCGGTGCATCCCGACAGCGAGAACGCCATCGCCACTAGCGCGCAGGCGCTCAAAATACCTTTCTTCATTACCTTTCCTTGGCTTACTACAGGTCGCGCTATCCTAAGCGCGGTCATTACGATCGCCACACCAGGCAGCGCAACATGACACGCTGATATCGCGCCTGGGAACGAGATGCGTCATCCGCCTTCTACCACGTGGCGAACGCGCCTTAGGCTATCTGACATCAGCGCGGCGCACCATTGGTCGATGGTCCCAATGGCAACGTAGCGTTATAAGGAGGCCAGAAACCTGCGCATGGCGCCATCGCGGCCAGCTTCGCGGCAGCCAACAGCCTGCCGCAGCACATTTCAGGCAGGTATCAATACTGGTGGAAGTATTTTTGGATCGTGTCAGGACGATGCGTTTTCGTCAGCGCAAGCGCCAGCAGGATGCGCGCCTTGTCAGGGCTGAGGGAATCAGCTGCCAAACCGGGCAGGCTATCGCTCATCGTTACTATGCCGCTGCCGGTGCGTGAGCTTCTTACGACGATAATTCCCGCTTTTTCAGCCTTTCTCATGGCTGCTTCAATACGCGTTGACGCAGAGCCATTGCCGGTGCCCACGTAGATAATGCCCTGCGCATGGTGCTCAATCGCCGCATCGAACATATAAGCAGGGTCATCCTGATACCCTTGGATGATTACCACCTGAGGCAGCACCTTGAGATTGCGGTCGTCGAACACCGAATTCTTGGTGTGCTTCTTCTCAATGCGATTTTCCCAATAAATACGGCCCCCCGCTATTTGCCCCAAATAGCCCTGTTCAGGGGCCTTGAAAGTATCTAGTGCGGTAGTGTTGGTTTTTCTCGTGAAGCGCGCGGAGCCAATGCGGTCATTCATGACCATCAGCACACCGCGGTCGCGCGAAGAAGGCGAAGCCGCTATCTGCACTGCTTCCAACAGGTTCATGGGGCCGTCAGCACTGATGGCGGTGGAAGGACGCATGGCCGCTGTAAACACCACCGGTTTGTCACTTTTGACGGTAAGATTCAGAAGATAGGGTGTTTCGTCCAGCGTATCGGTGCCGTGGGTAATCACCACCCCATTCACATCGTCACGCGCCAGCAGCTGATTAACGCGTCTCGACAGGCGCAGCGTCACATCGCTGGTCATATTCTCACTGCCGATATTAGCCACTTGTTCGCCGCTGATATCCGCATACTTCTTGGCTTCAGGCACCGCATTAATCAACGCTTCAACCCCCAGCGCGCCAGCCTTGTAGCCGGTCGTCTGGGTGTTATCCGGCGCTTCACCGGCAATGGTGCCACCGGTAGCCAAAATAACGACGTGGGGTTTCGAACCCGCCATGGCTGACACGCTGAACAGCATCAGCAGTAAGGCGGCAAAAATACGCAAGAGCATGAGTTACATCCTTTCATTCGTTGTAGTTGTTAAAGGGAGCAGTTTCCCAGAAGCAATGAGGTAGAACAATAGACGACAATCTCACGCTGCCCTATTGCGCACTAGATGCTGAAGCATCACCACCGCTCATTCTTTTTCCACGCTGCAAGCGGCGGTACTCCCCGTTAGAATGAAGGCTTCTGAACAACGAGTCTGGTCATGAAGATTGCCCCACGTCAGCTCAGCATTTTTGTTGCCATTGCCAGCGAAGGTGGAATCACCGCGGCGGCGGAGCGCTTACATCTGACTACGCCTGCGGTCAGTATGGCGCTGTCGGAGCTCGAGCGGCAGTTGGGGCATGCGCTGTTCGACCGCTATAAGAACCGCCTTTATATCAATGATTTTGGCCGTCGCTTACTGCCGATGGCGGACGAGTTGCTGGCGCGTCATCATGAAATCGAAGGATTATTTACCAGCGAGGGCGATAGCCTGCGCGGTGAGCTGCGAATTGGCGCTAGCCACACCATTGGTAATCAGTTGCTGCCGTGGATGCTGCGAGATTTCCGTCGAGCGACAGGGCATAACGAGCAGAGCGTGTTATTAGCCAACAGCCGCGATGTGTGCGAGGCGCTGAAACGCTTTGAGCTGGATATTGGCCTGATCGAAAGCGAGGCGGAATCGACGGAATTGGAAAGTGTCGATTGGTGCAGTGATCGCTTAATCGTAGTAGCCGGGCTCGATCATCCATTGGCAGCATTGCTGGCGGTCACGAATAAACAGCGAGCATTGCCGCTGGCCGCGCTGGAGGACCAGCAGTGGGTACTGCGCGAGGAGGGGTCGGGTACGCGCGAGCAGTTTATTCGAGCGCTGGCACCGCACTTGCGTCATTGGTCGGCAGCGCTGGAGCTAAACTCTGCGGAGGCGATCATTAACGCTACGGCGGCAGGGCTGGGGCTAACCTGCGTTTCGGAGCGAGAAGCTCGCCACGCATTGGCCGATGGTCGGGTGGTAGCACTGCCTATCATGCAGGAAGATGGAAATCCGTTAGTCATCGAACGTAATTTCCGTATCGTGGTGCACAAGGCGAAATACCGAAGTACCTTGATCGAGCGTTTTATCGACTTTTGCCGATCGCACAACGAGTCGCAGTAGCGTTATCCATGGCTGCCAGTTCGGACCTCCACTACCGCGGAAACCAGACCACCGCCGAGCGACGGCAGCAGCACCAGCAATACACAGTGCAGTGGCCAGTGCAGCATACTGGCGCGATTAACGCACAGCGATACGAAGCTAAACGACGTTATTGATAAAACGATCACGGTGACGATTGGCAAGAAAGCACGACGCAGCCCGTGCGGCCAATCAGCGAAATGAAACATGACGCACACCACTCCAGCAAAGGGTGGAAACAGATGCCCAAGCAGCACCGCCTTAGCCAATATCTAGGTAATGAGAATTATTGTCAATAAAGCCACGCTTACATGACCTGATTCAGCAGGCGGCAGGCGGCAGGCGGCAGGCGGCAGGCGGCAGGCGGCAGGCGGCAGGCGGCAGGCGGCAGGCGGCAGGCGGCAGGCGGCAGGCGGCAGGCGGCAGGCGGCAGGC
>NZ_JBPCZK010000011.1:0-77526 GCF_051251145.1 Carnimonas bestiolae | reverse complement strand
AACCGTTTAGCGCCGATGGTAGTGTGGGGATTCCCCATGTGAGAGTAGGTCATCGTCAGGCATTTATTCCAAACCCTCGATTGGTTAACACCAGTCGAGGGTTTTTCTTTGTCTAGAGGAAAGGCCGGAGAGCGCGGAGGCTGGCTGGTGAAGCGGCCACCGGCCGGAAAAACTCTTCCTGGAGAGAGTACTAGAGCACCGAGGCGTGCGTGAGTAGCAGGCACGCTCCGTGGTTCAATCTAAAGACTCCGTCAACGTCACTCGCCACGGTCGGCGAGCAAAAGCCGAGCAGGGCAATATAGCTCTCCCTATAAGACATGCGTTCACAGCTAACCCTATAATGCCTGTTCCTCATATGCGGTGCTCTTGCCGCCTCCATCATAGACATCGGTGACTTGTCATGATGCTTGCCGGCGGCTGTCGATAGCATGGTTCTTAATAGTCATGCCACGGGAAAAGGGCGCCATGTATCCTCCACCGAAGTGTTCTTGTTGGCTCAGCAACGAAGTAGCGTGAAGTCACCTCGTGAGGCTACTACCAGCGTGCGTAAGAGGCTCCGGGAGTGCTCACTAGGCTTCTCTATCATCCTTCCCCAAAAATCCCTTTACAGAGCAGCTATTTTCCAAGTGCTCGAATCATCCTAAATGCCACGATCACACAGCAATTTTGCGTTCCGAGTGACTGCTCTACCACACAGCAGTAATGAAAAACGGCGACGATCCAAATGGACCGTCGCCGTTTCGATAACGCGAGGAAGCGATCGTTCTCGATGTAACAAGCTAATCAGTTTGGGAATGGGGTTTGTTAAGCAAACTGTTAAGTTCGTCTCGATCCAGTGTGAGCTTATCAACCTTCAAATAAGCCAATCCCTCACTGCTTACCACCATCGCATCCGCAATACCAGGAATCTTTAGAAGTTTGGCCTGCAGTGCTGCTGGGGCCAGTGTTTGATGGACCGTACTTTCTATCTCGCTAGACAGGTGTTGAGGAGGGCGCATCGACCAGGCGCCCAGTAGCCAAAACAACGCAATCAATGCGACAAACAGAAAGACGACATTCGTTCCAAAGTAGCTGGCTACTAGGCCGCCGAGTGCCCCTCCGACCGTTGTACCCAAAAATTGACTGGTGGAATAAACGCCAAGAGCGGTTCCTTTGCCGCCAGCTGGGGCAGCCTTGCTAATCATCGAAGGTAGTACTGCTTCCATCAGATTGAAGGCGAAAAAGAATAGCCAAAGTAGTACCAACAGCCACCAACTCTCGGTTGGTAGCAAATACATGGCAGCTAGCGTGAGCACTAGCAGCATGATGTTGCCGATAAAGACGGGTTTCATCTTTCGATGTTTCTCCGCCACTATCACCAGTGGCGTCATCGCGACGAACGACGTGGCCATTAGCGGCAGATAAACCCATCCAGCTCCTTCGGTAGTGAAGCCCAGGCTACTAATCTTGATAGGAAGCGCTACGAACAACGCTGTGAAGATGCAGTGAAGCGAGAAAATCGCGTAATCCAGCCTCAGCAAGTCGCCACGGCGAAGAATGCCAGTAAGCTGGTGGAAGTCCATGCCAACATCTTTATGGGTGCGCACCGGCGCCGCGGGCACCAATACCCACAAGATAAGCATTCCAAGCATGGCCAGAAGAGCGGTCGCCAAGAACACGCCATCCAGGCCGAAGTAGTGTGCAATTATCGGCCCCACCACCATCGATAGGCCGATGGATATACCAATGCAAATGCCGATCACCGCCATGGCCTGAGTGCGCACCTCTTCGCGGGTACGATCAGCGACCAATGCCATTATTACACCCGAGATGGCGCCGCTCCCCTGTAAGCAACGACCGATGATTACGCCATACATGGTGGTCGACTGTGCGGCCACAATACTTCCGATCAAAAGTAGGCATAAGCCGAAAAAGATAATCGGCTTCCGTCCTACGCGGTCGGACAGCATGCCGAAAGGAATTTGCAACAGCGCTTGGGTCAAGCCATAGATGCCAAGTGCAATACCGACCATTGTGGGCGTGGCGTGGCGAAGGTGCTCACTGTAGATCGCCAGTATCGGTAGCACCATAAACAAGCCCAGCATACGTATGCTATACAGCAGAGTAAGGCCGCCAACTGCCTTGGCTTCATCAGGTTGAAATGTTCTATTTTTCATTGGGCACAACGGTGTTGGAAAAGAAAAGCTTGGTCGCGGTCTCGCGCGTGATGCTGGCGCTAGGGTAAGGGAAGAGCGCTGATGCTATTAATAGATTATGAGAATCGATCATGCAACGCTGATAGCAATTTATTCTTAATTTTTCAAATTAGCACGCTAATGGAAATATTTTTTACAATATCCAACAAAATCATAATGTTGCGGTGATATCGAAAGTTATTTCCATATTTCCATACAAAATGTGTGGGTTGAGAAATATGTGAAAAAAACTAAGAATAGCGCCCGTCGAAGTGCGGTTTGGTCCCGAAGCCGCGCATCGTTGGAAAGGGGCTCCCGTTCGACATTCGCTCTTATCACATTGGAGCGATGTTTCTCCGCATCCCTTAAATTTTTATTGGCGATGTCCGATAATGGAAAGCGGGAGATAAAATCGTGACCGTTCGTAATGCGGTACCGATACTCTGGTATGGCTGTGAGACTGGCTCTTCAAATGGGAATGGGCGTTGCTCCTGGAACCTTGTGAACAATAGCCGGCCAACACACCGCAAGTATCTTTCTGGCAAGCAAGGGGCATCAAGAGAGCAGAAGATGACGAGAAACTATTGGCAAAGCATCTACAAAGCACTGACCGTGTTTGGCGCGGTTTCTCTGCTGGGTGGTTGCGATGCAGCATTGCTGGATCCCAAGGGACCCATAGGCCTTGCTCAACGCAACATGATCATCACCGCATTTGTGGTTATGCTTCTCGTGGTGATTCCTGTAATCATCATGACTTTCTGGTTTGCGTGGAAGTATCGTGCGTCCAACAAGGACGCTACCTACTCCCCAAACTGGTCGCATTCCAACAAATTGGAAGCAGTGGTGTGGGGCGTTCCCTGCATCATTATTTTGGCGCTGTCGATCATCACCTGGCACTTCACCCATAGTCTGAATCCTCAGAAACCTATTGAATCTGACCAGCCGCCGCTGCAGGTTCAGGTGGTGTCATTGGATTGGAAGTGGCTATTTATCTATCCGGAGCTTGGTATCGCAAGTGTTAATGAACTTGCCATGCCTGCGAACAGACCGGTTCGCTTTAGTATAACCTCCGCTACCGCGATGAACTCATTCTTCATCCCTCAGTTGGGTAGCCAGATTTACGCCATGGGCGGCATGTCTAACAAGCTGTGGCTTGAGGCTAGCGAACCGGGTGTTTATCGCGGCACGGGTGCCAACTACACCGGTAATGGCTTCTCGGGAATGCAGTTCAATGCGATTGCTAAAACCCCTGAAGACTTCAACGCCTGGGTTGATAAGGTGAAACAGTCTGGCGAACAGCTAAGTGTTGATCGCTATAACCGGCTTGCCGAGCCCTCCATGCGTAATCCCGTAGAGTACTTCTCGGCGGTTCAGCCTCATCTGTACCAAACCGTTATGGATGAGACCGTGGGCAAAGGTCTGGAAGTTAAGACAGCTGGTGCTGGAGAGTAAAAATGTTCGGAAAATTATCTCTCGACTCAGTTCCGTATCATGAGCCTATCCTCATTGGTACGTTCTCGGTCGTCGCTGTTCTAGGTATAGCGCTGCTTGCGGCTATTACCTATTTCCGCAAGTGGGGCTATTTGTGGAACGACTGGATTACTTCAGTCGACCACAAGAAAATCGGTGTCATGTACATCGTGGTTGCCATCGTCATGCTGGTACGCGGTTTTTCCGACGCCATCATGATGCGCTTGCAACAGGCCATGTCCTCAGGGGGTGGTGAAGGTTATCTGCCGCCTCAGCACTATGACCAGATTTTTACTGCCCACGGCACCATCATGATTTTCTTCATGGCGATGCCCTTCATGATCGGTTTGTTCAACATCGTTGTGCCGCTTCAAATTGGCGCCCGCGACGTTGCATTCCCGTTCCTGAACAACATGAGCTTCTGGTTCACAGCGTTCTCCGCGATTCTGATCAACATCTCTCTGTTTGTTGGGGAGTTCGGTCAGGTGGGATGGCTGGCCTATCCACCATTGTCGGAAAGGGATTTGAGTCCTGGGGTCGGTGTCGATTACTGGATTTGGTCGGTGCAGTTATCCGGTATCGGTACGCTTCTGACGGGTGTCAACTTCTTTGCCACCATCATCAAGATGCGCGCTCCCGGCATGACGCTGTTCAAAATGCCTATCTTCACGTGGACTACCTTCTGTGCCTGCGTGATGATCATCGCGACCTTCCCCATTCTGACAGTGGTTATTACCCTGTTGGCGCTTGATCGTACGCTTGGTTTGCACTTCTTCACCAATGACCTTGGTGGCAACCAGATGATGTACGTCAACCTGATCTGGGCGTGGGGTCACCCTGAGGTTTACATCCTCATTCTGCCGGCGTTTGGTGTTTTCTCCGAAGTCACCGCAACGTTCTGTAAGAAACGCATGTTTGGTTACTCCACCATGGTGTGGGCTACCGTCGCGATTACCGTATTGTCGCTATTCGTCTGGTTGCACCACTTCTTCACCATGGGATCGGGCGCCAACGTCAATGCCTTCTTCGGCATCGCGACTATGCTTATCGCTATTCCGACAGGCGTTAAGATCTTTAACTGGCTCTTCACCATGTACCGTGGTCGAGTTGAGTTCACCACGCCAATGATTTACACACTTGGCTTCCTGGTAACCTTCTCCGTCGGTGGTATGACCGGTGTAATGCTGGCTAACCCGGCTGCTGACTTCGTGCTCCACAACAGCCTGTTCCTGATCGCTCACTTCCACAACGTTATCATCGGTGGTGTAGTGTTCGGTTATCTGGCAGGTCTTGCTTACTGGTTCCCGAAAGTCTACGGATTCAAGCTCAACGAGCGTCTCGGCAAGCTGTCTGCGCTGTGCTGGATCATCGGCTTCTGGTTTGCGTTCATGCCGCTTTACGCGCTCGGCTTCATGGGTATTACCCGTCGCGTATCGACCTTCGTTGATCCGACTCCGGCAATGCACGCAATGTTCATCATCGCGGCTATTGGCGCGGCCATTATCCTGGTAGGTATCCTTGCGTTCGTGCTACAGCTCGTAGTTGGATTTGCAGGCAAAAACAAAGACTACGATCTTACAGGTGATCCATGGGGTGGTCGTACACTGGAGTGGTCGATTTCGTCTCCGCCCCCGGACTATAACTTTGCGGTCATCCCTCAGGTTAAAGAGCTCGATGCCTTCTGGGATGAGAAAGAGAAAGGGGTCGCCTACAAACGTCCGGATCACTACTCTGATATCCATATGCCGAAGAATACTGTTGCCGGCCCGCTCATGGGACTATTCGGCTTCGTAATGAGCTTCTCGATCGTGTGGCATATTTGGTGGTTGGCGGCGTTTGGTCTTATCGCCACAGTGCTGACCTTCGTAATTCGTTCTTGCAGCGACGATACCGACTTCTACATCAAGAAGGACGAGGTTGAGCGCACCGAGAATGAACATTTCAAGAACCTTGAGAAGCAGCAGGCCTGATCCATGACTACCCAAACAATTCAGCACAATGATGCTCATGCCTCCGGGCATGAGCACCACGACACAATCTCATTGAGAGTGTTCGGGTTCTGGATTTACATCATGTCGGACTGCATCCTGTTCAGTGCGCTGTTCGCCACCTATGCGGTGATAGGGCACAACTTTGCAGGCGGTCCTTCAGGACACGATATCTTTGAACTCCCGTTCGTTCTCGTTGAGACATTTGTACTTTTGGCCAGTAGCTTCATGATTGGCCTGGCAATGCTGGCAGTTCACCGTGGTGACAAGAGCAAGACCCTGATTTGGCTGTTCCTTACGCTGATTCTCGGTGCGGTGTTCGTTGGCTTGGAGGTCTATGAATTCCATCACCTGATCGTTGAGGGCTTCGGTCCGCAGCGGAGTGGTTTCCTATCCTCATACTTTGGGTTGGTAGGAACTCACGGACTTCACGTTACAAGCGGTGTCATTTGGGCCTTGGTTCTGCTGTTCCAGATCGGCGCAAAAGGCCTTACCGAGAACAACATCTCACGCATCTCGTGCCTCAGCCTGTTCTGGCACTTCCTGCACATCGTGTGGATTTGCGTATTCACTATCGTCTACCTGACAGGGGTCCTATAAATGAGCAGCAATCACAATAGTGCCCACGGCTCACTGCGCTCCTATTCAGTTGGCCTGATTCTCTCCATCATTCTTACGGTTATTCCGTTTTACATGGTGATGAATCACTCTCTGTCCAGTAGCGGTGCGCTAATTGCAGTCATCTTCATCCTGGCTGTGGTTCAAATTGTCGTTCAGGCTGTTTACTTTCTGCATCTCAGCAAGGACGCAGAAGGTGGATGGAACATGCTTACCATGTGGTTCACATTGATGACGGTAGGTATCGTTGTCATTGGATCCATTTGGATCATGTTCCACTTGCACATGAACACCATGTCGTGAGTTGAAGTAATGAGATGTTGAAGAAATACCTGCTTGTTACCAAGCCGGGCATCATCTTTGGCAATCTGATTTCGGTAGCGGGAGGCTTTTTCTTGGCCTCCCGCGGCCGTATTGATGGAACGCTATTGTTGGTGACGCTTCTTGGCGTTGCTCTAGTGATCGCCTCTGGCTGCGTGTTTAATAACGTTATCGATCGCGATATCGACAGATTAATGGAGCGCACTCGTCAGAGGGCGCTCGTGAAAGGATTGATATCCCCACCAGTTGCGCTCGTCTATGCATCTGTACTGGGGTTGGCTGGATTTTCGTTGCTGTACTTCGGGGCTAACTTTTTGGCCGCGTTTTTCGGTGTTATCGGATTTGTAGTCTACGTCGGTTTCTATTCACTCTTTCTGAAACGGCAGTCCATTCATGGGACCTTGGTGGGTAGTATCTCGGGTGCCGTTCCGCCGGTCATAGGATACTGCGCGGTAACGGGTGTATTTGATTTGGGCGCCTTGCTACTGCTGTTGATATTCAGCATGTGGCAAATGCCGCACTCGTTCGCTATTGGCATTTTCCGTTACCAGGACTACAAAGCGGCCGGGGTTCCGGTGTTGCCGGTGGCGCGGGATCTGTCATCCGCGAAGCGGCAGATAATTGTCTACATCATTATATTCGCCGTCGTTGCGCTGCTGCTGAGTGCTGCTGGATATGCTGGATATGGCTACTTTGCGGTAACGCTTGGCATGAGTCTCTACTGGCTTTATTTGGCCCTGAAAGGGTTCGGGGCGACGGATGATGTTCGGTGGGCGCGAGGCGTGTTTGGGTTTTCCATCCTTATCGTCACTGCGCTCAGCGTAATGATGGCGCTCGATTTCCAGACTGACTCTGTGCTTGCCTCTCAGTCTAGTCCCGTCGCGTCTGTGTCTAATCCGATCCTGTAATTCCTTCCCTGTGTTTCACAAGCCCTGCCGTGCTATTTGGTGGGGCTTGTTCGCTTCTGCTCCAACGTTTGGTCTACCCTGTAGGAGAGTCTCACGTCATTGCGTCATATTGACGCAATGACGTGAGCTTTTTGGCTGCGCCGGTAGAATTGTGCCCGAAATTTAAATATTAAATACGTTCCGTGATCGTTGAGGAGACTGTCCATGTTTGGACTGGATGCTGTAGACCTTGCGAGGTTTCAGTTCGCCTTCACTGTCTCTTACCACATTGTGTTTCCCGCACTGTCCATCGGGCTTGCTAGTTTCCTGATGGCGCTTGAAGCTTTGTGGCTTAAGACAGGCAATGAGGTTTATCACGGGCTATACCGCTTTTGGATTCGTATATTCGCCGTCGGCTTTGGCCTCGGTGTAGTGTCCGGCGTGGTAATGGCCTATGAGTTTGGCACCAACTGGAGTGTGTTCGCCCAGCGAGGCGGCGATATCACAGGTGTGTTGCTAACCTACGAAGTACTAACCGCATTCTTCCTGGAGGCGGGATTCCTCGGCGTCATGCTGTTCGGTGAGAACAGGGTGAATCGGACCACTCACTTCCTCGCGACCTGCATGGTAGCCGTAGGCACGCTGATTTCTGCAACGTGGATCCTGATCTCCAATAGCTGGATGCAAACTCCTGCCGGGTATCATCTTGTCGATGGGCACTTTTTGCCGGCCGATTGGTTCAGCATCATTTTCAATCCGTCGTTTCCTTACCGGTTTGTGCACATGGTGCTGGCGGCGTTTATCTCCGTTAGCTTTTTGGTTGCTGGCGTTGGTGGCTATCACCTGTTGCGCAACAGCAAGGACCCTGCCGCTAGAACCATGGTTTCCATGGCGGTCTGGATGGCGATCGTGGCAGTGCCGATTCAGATTGTCGCTGGCGATATGCATGGCCTTAATACCCTCAGGCATCAGCCGGCCAAGCTGGCGGCGATGGAAGGGCATTGGCAGAACGAGCCAGGAGAAGGTGTGCCCTTGGCGCTGGTGGGATGGCCTGATATGTCGCAGGAGCGTAATCGCTTCTCCATTGAAATTCCGCATGTCGCTAGCCTGTATCTGACCCATACCTGGGGCGGCCAAATTAAGTCACTGAAAGATTTTCCCGCCGACGAACGACCAGACGTACCGTTAGTGTTCTGGACGTTCCGTATCATGGTAGGTATCGGCATGTTAATGCTGCTTACTGGATTGGTCGGAAGCTTCCTGAGATGGCGAGGCAAGCTCTTCACCACTCCCTTGTTCCTGCGTTGGATAACACTCTTTTCGCCCGCCGGTTTCATTGCGCTGATCGCTGGGTGGGTGACGACCGAAGCTGGGCGCCAGCCATGGGTGGTTTACGGCTTGATGCGAACCGTCAACGCCCATTCGCCGCTGTCATTTGGTGCGATGGCTGCAAGTCTGACCGGCTTTATTGTGGTCTATGCCATTATCTTCGCGATCGGAATCTATTACATCCTGAAGCTGATTCGTAAGGAGCCGCAAGGCGAGATGCCTTCTGGTGGGCCTGGACAAAACAGCACCCCTAAGCGGCCGTTCTCGGCTACGCTTGAAAGCTTTGATGACTGAGCCAGGAGAAAAGCATCATGTTTACTGACATGCCTATACTGCCGGTCATCTGGTTTGCGGTGATCGGTTTCGCAGTCGCTATGTATATTGTTTTGGATGGGTTTAGCCTGGGAATCGGAATTCTGTTCCCGTTTTCGAAGGGCGATGGCCAGCGCGATCTCATGATGGGGTCGGTGATGCCCGTTTGGGATGGTAACCAAACGTGGATGATTTTGGCGGGGGCGGGCCTCTACGGCGCTTTCCCGGTGGTATATGCGACTATCCTGCCAGCGCTCTACCTGCCTTTGGTGCTGATGCTTCTGGCGCTTATCTTCCGCGGTATCGCGTTTGAGTTCAGGGGTAAGTCACAGCGCTACCGGCACATGTTCGACCTGGCCTTCTCTGGTGGATCGATTGTCGCTACTTTCGCGCAAGGAGTGGTGCTTGGAGGTATTGTTCACGGGCTCCACGTGAGTAACGATCAATTTGCCGGTGCAACCTTTGATTGGCTCACTCCGTTTTCACTCTTCACCGGTGTGGCGTTGGTGTTCGGCTATGCCTCTCTCGGGGCGGGCTGGCTTGTGGTGAAGACGGAAGGCGAAACGCAAAACCTTGCCTACAAAGCCTTGCGTCCTCTTACATTGCTACTGTTACTAGCGATGGCGATTATCAGCGCATGGACGCCGCTTAATAACGGTGCAATCGCTGAGCGCTGGTTCTCTACGCCGAATGTGTACTACCTGAGCATTGTGCCAGTGTTGGTTATCTTGCTTGCGGTTAATATTTTCTTCGATGTGAGTGCTCGGCGCGAGAAGCTGATTTTTACCAAGCTGGTAATGCTTTTCATGCTGGGGCTGATCGGATTGGTTATCAGCTTTTTCCCCTATGTTGTGCCGCCTTCGGTCACGCTTTGGGACGCAGCCTCTAGCTCATCCAGTCAGCGCTTCTTGATTGTAGGTTATGCGGTTATCTTGCCAATCGTGCTAATTTACACGGCGTATAGCTACTACGTGTTCAGGGGCAAAGTGAAGCCAGGAAAGCTGCATCACTACTAATCCTGTTTGATCGTTTTATATTGGCCCCTTGAGCGAAACGCTTGAGGGGCTTTCTTTTGCACGGTTTGATGGGCGCGCGCCTCTTCTAATGCGGTAGACTGGGGAAATAGTTCTGTGGGGTTAGAGCATGGATTTGCGTGAGTTGATCAGTTTACTGAACGGTGAGTCTTACCGTTCCGGAGAAGAGCTTGGTGAGCGTTTCGGTGTATCTCGTACGGCTGTATGGAAGCAGCTGAAAAAACTCGATGCGTTGGGCGTGGAGCTCGATGCAGTGAGAGGGCGAGGGTATCGGCTCAAGCGCTCTGTGGAGATTCTAGACGGTAAGAGAATTGTCGAAAACCTCTCAAGGGAAGGGCGCCGCCGCTTGTCCCGGCTGTTCGTGGAGCTGGAAATTGATTCCACCAACACGTTGCTGCTAAGCCGTTTCAAGCAGGGTGCGGGTCACCAGGAGGTGTGCTTTGCCGAGCGCCAGTCGGCGAGCCGCGGGCGGAGAGGGCGAAGCTTTGAGGTGGCGCTAGGTAGCGGTCTCACGTTCAGTCTTGGTTGGCGTTTCGAGTGTGCCGCAGCGGCATTGGAAGGATTAAGTCTAGCTGCAGGAGTGGCTGTTGCTGATGCGTTCGCTGAACAGAATATCGATCTAATGCTGAAATGGCCCAACGATCTTTTGCAGCGTAACGCCGCCGGAGAAGTTGAGAAAGTCGGAGGGATTCTGGTCGAGCTGCAGGGAGATGCTGAAGGGCCTTGTGATGTCGTGATAGGCATAGGCTTGAATTTATTTGGTGCTCCCGCCTTACCCCCGGGGCAGGGGCTGCCGGCGGGGTACGTAGCAAGGCAGAACAGCAGCTTGAGTCGGAATGCGCTGGCCTCATCGCTTATTGAAAGCATCGGGGCAATGCTCGAAAGTTTTGCTAACAATGGCTTTGCGCCATGGCAAAGTCGATGGAATCGCCTAAACGCCCTGCAGGGCGAGAAAATTGTCGTTTATGCGGGAGGATCGTCTTATCAGGCCGAGTCTGGAGGGGTCGATGAGCACGGAGTGCTGGAGGTAATTACTGACTCTGGTGTTCAGCGGCTTTCGGGTGGCGAGGTAACTCTGCGGCCAATTAGTTAGAGGACGGTGGCGTTTTGGTGCTTCGGGTAACTTTTTAGTTGCGCTAAAAGTATCGTTTTGACAAAATGCGCCGCGTCTTCGATGCGGGGCTGCCCAAGCAAAAAGGTCCTTATAAGCGTTTGACAACGCGGCAAAAAGATGTAGAATTTGCCGCCACACAACGGAGAGGTTCCCGAGTGGCCAAAGGGAGCAGACTGTAAATCTGCCGCGAAAGCTTCGAAGGTTCGAATCCTTCCCTCTCCACCACTTTTGAGAATTCAGCCCGTTGGGCTGGAATCCTGGAAAGTTAGGCGGGCGTAGTTTAATGGTAGAACCTCAGCCTTCCAAGCTGATGGTGCGGGTTCGATTCCCGCCGCCCGCTCCATAGCAATACGCTTATGTAGCTCAGGGGTAGAGCACTCCCTTGGTAAGGGAGAGGTCGGCGGTTCAATTCCGCCCATAAGCTCCAATTTAAAAGGATGTCCGATCTCGGGCGTCCTTTTATTTTCCCAGTCTTGTTTGGCTGGGGTTGGGGGTTGCCAGTCGAGCAGTATTCGGCTAGGATAGCGCCCGCTCTTTCAGAGTAGAAAGAGGTACAGTTAGGCCAGTAGCTCAATTGGCAGAGCAGCGGTCTCCAAAACCGCAGGTTGGGGGTTCGATTCCCTCCTGGCCTGCCAGCCTTCCCCAGGTTGGTAGTTCCGGCGATAGTCTTTGTCGGTAAGAATTCAAGTTTAGCTATCGTCGCTTCAGGAGTTCGTCCATGAAAAATAATGCCGAAGTGCAGGCATCATCTCACTACGACGTTCCTAAGTGGGTGGTTGCATTTCTGCTTGTCGCGGTAGCGGTGGTTGGTAATCTTTATTTCGCTGACCAGCCCCTCTTCTACCGTCTTGTAGGCGTGGTAATTGTTGGTGGTTTGGGCGTATTTGTCGCCTTTACAACGTCGAAAGGGCGTCAGCTTATCGAGCTGGGTCGCAACGCGAAGAAGGAAATTCTGCGCGTGGTGTGGCCTACGCGTCAGGAGACCTTTCAGACTACGGCTATCGTTATTGCGGCGGTAGTAGTGGTGGGTTTGGTTCTCTGGTTGATTGATACTCTGCTTGGCTGGGCAGTATCCGGTCTTATTGGTTAGGAGTAATGCATGGCTAAGCGCTGGTACGTTGTTCACGCCTACTCTGGCTTCGAAAAACAGGTGATGCGTTCGCTAAAAGAACGGGTCAAGCTGCACGAAGTCGAGGATCTCTTTGGTGAGGTCCTTGTTCCCGTGGAAGAAGTCGTTGAAATGCGTGACGGCAAGCGTCGCAAAAGTGAGCGCAAGTTCTACCCCGGCTATGTGCTGGTTGAAATGGAGATGAACGACGTTAGTTGGCATCTCGTGAACGAAACGCCGCGCGTGCTTGGTTTTATTGGCGGTACGCCAGAGAAACCCGCTCCCATCACTGAGCGTGAAGCAAATCAGATTCTGCAGCGCGTTCAGGACGGTACAGAGAAGCCACGTCCCAAAACAGTGTTTGAGGCAGGTGAGACCGTTCGAGTGGTGGATGGTCCTTTTGCCGACTTCAACGGAGTCGTTGAAGAAGTGAATTACGAGAAGAGTCGCCTCCAGGTGAGCGTGCTTATTTTTGGGCGTGCTACTCCTGTCGAGCTCGAATTCTCTCAGGTAGTAAAAGACTGATTTTCCGTCGGATTGGCGGTACGCAAAGAGATGCGCCCTAGAGGCGCATTCTCTGTCATCGGGGAGCCGCAAGGCGCTATCACCCAAATGGAGTAAATCATGGCTAAGAAAGTACAAGCGTATATCAAGCTGCAGGTTGCAGCTGGTAAAGCTAACCCTAGTCCGCCCGTAGGTCCGGCGCTGGGTCAGCATGGCGTAAACATCATGGAGTTCTGTAAGGCATTCAATGCTGCAACTCAGGAAATTGAACCTGGGCTGCCTACTCCTGTCGTAATTACTGTCTATTCTGACCGTAGTTTCACGTTTATCACCAAAACTCCGCCCGCGGCGGTTCTGCTCAAGAAAGCAGCAGGCATCAAGTCTGGTTCTGGTGAGCCGAACAAGAAGAAGGTCGGTACGGTAACTCGCGAGCAGCTCGAAGAAATCGCTCGCACCAAAGAGCCCGATCTTACTGCATCAGATCTAGATGCGGCTGTTCGTAGTATCGCCGGTAGCGCCCGCAGCATGGGCCTGAACGTGGAGGGTCTGTAAAATGGCTAAATTGACTAAACGTGCCAAGCAGATCCGCGAGAAGGTCGAAGCAACTCGCGTTTACAGTGTCGATGAAGCAACGGCGCTGCTCGCAGAGCTTTCTACCGTGAAGTTCAAGGAATCTGTCGACGTATCTATCAATCTTGGCGTTGATCCGCGTAAATCCGACCAGGTTGTTCGTGGCGCTACCGTTATGCCTCACGGTACTGGTAACGATGTGCGTGTTGCGGTTTTCGCTCAAGGTGCTGCAGCTGATGCCGCTAAAGACGCCGGTGCGGAAGTCGTTGGTATGGACGAGCTTGCTGCCGAAGTTAAAGGCGGTCGCATGGACTTCGACGTTGTTATCGCTGCACCTGACGCGATGCGTGTTGTTGGTCAGCTCGGTCAGATTCTCGGTCCGCGCGGCCTGATGCCCAACCCGAAAGTAGGTACTGTAACTCCTGATGTGGCTACTGCAGTGAAGAACGCTAAAGCCGGTCAGGTACGCTTCCGTACCGACAAGAATGGTATTATCCATACCACTATCGGTAAGGTTGATTTTGCTCCTGAAGCGTTGAAAGGCAACCTCGAAGCACTTGTTGCTGATCTTAAGCGTCTGAAGCCCAGTACTTCCAAAGGTATTTACCTGAAAAAAGTCTCTCTCTCCAGCACCATGGGGCCGGGACTTACCATCGATCACTCTGCTCTGGCGTGATTGATATCCGCTGCCGGTCTATATGCCGGCAGCGGTACGTATTTACTCAGTAGATGCAGGCAAAATATGCTGGTCTGCTGGGTCTACCAAGCAATAACTTTGCGGTACCCGCGCCTTACGCCTTTGCAATCAAGGGTTGGGGTAGGGGGCCGTCAAAGACCGCAGGCGCTCCTTCGGGGCTTAATGGGAAGTATTCCTGCCTGCGCAGATGGTGTGGCATGCCAGCCTTTGGTTGGCTCCAGCCATCCCTCGCTCCAGGCGCAGCGCGATCATTCGTGTTGAGCACTGGGATCTGGTAACGCCAAAATTGTTGCGGTTGCGCACGATTTTGGATCAAAGGAGTGAAGACAGTGCCATTACGTCTCGATGGTAAAAAGGCGATCGTTGCTGAAGTCAATGAATCTGCCAAAGCTGCGCTCTCCGTTGTTGTTGCCGACTCTCGTGGCGTCACTGTTGAAGCAATGACCGACCTGCGTAAGCAGGCACGCGAGAATGGTGTTGAGCTGCGTGTTGTTCGTAACACTCTGGCTCGTCGTGCATTCGAAGGGACTCCCTACGAAGTGCTCAATGACACCTTTGTCGGTCCTACGCTGATCGCGTTCTCAAATGAGCATCCGGGCGCTGGCGCTCGCTTGCTGAGAGAATTCGCTAAGCAGCAGGAAAACTTCGACGTTAAAGCGCTGGCATACGACGGTGAGCTGATTCCGGCTGGACAGATTGATCGACTGGCATCGCTGCCGACGCTCGACGAAGCGCTGGCAAAACTGCTGTCGGTTATGAAAGAAGCCGCTGGCGGCAAACTGGCCAAAACGCTCGCTGCGCTGCGTGATAAGAAGCAGGAAGAAACAGCGGCATAAGCCCCTGTTTTACCGGCTAATATCCCGCAAAAGGGTGCAAACGTTAAAATTTACGCTTGAGCAATAGTTGCTCCGCAAAGTCTAGGAATGTAATCATGGCACTTAGCAAAGACGATATCATCAACGCTGTCGCTGAAATGTCTGTAATGGAAGTTGCTGAACTTGTTGAAGCAATGGAAGAGAAATTCGGCGTTTCTGCAGCTGCAGCCGTAGTTGCTGGTCCTGCTGGCGGCGACGCTGGCGGCGCTGAAGAACAGACTGAATTTGACCTGGTACTGACTGCTGCTGGTGACAAGAAAGTTAACGTCATCAAAGTTGTTCGTGAAATTACCGGTCTTGGCCTTAAAGAAGCTAAAGGTGCCGTTGACGGCGCACCGGCTACTCTTAAAGAAGGCCTTTCTAAAGAAGAGGCTGAAGCTGCGAAAGCTAAACTTGAAGAAGCAGGCGCAAGCGCTGAACTCAAGTAAGATAGCGGGCGTAGTAATGCACGCGTCCTAACTGGTCAGTGTGCTCGGCTGGTGGCGGTTTCCCGCCGCCGGCCTTTTTCCGTTACCACCTGAACTAGTTGTAAGTTGTTGTTTTGTTTGGGTGTTCGGTGGTGATTGCTCGCTAGCGCTAGCGAGATGTCAAACGGACTTCATTTCACGTGAAAGTGTCGTCCGAACGAATTTTCAACGGCGAGCCAGATGGGCTTGCCGTTGGCGCCTGGCGGGGCCGCCCGTCACTGCGTGCCGACCATGCCGGTCACTTTCGGTGAACAAGCTGGGGAATATTGATGGCTTACTCATACACTGAGAAAAAACGCATCCGCAAGGATTTCGGCAAATTGCCCCAAGTGATGGATGTGCCTTACCTTTTGGCCATTCAGCTTGATTCCTATTATGACTTTCTCCAGCAGGATAGACCGTCTGGCGAACGCCTCGACACTGGCTTGCATGCCGCCTTTAACTCCGTCTTCCCGATCGAGAGTTTTTCAGGCAATGCAGCGCTCGAGTATGTCAGCTATCGCTTTGGTACTCCTGCGTTTGATGTCAAGGAATGTCAGCTCCGAGGGGTAACCTTCGCCGCGCCTCTGCGCGTGAAGGTTCGCCTGATTATCTATGATCGTGAGTCTTCCAACAAAGCGGTCAAGGATATCAAGGAGCAGGAAGTGTACATGGGGGAAATTCCCCTCATGACAGAGAACGGTACCTTCATTATTAATGGTACCGAGCGAGTGATCGTATCCCAGCTGCACCGCAGTCCGGGCGTGTTCTTCGATCACGATAAGGGCAAGAGCCATTCCTCGGGCAAACTGCTCTACTCTGCCCGCATCATTCCCTACCGCGGTTCCTGGCTCGATTTTGAGTTCGATCCGCGCGATAACGTGTTTGTACGTATCGACCGTCGCCGCAAGCTGCCAGCGACGGTGCTGCTGCGCGCGCTAGGAATGAGCGGAGAAGAAATTCTCGACACCTTCTTCGAAACAAGCACGTTCCATGTCGACAAGTCTGGTTTCAGCATCGACCTGGTTCCCTCGCGTCTGCGCGGTGAGACGGCTTCTTTCGAAATTTCCGACAAGGACGGCAAGGTCATTGTCGAAGAAGGTCGCCGTATTACCCAGAAGCACATCCGTCAGCTCGAAAAAGCTGGCATCGAGCAGCTTTCAGTGCCGCTTGAATATATCGTCGGGAAAACGCTGGCGAAGGATCAGGTCAACCCCAAAACAGGTGAGTTGATCTGCGAATGCAACGCTGAGCTAACTGAAGAGCTCATTGAAGCAATCGGCGCTGCGGGTATTACTTCGTTCGAAACGCTATATACCAACGATCTTGATGCCGGCTCCTTCATTTCAGATACGCTGCGCGTCGATCCGACTAACTCCCAGTTGGAAGCGCTGGTCGAAATCTATCGCATGATGCGTCCTGGCGAGCCGCCCACCAAGGAAGCTGCCGAGTCGTTATTCAACAATCTGTTCTTCTCGGCCGATCGTTATGATCTTTCTGCCGTTGGCCGCATGAAGTTCAATCGTCGCCTGCGTCGTGAAAGCGATACCGGTTCTGGAGTGCTTGACCACGAAGACATCCTCGATGTACTGCGTGAGTTGATCAACATCCGTAACGGTTTCGGCGACGTCGATGATATTGACCACCTTGGCAACCGTCGTATCCGTAGCGTCGGTGAAATGGCGGAAAACCAGTTCCGTGTTGGTCTGGTGCGCGTCGAACGTGCGGTTCGCGAGCGTCTCTCCATGGCTGAAAGTGAAGGCCTGATGCCGCAGGATCTGATCAATGCCAAGCCGGTGGCGGCAGCGGTCAAGGAGTTCTTCGGTTCAAGCCAGCTCTCGCAGTTCATGGACCAGAACAACCCGCTCTCCGAGGTGACTCACAAGCGTCGTGTCTCCGCGCTCGGCCCAGGTGGTCTTACGCGTGAGCGTGCCGGCTTCGAAGTTCGAGACGTGCATGCGACCCACTATGGTCGTCTGTGCCCTATCGAAACGCCAGAAGGTCCGAACATCGGTCTGATCAACTCGCTGGCTACCTACGCGCACACCAACAGCTATGGCTTCCTCGAGACACCATATCGCAAAGTGGTTGATCGCCAGGTAACTGACGAAGTGGTGCAGCTGTCCGCTATCGAAGAGGGCGATTACGTTGTTGCGCAGGCCTCTGCGGCAGTCGACGAAAATGGCCGTTTGGTAGATGACCTGGTACAGGTTCGCCACCGCGGCGAGACCACCTTCATGTCACCTGAAAAAGTGACACTGATGGACGTGTCTCCGCGTCAGGTAGTTTCTGTCGCAGCAGCCCTGATTCCGTTCCTCGAGCACGATGATGCTAACCGCGCCCTGATGGGATCGAACATGCAGCGTCAGGCCGTTCCCACGCTGCGTGCTGACAAGCCGCTCGTGGGTACCGGAATGGAAAAATTCGTTGCGCGCGACTCTGGCGTATGCGCTGTCGCACGCCGAGGCGGCAAGGTCGACTCAGTCGATGCAACCCGCGTCGTTATTCGTGTCAACGAAGATGAATTGGTCGGCGGTGAGGCAGGTGTTGATATCTACAACCTGACCAAATACGTCCGTTCCAACCAGAATACCTGTCAGAACCAGCGCCCTGTTGTGCATCCGGGCGATCAGGTGGCGCGTGGCGACATTCTCGCAGACGGCACTTCAGTCGATTCTGGCGAGCTCGCGCTGGGTCAGAACATGCGCATCGCGTTCATGCCATGGAACGGTTACAACTACGAAGACTCCATGCTCATTTCGGAGCGCGTGGTTCAGGACGACCGCTTCACTACCATCCACATCCAGGAACTTACCTGCGTATCCCGCGACACCAAATTGGGCGCCGAGGAAATTACCGCAGATATTCCCAACGTGGGTGAGGCAGCGCTCAACAAGCTCGACGATTCCGGCATTGTTTATATCGGTGCGGAAATCAACCCGGGCGATATTCTGGTCGGCAAGGTCACACCGAAGGGTGAAACCCAGCTGACACCGGAAGAGAAGCTGCTGCGTGCCATCTTCGGCGAGAAAGCCTCTGACGTTAAAGATACCTCGCTGCGCGCCTCCACCGGCATGCGCGGTACCGTTATCGACGTTCAGGTGTTCACGCGTGATGGCGTAGAGAAGGACGAACGTGCGCTCGCGATCGAGAAGTCCCAGCTCGACGAAGTCCGTAAGGACCTTCAGGAGACTTATCGCATTGCCGAGAATGCCACCTTCGAACGTCTGCGTAGCTCGCTGACTGGTCAGAAGGTTAATGGCGGCCCTCAGCTCAAGAAAAACGACACGCTCGACGAAGCCTATCTTGACGAGCTCTCTCGCGATCAGTGGTTCAATCTGCGTTTGCAGGATGAGTCGCTGAACGAACTGCTCGCTCAGGCCAATGAGCAGCTCGAGAACCGTCGGAAAGAGATGGAAGAGCGCTTCGAAGACAAGAAACGTAAGCTCACTCAGGGCGACGATCTGTCTCCGGGCATGCTCAAGATCGTTAAGGTCTATCTGGCGGTCAAACGTCGTATTCAGCCGGGCGACAAGATGGCTGGTCGTCACGGTAACAAAGGTGTTATCTCGGCGATCAAGCCGGTCGAAGATATGCCATTCGACGAAAATGGCGTGCCGGTCGACTTCGTGCTTAACCCGCTGGGCGTACCTTCTCGAATGAACGTTGGTCAGATTCTTGAGACTCACTTGGGCATGGCGGCATTTGGCTTGGGTGCGAAAATCGATCGTATGCTCAAGGATGCACGAGGACAGCAGCTCAAAGAGATCCGAGCGTTCCTCGAAGAGGTCTACAACAAGTCCGGCGGTCGTCAGGAAGAACTCGACGAACTCAACGACGACGAGTTGATCACGCTAGCCAACAACCTGCGTAAAGGTGTGCCTCTGGCAACGCCAGTATTCGATGGCGCAGAAGAGGGCGAGATCAAAGGTCTTCTCAAGCTCGCCGACTTGCCAGAGTCCGGTCAGGTTACTTTGTACGACGGCTGCACTGGTGAGGCATTCGATCGCCCCGTCACCGTTGGTTACATGTACATGCTGAAGCTGAACCACTTGGTGGACGACAAGATGCACGCTCGTTCTACCGGTTCCTACTCGCTGGTTACTCAGCAGCCGCTGGGTGGTAAGGCGCAGTTCGGTGGTCAGCGCTTCGGTGAGATGGAGGTGTGGGCGCTCGAGGCTTATGGTGCCGCCTATACCCTGCAGGAAATGCTCACCGTCAAGTCCGACGATGTCGAAGGCAGGACGAAAATGTACAAGAGCATCGTCGATGGCGACCACACCATGCAGGCCGGCATGCCCGAGTCCTTCAACGTGTTGGTCAAGGAGATTCGCTCGCTGGGTATCGACATCGAGCTTGAATCCTGAGTGCTCGGCACTCGCCTGATTGATGACCTTTAATCTTATGGTCCGCAGGCCACGGGCAGTGATGCTGCCTTGGCCTGCCCATGAAAACTCCGCGGTGGAGCCGACCTAATGAAAGATTTGGTGAAAGTACTCAAATCACAGGGGCAGTCTGAAGAGTTTGATTCGATCAAAATCTCTCTTGCCTCACCGGACATGATCCGTTCCTGGTCCTATGGAGAGGTTAAAAAGCCTGAGACCATCAACTACCGGACATTCAAGCCGGAGCGTGATGGTTTGTTCTGTGCCAAGATCTTTGGCCCGGTGAAGGATTACGAGTGCTTGTGCGGCAAATACAAACGCATGAAGCACCGCGGCATCATCTGTGAAAAATGTGGTGTCGAAGTAACAAAAGCCTCTGTACGCCGTGAACGTATGGGGCATATCGAACTGGCTGCGCCAGTCGCGCATATCTGGTTCCTCAAGTCGCTGCCTAGCCGTATTGGCCTGCTGCTCGATATGACCCTGCGTGACATCGAGCGCGTGCTCTATTTCGAGTCGTTCGTAGTGATCGAGCCTGGCATGACTACGCTTGAGAAAGGTCAGCTGTTGAACGACGAACAGTATTTCGAAGCGCTGGAAGAGTTCGGCGATGACTTCGACGCTCGTATGGGCGCTGAAGCGATCAAGGCTCTGTTGGCAGAAATCGAGCTTGGCGAAGAGATTGAACAGCTGCGCGAAGAAATTCCGCAGACCAACTCCGAAACCAAGGTCAAGAAGCTATCGAAGCGTCTGAAGCTGCTTGAATCCTTCCACAAGTCTGGCAACAGCCCAGAGTGGATGATCATGGAAGTGCTGCCAGTACTGCCGCCGGACCTGCGTCCGCTGGTACCGCTGGACGGCGGCCGCTTCGCGACTTCCGATCTCAACGATCTCTATCGTCGAGTTATCAACCGTAACAACCGCCTGAAGCGTCTGCTTGACCTCAACGCGCCCGACATTATCGTGCGTAACGAGAAGCGTATGCTGCAGGAATCTGTCGATGCACTGCTCGACAACGGTCGTCGCGGCCGTGCGATCACAGGCTCCAACAAGCGTCCTCTTAAATCCTTGGCCGACATGATCAAGGGTAAACAGGGTCGCTTCCGTCAGAACCTGCTCGGTAAGCGCGTCGACTACTCTGGTCGTTCGGTAATCACCGTTGGTCCTTACCTGCGTCTTCACCAGTGTGGTCTGCCGAAGAAGATGGCGCTTGAGCTGTTCAAGCCGTTCATCTATTCGAAGCTGCAGCAAAATGGTCAGGCATCGACCATTAAAGCGGCCAAGAAAATGGTTGAGCGCGAAGTGCCCGAAGTATGGGACATCCTGGCGGACGTTATCCGTGAACATCCGGTAATGCTCAACCGTGCGCCTACGCTTCACCGTCTCGGTATCCAGGCGTTCGAACCGCTCTTGATTGAAGGTAAGGCAATTCGTCTGCACCCGCTGGTGTGTGCGGCGTACAACGCTGACTTCGACGGTGACCAGATGGCGGTACACGTGCCGCTGACGCTGGAAGCCCAGCTTGAAGCGCGCGCGTTGATGATGTCGACTAACAACGTGCTGTCACCGGCGAGCGGTGATCCGATCATCGTGCCTTCTCAGGACGTTGTGCTGGGTCTTTATTACATGACCCGCGAGAAGATTAACGCCAAGGGCGAAGGCATGGCCTTCTCCAACCTGGCTGAAGCTGAGCGCGCGTTCCAGACTCAGAACGTGGCAATTCACGCTCGGGTGAAAATCCGTATTACCGAGTGGCTGCGCGACGAAGAGAGCGGCGAGTTTACTGCTCAGACTACGCTTCGCGACACCACTGTAGGTCGTGCGATGCTGTTCGCGGTTCTTCCCAAAGGCATGGCGTTTGAAAACGTCGATAAGCCAATGAAGAAGAAAGCGATCTCTCAGCTGATCAACACTGCTTATCGTACGGTTGGTCTCAAGGAAACCGTTATCCTTGCCGACCAGCTGATGTACACCGGTTATCGCATGGCTACCTGGTCCGGTTCTTCGATCGGGGTCAACGACTTCGTTATTCCGGAATCGAAAGCTGCCATCGTTGATGCTGCGGAACAGGAAGTTAAAGAGATCGAAGATCAGTTCTCTTCTGGTCTCGTAACTGCCGGCGAGAAATACAACAAAGTTATCGATATTTGGTCCAAGGCCAACGACAAGGTCACCAAAGCGATGATGGCGGGTATTTCCAAGGAAACCGTTGTTGACCGTGAAGGTAACGAAGTTGAGCAGGAGTCGTTCAACTCGGTCTTCATCATGGCCGACTCTGGTGCGCGTGGTAGCGCCACCCAGATTCGTCAGTTGGCAGGTATGCGAGGTCTGATGGCCAAGCCGGACGGCTCGATCATCGAAACGCCTATCGTTGCTAACTTCCGTGAAGGCTTGAACGTACTGCAGTACTTCATTTCTACCCACGGCGCTCGTAAAGGTCTTGCGGATACCGCACTGAAAACAGCGAACTCCGGTTATCTGACACGCCGTCTGGTTGACGTTGCTCAGGACGTTGTCGTTACCGAGAACGATTGCGGTACCGAAGAAGGCCTGACGATGAATCCGGTCATCGAAGGTGGTGACGTACTGGTATCTCTGGCCGAGCGTGTGCTTGGGCGTGTGACTGCCAAGGACGTTATCAACACCAACGGTGACGTAGTCATCCCGCGTAATACGCTGCTCGACGAGGCTATCTGTGCTCGCTTCGATAGCATGGGCGTCGACGAAATCGTTGTGCGCAGTACCATCAGCTGTGAAAGCAAGCATGGCGTTTGTTCCATGTGCTACGGTCGCGATCTGGCTCGCGGGCATCGCGTTAACGTCGGCGAATCCGTTGGCGTTATCGCGGCGCAGTCGATCGGTGAGCCTGGCACGCAGCTGACCATGCGTACGTTCCACATCGGTGGTGCAGCATCGCGTTCTTCTGCGGTTGACTCCGTGCAAGTGAAGCACGGCGGTATCATCCGTCTGCAGAACATGAAGTCGGTTGATCGCGCAGACGGCAAGCTGATTGTTGTATCGCGCTCCAGTGCGCTGATCGTGACCGACGAAAGCGGTCGTGAGCGTGAGCACTACAAACTGCCGTATGGTGCAGAGCTGAGCGTGCGCGACGGTGATGCCGTTGAAGCCGGCCAGAGCGTCGCTCGCTGGGATCCGCACACTCATCCAATCATTGCCGAGGTGGCAGGTAGCGTTCAGTTCTCCGAAATGGAAGAAGGCGTCACCATGCACCGCACGGTCGATGAGATGACCGGCCTTAGCTCTATCGAGATCATCGAAGCGGGTAACCGCCCCAGCTCCGGTCGCGACAAGCGTCCGATGGTAATGCTGGTCGATGAGAAAGGTGAGCACGTCACTCTGCCGGGCTCTAACACGCCAGTGCAGTACCTCCTGCCAGGTAATGCGATCGTGTCAGTGGACAGCGGCGAGCATCTCGAGATTGGTGGTGTCGTTGCGCGTATTCCGGTAGAAGCGTCTGGTAACAAGGACATCACCGGTGGTCTGCCGCGTGTGGCCGATCTCTTCGAGGCGCGTAAGCCGAAAGAGCCGTCCATCCTTGCTGAAATCTCCGGTACCGTTTCGTTCGGTAAAGAGACCAAAGGCAAGCGCCGTTTGACCATCACTCCCGACGACGGTGATCCGTTCGAGACCCTGATTCCGAAATGGCGTCAGATTAGTGTGTTCGAAGGTGAAAACGTCGAGAAGGGTGAGGTGATCTCTGACGGCCCGAGCAATCCGCACGATATCTTGCGCTTGCTTGGCGTTGCGGAGTTGGCCAAATACGTTACTACTGAAATTCAGGACGTATACCGCCTGCAGGGTGTACCGATTAACGATAAGCACATCGAAGTTATCGTTCGTCAGATGCTGCGCAAGGTGGAAATCCTGGACGCAGGCGATAGTCAGCTGATTCCGGGTGACCAGGTCGAACTCGTTACGGTGCTGGCAGAGAACGAAAGGCTCATCGCGGCCAACAAGTTCCCGGCCAAATACGAGCGTGTTCTGCTGGGTATCACCAAAGCTTCGCTGGCGACCGAGTCGTTCATCTCTGCGGCTTCCTTCCAGGAAACCACTCGCGTGCTAACCGAGGCATCGGTTACCGGCAAGAGCGACTACTTGCGCGGCCTGAAAGAAAACGTTGTAGTAGGGCGCCTGATTCCTGCGGGTACAGGTCTGGCCTACCACAACGAACGCCGTCGCCGCTTGTCCGGCAACCAGCTCGATAACCAGCTTACTGCTGACGATATTGAGCAGCAGTTGGGCGAGCAGCTTACCGCCCTGGATGCAGAAGACGATTAATTCGTCTGCTTGCGGTGAGTAGTTCAAGCCCGGGCAGGGGATAAACTCCCTGCCCGGGCTTGACGTTAGGGGTAACTACGCCCTAAAATTCGCATCCTTTATTAGCGGGAGTAGTGTATCTGTACTCCCGCTAATTGCTGTGACTTAGCTGGAACAGCAAATATTGTAGTAAAGCAGTCAAACCAATCTGGTTTACTGCTGTAATGGCATACTCATTTGGAGTGAGATTAATGGCAACTGTAAATCAGCTGGTGCGCAAGCCGCGCAAGCGCCCCGTCGAGAAAAGCGACGTGCCGGCGTTGCAGGCATGTCCCCAGAAGCGCGGCGTTTGTACCCGCGTCTACACCACCACCCCTAAAAAGCCTAACTCAGCGCTGCGTAAAGTTTGCCGTGTGCGTCTGACCAACGGCTACGAAGTAACTTCGTACATCGGTGGTGAAGGTCACAACCTGCAAGAGCACTCTGTCGTGTTGATCCGCGGCGGTCGTGTAAAGGACTTGCCGGGTGTGCGTTATCACACAGTACGCGGTGCGCTGGATACTTCTGGTGTTCAGAACCGTAAGCAGGGCCGTTCCAAATACGGAACCAAGCGTCCTAAATCCTAATTTTTGTCTGATAAGAGTAAGGCTGGTCAGCATGACCAGGTTTACCTGAAGGACCCTTAACTAGAGGGCTTATCATGCCTAGACGTCGCATTGCCGCCAAGCGCGAGATTCTTCCAGATCCTAAGTTTGGAAGTGAGCACCTGGCCAAGTTCATGAACCATCTGATGATCAGCGGCAAGAAATCCGTGGCTGAACGTATCGTTTACGGTGCGCTCGACCGTGTTGCCTCTCGCTCCAATAATGCCGAGCCGCTTGATGTATTCGACAAAGCGCTGGAAACAATCCAGCCGATGGTTGAGGTTAAATCTCGTCGTGTTGGTGGTGCTACCTACCAGGTACCAGTAGAAGTACGTCCTTCTCGTCGCCAGGCTCTGGCGATGCGCTGGCTGGTAGATGCTGCGCGTTCGCGTGGCGAAAAAACCATGGAACAGCGTCTTGCTGGCGAAATTCTCGACGCCTCAGAAGGTAAAGGTGCGGCGGTCAAGAAGCGTGAAGACGTGCATCGCATGGCAGAAGCCAACAAAGCATTCTCTCACTACCGCTTCTAATGGAGTCTGGGCTGCTGTCTGCTATCTCGCAGTAGCTCGCTTCATGAACGGCCTAGTTTCCAACCAATAGGAACGAATATCGTGGCACGCAAGACACCCCTCAAGCGTTATCGCAACATTGGGATTGTCGCGCACGTTGATGCGGGCAAAACCACGACTACCGAGCGTGTGCTTTTCTACACTGGCCTCTCTCACAAGATCGGTGAGGTACACGACGGTGCGGCCACAACTGACTGGATGGAACAGGAGCAGGAGCGTGGTATTACCATCACTTCTGCAGCTGTTACTACCTTCTGGAAGGGTATGAACCAGCAGTTTGATGAGCACCGCATCAACATCATCGACACCCCTGGGCACGTTGACTTCACTGTTGAAGTTGAACGCTCCTTGCGTGTGCTTGATGGTGCGGTAGTGGTACTTTGCGGATCCTCCGGCGTACAGCCGCAGACCGAAACCGTTTGGCGTCAGGCTAACAAGTACGAAGTTCCCCGTATGGTGTTCGTCAACAAGATGGACCGCGCGGGCGCTGACTTCTTCATGGTGCTTGATCAGCTGAAAGATCGCCTTAACGCAAACGTTGTTCCGATCCAGATTAACTGGGGCGCGGAAGACGATTTCAAAGGCGTGGTAGACCTGATCCAGATGAAGGCAATTCTCTGGAACGAAGACGACAAGGGTCTTACCTACGATCTCGTTGATATCCCGGCAGAGCTGCAGGAAACTGCCGAGAAATATCGCGAAGAGATGCTCGAAGCGGCTGCCGAAGCCTCTGAAGAACTGATGGAGAAATACCTCGAAGAAGGTGAGCTCTCAGTCGAAGAGATCAAGGCTGGTCTGCGTCGTCGTACTCTGGATAACGAAATCGTGCTGGTTACCTGTGGTTCTGCGTTCAAGAACAAAGGTGTCCAGGCCGTACTTGATGCCGTTATCGATTACCTTCCGGCGCCGACCGAAGTTAAGGCGATCGAAGGTGAGCTCGAAGAAAACGGTGAGATCGAAACTCGTGAAGCTGATGACAGCGCGCCCTTCGCTGCGCTCGCATTCAAAATCGCGACCGATCCTTTCGTCGGCACGCTGACCTTTATCCGCGTATACTCTGGCGTGTTGAATTCCGGTGATACCGTATTCAACTCTGTGAAGCAGAAACGCGAGCGCGTTGGCCGTATCGTTCAGATGCACTCCAACTCGCGTGAAGAAATCAAAGAAGTTCTCGCTGGTGATATCGCGGCATGTATCGGTCTTAAAGACGTTACTACTGGTGATACTCTCTGCGATCAGAACAGCAAGATCGTTCTTGAACGCATGGAGTTCCCGGAGCCCGTGATCGCGGTGGCGGTTGAGCCCAAGTCCAAGGCTGACCAGGAAAAAATGGGTATCGCGCTTGGTAAACTCGCGCAGGAAGATCCCTCTTTCCGTGTTCAGACCGACGAAGAGACTGGTCAAACCATCATCTCTGGCATGGGTGAGCTTCACCTGGACATCATCGTTGATCGTATGAAACGTGAGTTCAAGGTTGAAGCGAACATCGGTAAACCACAGGTGGCTTACCGTGAGACCATCCGCTCCAGTGTTGAGCAAGAAGGCAAGTTCGTTCGTCAGTCGGGTGGTCGTGGTCAGTTTGGTCACGTTTACCTGCGTATCGAGCCGTTGACCGCCGAAGATAAAGGCGACGACGAAGAAATGAGCTTTAAGTTCGCTTCTGAAATCGTGGGTGGCGTGGTTCCCAAGGAATACGTGCCGGCCGTTGAGAAAGGCGCTTACGAACAGCTACAGAATGGTGTTATCGCTGGCTATCCGATGATCGACGTCAAGGTCACCCTGTATGATGGGTCCTACCATGATGTTGACTCTAACGAGAATGCCTTTAAGATCGCATCCTCAATGGCGATCAAAGAAGGTGCGCGTAAGGCCGGAGCAGTACTGCTCGAGCCGATCATGCGTGTCGAAGTGGTAACGCCGGAAGACTTCATGGGCGACGTGATGGGCGATTTGAACCGCCGCCGTGGCCTGGTGCAGGGCATGGATGATTCTTCTTCTGGAAAAATCATTCGTGCAATGGTGCCGCTGGGTGAGATGTTCGGTTACGCGACCGACCTGCGCTCGCAGACCCAGGGCCGCGCAAGCTACTCCATGGAGTTTGCGAAGTATGATGAGGCGCCGTCCAGCGTCGTCGAAGCCGTCATCAATCAGAAATAACCCATAGCTCAAACGAGGTTATAGCAGTGGCTAAGGAAAAATTCGATCGTTCAAAACCGCACGTCAACGTTGGTACTATCGGTCACGTTGACCACGGTAAAACTACTCTGACTGCGGCGCTGACTCGCGTTTCTGCCGAACAATTCGGTGGCGACTGGCGCCAGTTCGATACTATCGACAACGCTCCTGAAGAGCGTGAACGTGGTATCACCATCGCGTCTGCACACGTGGAATACCAGTCCAATGAGCGTCACTACGCGCACGTTGACTGCCCCGGGCACGCTGACTACGTCAAAAACATGATCACTGGTGCTGCGCAGATGGACGGCGCTATCCTCGTGGTTTCTGCAGCTGACGGCCCCATGCCCCAGACTCGCGAGCACATCCTGCTGTCTCGTCAGGTTGGCGTTCCTTACATCGTTGTGTTCCTGAACAAAGCGGACATGGTTGATGATGAAGAACTCCTCGAACTCGTTGAAATGGAAGTTCGTGAACTTCTGAACGAATATGAGTTCCCTGGTGACGACACTCCGATCATCATCGGTTCTGCACTGATGGCGCTCGAAGGCAAGGATGACAACGGCATGGGTACTACCGCCGTTACCAATCTGATCAAAGCTCTGGATGACTACATCCCTGAGCCGGAGCGTGCTATCGATCAGCCGTTCCTGATGCCTATCGAAGACGTATTCTCGATCTCTGGTCGTGGTACTGTTGTTACCGGTCGTGTTGAACGCGGTATCGTTAAAACTGGCGAAGAAGTTGAAATCGTTGGTCTGCGCGACACCGTTAAAACCACCGTTACCGGTGTTGAAATGTTCCGTAAACTGCTCGACGAAGGTCGTGCGGGCGAGAACGTTGGTGCACTGCTTCGTGGTACCAAACGTGATGACGTAGAGCGTGGTCAGGTTCTGGCTAAGCCGGGCTCTATCACTCCTCACACCAAGTTTGAAACTGAGGTTTACATCCTGTCTAAAGAAGAAGGTGGTCGTCACACTCCTTTCTTCAAAGGCTATCGTCCTCAGTTCTACTTCCGTACCACTGACGTAACTGGTACTTGTGAACTGCCTGAAGGCGTAGAAATGGTTATGCCGGGCGACAACGTTAAAATGGTTGTTACCCTGATCGCACCTGTTGCCATGGAAGACGGCCTGCGCTTCGCTATCCGCGAAGGTGGTCGTACCGTTGGTGCTGGTGTTGTAGCCAAAATCGTCGAGTAAGACATTCAGCCGCTGATTATTTCAGCGGTACAGAAGGGGCCTTTTAGGCCCCTTTTTAATGTCTTTGTTTTCGGCACGGTAGATGCGTATTTGACTCCCCAAACAGGGGGCTCTATAATGCGCATCCTTTCAAGCGTGAGTGGATGGCTCGCGCCGTCCGGTCACAGGCGTCCCGCAACACTTGGTTGGGCGGGTTAGCCCATTGGAGTCAAGGTAAATGCAGAACCAGAAAATTCGCATTCGGCTTAAGGCTTTCGATCATCGTCTGATCGATCAGTCTGCGCAGGAAATTGTCGATACAGCCAAGCGTACCGGCGCGCAAGTGCGCGGTCCGATTCCGCTGCCGACAAACCGGGAGCGTTATACCGTTCTGATTTCTCCGCACGTCAACAAGGACGCGCGTGATCAGTACGAAATTCGCACCCATAAGCGTGTTCTCGACATCGTCGAGCCAACTGAAAAAACAGTTGATGCGCTGATGAAACTAGATCTTGCTGCGGGCGTTGACGTCCAAATCAAGGTTGATTGATAACCCTCACTAGTCACTCGCGGGCTACGTTGACGGAAACGTAAATCAGTAGACCGCCGCGTCGCGAGACGCCACACAATGTGCTAGTGGAATGCTCTGGAAAGGGCAGCCATAGCGGGTGATAGCCCCGTACACTAAAGGAGACTGAACATGGCGATCGGTTTAGTCGGTAAGAAGAGCGGTATGACCCGCGTCTTCACCGAAGATGGTGCATCCGTGCCCGTAACCGTCATTGAAGTTGAGCCAAACCGTATCACCAGCGTAAAAACGCTGGAATCTGACGGCTATCGTGCCGTTCAGGTGACCTCTGGTGCGCGTAAGGCCAAACACTTGTCCAAAGCAGCTGCAGGTCAGTTCGCCAAGGCTGGTGTTGAAGCTGGTCGTGGCCTCGTGGAATTCCGCCTTGCAGAAGGTGATGAAGATCCTCAGGTTGGCGGCGAGTTCACTGTATCCCTCTTTGAAGCTGGTCAGAAGATTGACGTGACTGGCACTTCCAAGGGTAAGGGCTTCCAGGGCGGTGTTAAGCGCTGGAACTTCAGTACCCAGGATGCTACCCACGGTAACTCCCTCTCGCATCGTGCTCCTGGCTCAATTGGTATGTGCCAGACTCCGGGCCGCGTATTCAAAGGCAAAAAAATGGCCGGTCAGATGGGTAATGCCCGTACTACCGTCCAGAGCCTTGAAGTGGTACGCGTTGATGCTGAACGCAACCTGCTGTTGGTCAAAGGTGCTGTTCCCGGTGCAACCGGCAGCCAAGTGATCGTGCGCAGCGCTGTCAAAGCTCGCTGAGGGGTAAGTACCAATGAATTTGAATCTAGTGGGTGCCAATGCTGAAGCCGTCGAACTTTCCGACGCGACTTTCGGCAAGGATTTCAACGAGTCGCTCGTTCACCAGGTCGTCACTGCCTATCTGGCAGGTGCGCGTCAGGGTTCTCGTGCGCAGAAAAACCGTTCAGACGTTAGCGGTGGTGGTAAAAAACCGTGGCGTCAGAAAGGTTCCGGTCGTGCTCGTGCCGGTACCATCCGTTCTCCGCTGTGGCGCAGCGGCGGCGTAACCTTCGCGGCGCGTCCTCAGGACCACGCTCAGAAGGTTAACCGCAAAATGTATCGCGCCGCGATGCGTTCCATCCTTTCCGAGCTGCTCCGTCAGGAGCGTCTGGTAGCTGTTAGCGATTTCGGTGTTGATTCGCCGAAAACCAAGCAGCTGGCAGCCAAGCTGAAAGAGCTGGGTCTGGAGAAGGTGCTTATCGTCTCTGAAGAAGTAGACGAAAACCTTTATCTCGCTGCTCGCAACATTCCTAACGTTGCAGTTGTTGACGTTGCCGGAGTTGATCCGGTCAGCCTCGTCGCCTTCGACAAGGTGCTGGTGACCGTTCCTGCTCTGCGTAAGTTTGAGGAGAAGCTGGGATGAACCAGGAACGCGTATTCAAAGTGCTGCTTGGTCCGCACATGACTGAGAAGGCTGCGATCGCTGCTGAAAACAATCAGTACGTGTTCAAAGTCGCGTCAGACGCAACCAAGCTCGAGATCAAGAAAGCGGTAGAGGCGCTCTTTGACAAGAAAGTAGCTGGTGTCCAGGTGCTGAATGTTAAAGGCAAGGTCAAGCGTACCGCCCGCGGTGAAGGTTTCCGCAGCGGCTATCGCAAAGCCTATGTGACTCTGGCCGCTGGCGAGACCCTCGAAGACTTCACTGGTAACGAGTGAGGCAGGAGAACGGATCATGGCAGTAGTCAAGACTAAACCTACTTCCGCCGGCCGTCGCCATCTGGTGAAGGTCGTCAACCCTGACCTGTACAAAGGTCGTCCGGTTGACTCGCTGGTAGAAGTACAAAAACGCTCCGGTGGTCGTAACAACAACGGCCGCATTACCACTCGTCACGTTGGTGGTGGGCAGCGTCAGCATTATCGTTTGATTGATTTCAAACGTACCAAGGACGGCATTCCAGCAATCGTTGAGCGCCTGGAATACGATCCTAACCGTAGTGCCAACATTGCACTGCTGAAATACGTGGATGGTGAGCGTCGCTACATCATTGCACCGAAGAATGTAAAAGTGGGCGATCGTCTCGAGTCTGGCGTTAATGCCGCGATTCGTGCCGGTAACGCACTGCCGCTTCGTAACATTCCGGTCGGTTCTACTATCCACGCTATCGAGCTCAAGCCTGGTAAAGGCGCCCAGCTCGTACGTAGTGCGGGTGCAAGTGCTCAGCTCGTTGCCCGCGAGGGTAACTACGCAACCATTCGTCTGCGTTCCGGCGAAATGCGTCGTGTGCTTTCCGAGTGTCGTGCCACTCTCGGTGAAGTAGGCAACTCCGAACACAGCCTGCGTCAGCTTGGTAAAGCTGGTGCGAAGCGCTGGAGAGGCGTTCGTCCTACCGTCCGTGGTGCTGCGATGAACCCTGTTGATCACCCGCATGGTGGTGGTGAAGGTCGCTCTAGCGGCGGTCGTCATCCGGTATCGCCTTGGGGTATGCCAACCAAGGGTTACAAAACTCGTAAGAATAAGCGCACCGACAAACTCATCGTTCGTCGCCGCAAGGCTAAGTAACAGAATTTAAGGGGTAACGGCTGTGCCACGTTCACTTAAGAAAGGTCCTTTTATTGACCTTCATCTTTTGAAGAAGGTTGAGGCGGCTGTGGAAAAGAACGACCGCAAACCGATCAAAACCTGGTCGCGTCGTTCGATGATCCTGCCAAACATGGTAGGACTCACCATCGCCGTCCATAACGGTCGCCAGCATGTACCGGTCCACGTCTCTGAAGAGATGGTAGGCCACAAGCTAGGCGAATTTGCTGCCACCCGCACCTACCGCGGTCATGCGGCTGACAAGAAAGCCAAGCGGTAAGAGAGGACTGAAAAATGGAAGAAGTAGCTGCTAAATTGCGCGGCGCTCGCCTGTCCGCTCAGAAGGCTCGTCTGGTCGCCGATCAGGTACGCGGTAAACCGGTAGCCGAAGCGCTGGACATCCTGAGCTTCTCGCCGAAAAAGGGCGCAATTATCGTCCGCAAAGTACTGCAATCGGCGATCGCTAACGCGGAAGAAAACAACGGCATGGACATCGATGAACTTCGTGTCTCGACCATCTATGTCGATGAGGGCATGACGCTCAAACGTATCCAGCCGCGTGCCAAGGGCCGTGCGGATCGCATTCTGAAGCGCACCTGCCATATCACCGTCAAGGTAGCCGAGAAGTAGGAGTCGACCGATGGGTCAGAAAGTAAATCCAGTTGGTATTCGCCTCGGTGTCGTCAAAGACCATTCCTCGGTCTGGTACGCAGAGCGCGGCGCATATGCCGACAAACTGAATAACGACCTCGCTGTTCGTAGTTTCATCGAGGATCGTTTGAAAAACGCATCTGTTAGCCGTGTCGTCATCGAGCGTCCTGCCAACAATGCACGTATCACCATTCACACTGCCCGTCCGGGCATCGTGATTGGTAAAAAAGGTGAAGACGTAGATCGTCTGCGCCGCGACCTTACTGCAATGATGAGCGTGCCTGTTCACGTCAACATTGAAGAAGTTCGTAAACCCGAACTGGATGCTCGCCTGGTTGCGCAAAACGTAGCCGGTCAGCTGGAGCGTCGCGTGATGTTCCGTCGTGCTATGAAGCGCGCGGTACAGAATGCAATGCGCCTTGGTGCCAAAGGCATCAAAATCCAGCTTTCAGGACGTCTTGGCGGTGCCGAGATCGCACGTACAGAGTGGTATCGTGAAGGCCGTGTGCCGCTTCACACCCTGCGTGCCGACATCGACTACGCCACCTACGAAGCGCACACCACCTATGGCGTTATCGGCGTCAAAGTGTGGATCTTCAAGGGAGAAATTCTGGGCGGCATCGAGGAAGTGCGGGCGAAAGCCAAGCAGTCTCAGAGCCAGCCGGCTGCTCCCAAGAAGAAAGGCTCCAAGTAAGGGGAATAGTCGATGTTACAGCCAAAGCGTACTAAATTTCGCAAACAGCAAAAGGGCCGCAACCGCGGCTTGGCAGAGCGCGGCTCAAGCGTAAGCTTCGGCGACTTTGGCCTTAAGGCCATTGGTCGCGGTCGCCTCACTGCCCGCCAGATCGAAGCAGGTCGTCGCGCGATCACTCGTCACGTAAAACGTGGCGGTAAAATCTGGATCCGCGTCTTCCCTGACAAGCCGATCTCTGAAAAACCTCTCGAGGTTCGTATGGGTAAAGGTAAAGGTTCCGTTGAGTACTGGGTTGCCCAGATTCAGCCGGGTCGTGTCCTTTACGAGATCGAAGGCGTATCCGAGGAGTTGGCGCGTGAAGCTTTCTCTCTAGCCGCTCAGAAGATGCCCATTGCGACAACCTTCGTTAAACGGACGGTGATGTGATGAAAGCTCAAGAACTGCGTGAAAAGTCGACTGAAGCGCTCCACGAACAGCTTTTCGAGCTTCTTCGTGAGCAATTCAACCTGCGTATGCAGAAGACGACTGGGCAGCTTAACCAGACTCATCTGCTCAAGCAGACACGCCGCGAGATCGCTCGCGTTAAGACTGTGATCAAGCAGAAGGCAGGTGAATAAGATGTCACAGGAATCCCAAGCACGCACGCTCACCGGTAAGGTGGTGAGCGACAAGATGGACAAATCCATCGTCGTGATGATCGAGCGCTCTGAGCGTCACCCGATCTACGGCAAGTATGTAAAGCGCTCCACCAAGCTGCATGCCCACGACGAAACCAACCAAGCCAAGACTGGTGATCGTGTCTCCATTCGTGAAGGCAAACCGATCTCCAAGAACAAATCCTGGTCATTGGTTGAAGTTATCGAGCAGGCCAAGGGCTAACGCCTGGCGCTTAGCAGTCAGTTTAGCTTCGGAGAATACCGATGATTCAGACGCAAACAATGCTGGATGTCGCTGACAACAGCGGAGCGCGCCGGGTGCAGTGCATCAAGGTGCTCGGCGGTTCGCACCGTCGTTATGCTCGCATCGGCGACATCATCAAAGTGACGGTCAAGGAAGCAATTCCTCGTGGCCGTGTTAAAAAGGGCCAAGTGCTCAAGGCAGTGGTCGTGCGTACCGCCAGTGGCGTTCGTCGCCCCGACGGCTCGCTGATCCGTTTCGATGGAAATGCGGCAGTTTTGTTGAACAACACCAACGAACAGCCCGTCGGTACCCGTATTTTCGGGCCGGTCACTCGTGAACTTCGTTCAGAGAAGTTCATGAAGATCATTTCCCTGGCCCCTGAAGTGCTGTAAGGAGCGGAGCGGAAAATGCGCAAGATCAAACGTGACGACGAGGTAATCGTCATCGCCGGCAAGGATAAGGGCAAACGCGGTACCGTTAAACGTGTACTGAAGGACGGCAAGTTCGTCATCGCGGGTGTGAACATGATTAAGCGACACACCAAGCCCAACCCGATGCTCGGCCAGCAGGGGGGTATCGTTGAACGTGAGGCTCCGATTCATGAGTCCAACGTTGCGATCTTCAACTCGGAAACCGGCAAGGCAGATCGCGTCGGCTTTCAGTTGCAAGATGACGGTACTAAGGTCCGTATCTTCAAGTCGACTCAGAAGCAGATCGACGCCTAACTCGAGTCGGGTGAGATAATGGCGAATTTGAAACAGCAGTATAAAGACGAGGTGGTAACCAAGCTCTCTGAGCAGTTCGGTTACAGCAACGTGATGCAGGTGCCAAAAATCACCAAAATCACCCTGAACATGGGTGTTGGTGAAGCGACCAGCGATAAAAAGCTGATCGAACATGCAGCTGCTGACATGGAAAAGCTTTCAGGTCAGAAACCCATCATCACCAAAGCACGCAAATCCGTTGCAGGCTTCAAGGTGCGTGAAGGATGGCCTATCGGCGTTAAAGTAACGCTGCGTAGCGATCGTATGTGGGATTTCCTTGATCGTCTGGTCAACATCGCGATTCCTCGCGTACGTGACTTCCGCGGTCTGAACCCGAAATCTTTCGACGGTCGTGGCAACTATTCCATGGGCGTACGTGAACAGATCATTTTTCCGGAGATCGAATATGATAAGATCGACCGGATCCGTGGTCTCGACATCACGGTTACCACTACCGCCAACAGCGACGAGGAAGGTCGCGCGCTCCTGAGCGCCCTGAACTTCCCGTTCCGTAAATAAAGGCTGGAATAATGGCTAAGAAAAGCATGGTTGAGCGTGAGCTCAAACGCACGAAGCTGGTCGAAAAGTACGCCGCTCGTCGTGCGGAGCTCAAAGCAATCATCCAGAGCGTTAATGCTTCAGACGAAGAAAAGTTTGAAGCGCAGCTCAAGCTCCAGAGTCTGCCGCGCGACTCAAGTTCCGTTCGTCAGCGTAATCGCTGCCGCGTAACTGGTCGCCCGCATGGCTACTACAACAAGTTCGGCCTTGGTCGTAACAAGCTGCGTGAAGCCGCCATGAACGGTAACGTTCCCGGCTTGACCAAGTCCAGCTGGTAAGCGAGGAGCTATTCAATGAGCATGCAAGACACTCTGGCGGATATGCTTACTCGTATCCGTAACGCGCAGCAAGCGACAAAAGCTACTGTCGACATTCCTTCTTCCAAAGTGAAGGTAGAAATCGCGCGCGTTCTTAAAGAAGAGGGCTACGTCGCTGACTATAGCGTTAGCGAAGACGCGCAGCCTCAGCTGAGCGTTACCCTTAAGTACTTCGAAGGCAAGCCGGTCATCGAACACCTGCAGCGTGTTTCCAAACCATCGCTGCGCATCTATAAGGGCAAGAATGATTTGCCCAAGGTTGCAGACGGTCTTGGTGTTGCCATCATTTCCACCTCTAAAGGTGTGATGACCGATCGCGCCGCGCGTCAAGCTGGCGTTGGCGGCGAAGTTATCTGCACCGTATTCTAGGAGTGAGAAATGTCTAGAATTGGCAAGAACCCAATCAAGCTGCCAAGTGGCGTTGAAGTGAAAATCGGCGAAGACCAGGTGTCTGTTAAAGGCGCCCAAGGTGAACTCGCTACTCCCATTCACTCTGACGTTGTTATCAGCCAGGAAGAAGGTCAACTGACCTTCGCCCCTAGCGCTCAGGCTAAAAGCTGGGCGATGGTGGGAACAACACGTGCACTGGTCAATAACATGGTGCTGGGTGTATCTGAAGGTTTCACTCGCACTCTGGAAATCAATGGCGTCGGCTATCGTGCCCAGGCCAGTGGCCAGACCATCAATCTTACGCTGGGCTTCTCCCACCCAATCGAGTACTCGTTGCCTGAAGGTGTTAAGGCTGAAACGCCGAAGAACACTACTATCGTGCTGAAAAGCGCGAACAAGCAGCAGCTCGGTCAGGTAGCGGCAGAAATTCGTGCCTTCCGTCCGCCGGAACCCTACAAGGGCAAAGGTGTTCGCTACGGTGACGAACAGGTTCGCCGTAAAGAAGCTAAGAAGAAATAAGGCAGGGTTATGAACGCGAAGAAAGAATCTCGTCTCCGTCGTGCCCGCCGCGCGCGCGCCAAAATCCGCGAGCTGGGCGCTTTGCGCCTATGCGTCAACCGCACTCCACGCCATATCTATGCGCAGATTATCTCTGCGGATGGCAGCGAAGTGCTCGCTAGCGCCTCCACCCTCGATAAGACATTGAGTGAAGCAGCTACCGGTAATTCTGAAGCAGCTGCCAAGGTGGGTGCCCTGATTGCTGAGCGTGCCAAAGGCGCTGGTATCACTAAAGTGGCCTTCGATCGTTCGGGCTTTAAGTTCCACGGTCGAGTCAAGGCTCTGGCTGACGCCGCGCGTGAAGCCGGCCTGCAATTCTAAAAGGTTTGACGATGGCGAATAACGAACAGAAAGGCAGCGGTGATCTCCAGGAAAAGCTGGTTCAGATCAACCGTGTCGCCAAGGTGGTCAAGGGTGGTCGTATCTTCGGCTTCACCGCTTTGACTGTCGTTGGTGATGGCAATGGTCGTGTTGGCTTCGGTCGCGGCAAGGCACGTGAAGTGCCTGTCGCTATCCAAAAAGCCATGGACCAAGCACACCGCAACATGATCAAGGTTGAACTTCGTGGTAACACACTGCAGTACGCAGTTCGTGCCAACCACGGCGCTTCCAAGGTCTTCATGCAGCCTGCTTCCGAGGGTACCGGTATTATCGCCGGCGGTGCTATGCGCTCCGTACTCGAACTTGCTGGCGTGCATGACGTACTGGCCAAGTGTTACGGTTCTACTAATCCGGTCAACGTTGTGCGTGCAACTATCAACGGGCTCGCATCCATGCGTTCGCCTGAAGATGTTGCTGCAAAACGTGGACTCTCCGTTGCCGAAATCACGGGGTAAGTATCATGTCTGGCAAACTTAAAGTTACTCAGATTCGCAGTGTGATCGGTACCGGTAAAAAACATCAGGCCACCGTGCGTGGCTTGGGTCTTCGCCGTATCAACCATACTGTTGAGCTGGAAGACACTCCTGCCGTACGCGGCATGATCAACAAGGTTAACTACCTTGTACGAGTCGAAGGGGAGTAATCCATGAAACTCAATACTCTGCGTCCGGCACCTGGTGCCAAACAGGCCGAGAAGCGCGTAGGCCGCGGCATTGGCTCCGGACTCGGTAAAACCGGTGGTCGCGGCCACAAGGGTCTTAAGTCTCGTTCAGGCGGTAGCGTTAAGCCTGGATTCGAAGGCGGACAGATGCCTTTGCAGCGTCGTCTGCCGAAGTTCGGCTTCACTTCTGCCAAATCTCTGGTATCTGAAGAAGTTCGCCTTGGTGAACTGGCTAAAGTTGAAGGCGAAACCGTTGACCTGGCGTCACTAAAACAGGCTAACGTTCTCAAGAACTCTACCCGTTTTGCCAAAGTGGTACTTTCGGGCGAGATTGATCGTGCGGTTACCGTTCGTGGCCTTAAGGTCACCAAAGGTGCTCGCGAAGCGATTGAAAAAGCCGGCGGCAAGGTAGAGGACTAAATGAGCAAGTCGGGAAAGGTATCGGGTAGCAGTAACACTGGCGGGCTCAGCGAGCTTTGGGCTCGTCTGCGCTTTGTATTCATTGCGATTGTGGTGTACCGCATCGGTTCTCACATCCCCGTTCCCGGTATTAACCCCGACCAGCTAGCTGCGCTCTTCAGAGAGAACCAGGGCACCATCCTTAGCATGTTCAACATGTTCTCGGGTGGCGCCTTGGAGCGTATGAGCGTATTTGCGCTCGGAATCATGCCGTACATCTCTGCGTCGATTATCATGCAGTTATTGACCGTGGTCTCACCTCAGCTTGAGCAGCTCAAGAAAGAGGGCGAGGCGGGTCGTCGCAAAATCACCCAATACACACGCTACGGCACAGTCGTATTGGCGTTGATTCAATCGTTCGGTATGGCAGTTGGTCTGGTTGGAAGCGGAGCGGCGATAGATCCAGGTATTATCTTCTATTGCACAACAATCGTTACCTTCGTAGCAGGTGCGATCTTCCTGATGTGGCTGGGCGAACAAATCACCGAGAAAGGAATCGGCAACGGTATCTCGCTGATTATCTTCTCCGGTATTGTTGCCGGCATGCCAAACGCTATCGGGCAAGCTTTCGAGCTCGCGCGTAACGATGGTGCTTGGAACGTACTGCCTCTGCTGGCGCTTGGTGTGCTTGGTATTGTCACCATCGCCTTCGTGGTATTTGTTGAGCGCGGTCAGCGTCGCATCAAGGTGAACTATCCGCGCCGTCAGGTTGGCAACAAAATGTATGCTGGTCAGAGCAGCTATCTGCCGCTGAAGGTCAACATGGCGGGTGTTATTCCGCCGATCTTCGCGTCCAGTATTCTGCTTTTCCCCGCCTCCATTGGTCAGTGGTTTAGTCAGGGCGAAGGTTTAGGGTGGCTCTCTACAGTGTCTCAGGCGCTAGCGCCAGGGCAACCGCTTTATATCTTGCTTTTCGCAGCAGCAGTAGTATTCTTCTGCTTCTTTTATACCGCGCTCGTTTTTAATCCTAAAGACGTTGCCGATAATCTGAAGAAGTCAGGTGCTTTCCTGCCGGGTATCCGCCCAGGCGAGCAAACTGCGCGCTACGTAGACAAGGTGATGACGCGGCTAACGCTGTTTGGTGCTGCTTACATCACGTTCGTTTCCCTGATGCCACAGTTTTTAATGGTCGCCTGGAAGGTTCCGTTCTACTTTGGCGGTACCTCTATTCTGATCGCGGTAGTGGTTGTGATGGACTTCATGTCCCAGGTGCAATCTCACCTGATGTCCAATCAGTACGAATCAGTGATGAAAAAGGCCAACCTGAAAGGGTATGGCAGCGGCGGCATCCTTCGTTGATACCGTTGCATGTAACTTAGTGGAGTGAACGATGAAAGTTCGAGCATCCGTTAAAAAGATCTGTCGTAACTGCAAGATCATTCGTCGTCGTGGTGCAGTGCGTGTAATTTGCACTGAGCCCCGTCACAAACAGCGCCAGGGTTGATTTTTATCATCCAGGTAAGCTGTTGACGAAAGAGTGGCGCACCTATATCCCTTGCTTCCTTTAGGCAGCAGGGGATATAATACTGCGCCTTTTGTAGATGTAATTAACCGAGCAATGCCGCTCAAATATTCGGAGTAAGCTGATGGCCCGTATTGCAGGCGTCAATATCCCGGACAACAAGCATGCGGCGATCTCGCTGACCTACATTTACGGCGTTGGCAACACTCGCGCCAAAGCGATTTGCGCTGCTGCTGGTATCGAAGCCAGCACAAAAATTGGAGAACTTTCTCCAGAGCAGCTAGACGTTTTGCGTGCCGAAGTTGGCAAATACGTCGTAGAAGGTGACCTACGTCGTGAGATTACGCTTAATATCAAGCGTCTCATGGATTTGGGCACCTATCGTGGTCTGCGCCATCGCCGTGGTCTTCCGTTGCGTGGTCAACGTACCAAGACCAACGCGCGTACCCGTAAGGGCCCGCGTAAACCGATTCGCAAATAACGCGTGACGCGTTAAACCAGGATACTTCCAAACATGGCTAACCCGCGCAGTAACCGTAAAAAGGTTAAAAAGCAGGTAGTGGACGCAGTCGCCCACATTCATGCCTCTTTTAACAACACGATCGTAACGATCACAGATCGCCAGGGTAATGCTCTTTCATGGGCAACTGCCGGCGGTTCGGGTTTTCGTGGTTCTCGTAAGAGCACCCCGTTCGCTGCTCAAGTAGCAAGTGAACGTGCAGCAACCGCTGCAGCCGAGTATGGAGTGAAGAACGTAGATGTGCTGGTCAAGGGCCCCGGTCCCGGCCGTGAATCTGCTGTGCGAGCACTCAATGCCGCAGGCTTCCGCGTGCAAAGCATCACCGACGCGACGCCCGTTCCTCACAACGGCTGCCGTCCGCCGAAGAAACGCCGCGTATAAGGAGACAGATTCATGGCACGTTATACCGGACCTAAATGCAAACTGTCCCGTCGTGAAGGTACAGACCTCTTTCTCAAAAGCGGCGTAACCGCTTACGAGAAAAAGGCCAAAACCGAAAGCGCACCGGGTCAGCATGGTCAGCGCCGTCAGCGTCTCTCCGACTACGGCACCCAGTTGCGTGAAAAGCAGAAAGTACGTCGTATGTACGGTGTGCTTGAGAAGCAGTTCCGCAACTACTACAAGAAAGCAGCGACCCAGAAAGGCGCAACAGGTGAAGTTCTTCTTCAACTGCTCGAAACTCGCCTTGATAACGTCGTTTATCGCATGGGCTTCGGCTCAACCCGCGCCGAAGCGCGTCAGCTAGTCAGCCACAAGGCGATTCAGGTTAACGGTCGTACCGTTAACGTTGCGTCTTACAAAGTGGTCGCTGGCGATGTGATCTCCGTTCGCGAGAAAGCAAAAAACCAGAGCCGCATTCAGTCTGCGCTCGAAATCGCGGGTAATCGCGGTGACGTCGCTTGGATTGATGTTGACTCCAAGAAGATGGAAGGCACATTCAAGTCTGTCCCCGAGCGTGGAGACCTGTCTGCCGACATCAACGAAAACCTGATCGTCGAGCTGTACTCTAAGTAATCCTTCGATTGGTTTATCTCGCAACGAGACTTAGAGTACCCCCGTTCGGCAGCTTAAAGGTGTTCATATGCAGCGTTCAGTGACAGAGTTTCTCCGTCCTCGCGATATCAAGGTCGAAGAGATCAACGCGAATAATGCGAAGATCGTGCTCGAGCCGTTCGAGCGCGGCTTCGGTCATACCCTGGGGAATGCTCTGCGTCGCATCCTTCTCTCCTCTATGCCCGGCTGTGCCGTCACAGAGGTTGAGATCAAAGGAGTCGAGCACGAGTACAGTGCCATTGAAGGCATCCAGGAAGATGTAATTGAAATCCTCCTGAATTTGAAAGATGTTGCTGTGAAGCTTCACAGTGGCGACGATGCCGAGCTGACACTGGACAAGAAAGGCCCAGGTGTTGTGACTGCTGGTGACATTACCCTCAGTCATGACGTCGAGATCATTAATCCGGATCATGTTATCGCCCATCTTAACGATGGTAGCGAGCTCAGCATGAAGCTTCGCGTCCAGCGTGGTCGTGGTTATGAGCCGGCGGATACCAGGCTTCAGGGCGAAGACGAAAGCCGTGCTATCGGTCGTCTTCAGCTCGATGCAACTTACAGCCCGGTTCGTCGTGTTTCGTATGCCGTCGAGTCTGCGCGCGTAGAGCAGCGTACCGACCTCGACAAACTGGTCATCGACCTGGAAACCGATGGTACCCTGGATCCTGAAGAGGCTATTCGCCGCAGTGCGACTATCCTTCAGGAACAGCTGGCTGCCTTCGTTGATCTGGAAGCCGATAAGGAACAGGAAGTCGAGGAAGAAGAAGATCAGATCGATCCTATTCTGCTTCGCCCCGTAGACGATCTCGAGTTGACCGTACGCAGCGCTAACTGCCTCAAGGCCGAGAATATTTACTACATTGGTGATCTTATTCAGCGCACCGAAGTAGAACTTCTGAAAACCCCGAACCTGGGTAAGAAGTCCTTGAACGAAATCAAGGATGTTCTCGAAGGTCGTGGTCTTTCTCTCGGCATGCGTCTTGAAAACTGGCCACCGGCTAGCTTGAAAGACGACAAGGCTTCCGCCTGAACGAGTGACTCGAGTCTAGATTGGTAAGGAATCACAACCATGCGTCATCGTAAGAGTGGTCGCCAACTCAACCGCAACTCGTCGCATCGCCAGGCCATGTTCAAAAACATGAGCGTGTCGCTTGTCGAGCACGAATTGATCAAAACTACTCTGCCCAAGGCTAAAGAGCTTCGTCGTCACGTCGAGCCGCTCATTACCCTGGCTAAGAACGATAGCGTTGCTAATCGCCGTCTGGCGTTCAGCCGCACTCGTTCTGATGCAGCAGTAGGTAAACTGTTCAGCGAACTAGGTCCGCGTTACGCAACTCGCCCCGGCGGTTACGTGCGCATCCTGAAGTGTGGTTTCCGTGCCGGAGACAACGCTCCCATGGCCTACGTTGAGCTAGTTGATCGTCCGCAGGTTGAAGAAGCAGGCGACGAGTAAGAGCCAAGCTTCGTTGCCACATAAGCATCCTCGCTAGTGGCAGCACGAAGAAATAAAAGCCGATTCGGTCAGACCTGACCGTCTCGGCTTTTTTTATTGGGGTCGGCACTTAACCTGACCACGCCAGCCACGCCAGCCACGCCAGCCACGCCAGCCACGCCAGCCACGCCAGCCACGCCGCCACGCCGCCACGCCGCCACGCCACTCACTCCACGCCACCGCCGCTCACTAACCTCAAGGGCAGAACGGGAACTGTTTCAACTGCTGCTACTCACTTAACGTCGCTCTTTATCCGTCGCGGCCCAGTCCAAAAAACACCCCGCAAGCCTCGCTCGCGGGGTGTTCACGTTTCCAGTTCGAGCTTACTTAGCTCTTAGAAGTACCACGCTACGCCCAGATTGCCTCCGTGATCATCCCTGCCTTTTGCAAAGAGCCCTGCGTAGTCGAGGGATACTTCGATGCCATTTTGCCATCGGAGGGCGGCTCCGGCGCCTACACTTGCTGCGTTGCTGTAGGCGTTAGCGCTGTTGGTGACAAAGCTATCGCTAGCGTCTGAAAATTCGAAACGGCGTTCTCGGTCACGATCGTGCCACTGATGTAGCCAACCCGCAGATCCCTTGAGATTCAACGTTAGCCCGTCCCTCAAAGGCTGCTGGTGGTTAACACGCACGCCCAACGCTGACCGTAGGTCCGTTTCCGTCGTTTCGTTGCTTCTGAGCGCTTGAGGGCCACCGTCTTCGGTAAACGAATCAGCGTTTAGATGTGTATAGGAAGCGCGCACGTAGGGCGTAACGCCGGTGTCCTTATCTCCGAAGCGGTAGCGCGCTTCGGCGAATCCCTGCCAACTGTGCGAATCGGTGCTGGCGTCGGAATTGTCGTTGAGGTCGGCCAGCCGCACATGGCGGTGAGTATCGATATTGTGCCAACCATACCCCGCGCCCCCTAGTATTTCGGCGTCTCCAAATTGTTGGCTGGCGTAGGCGGTCAGATAGTAGTTATCGCTACGCGCGCGGCCTAGCCCATTGCTGCGCACTCTACCGTCGAGGTAGGTGAATGCGACGCCGGCGCGCTGAGTGTCGTTGGCCAATTCACCGCCCAATTGGATGCCCTTGTTATCGCTGCGATACCCCTCCAGCGCGCCATGCGCATTCATGTGGGTGTGGCTGCCGAGCATTCGTATCCAAGGGCCACTGCCCTGTGGACTGAAGGTGAGGTGGTTGGAGATTCCCTCAACGACCTGCTGATCGGTATCCAAGGTCGCGGCAATCACGTCGGCGTGCAGCTGTCCATCCAACTGATTGAACGCATCCCGTGCCTGTGCGTCGCTTTCAGACAGTGCTACGGCGCGGTAGAGCGGATCTTGAGGGGTGGTGTCATCGCGCTCGCTTTGCGGCTGAATGGCTTGTTTTTGCTGCAACTGAGGAGCGGCCGTGGTGTTAGCGGCATCAGGCACAGTGCTGCTGCTGGAGGAAGCGACTGCCAACGACGCAGCAGCCGACGGTAGTGATCGAGAGGCGAGCTTTATCGAGCGGGGCTCGACTGGCGCACGCCTAGCGTTAGACGCGGCTTCGCTCGGTTCTTCGTTTCGGGTGTCGCGCTGCGCGACTGCGCGTGCCACGCCACGTTGGTTGCTATTCGCAGCTGCATCGGAGAACAGGCGACGGTTGCGGTTAATGCCCAAATCGACGTCGTGAGCGGTGTAGCCAAGCTCTGCTTGAAGGAAAGGGCGCTGCAGCTTGGGCACTGAGGCATCATCGAAGCGTCCTTCGATGCCGTCGTCAGCCGAGAGAATGGTGTAGTGCTGATCGTACAAATCGCTGATATCTCGCCAGACAGGTCCTGAATTTGCCAATCTAACGTCTACCTGACCGCCGTTCAATTGGGCCTTTCCTGCTACCTTAATACGGTCGCTATTTCCGTCTCTATCGATATCGACGATATAGCGTGAATCCTTGTCGAAGGTGATATTCCCGTTGGTGGTAAGCGTGCCGATGGCAGTGTTTGGAGTGTTGTCGCCAGGGGAAACCGTACCGCCTTTGACGTACACGTCGTTGAGCGTGCCGCGCCCTGATAGCGTTCCTTCTTCTTCTACTGTCAGTGTTTTCGTCAAGCTGCCATCGACGCTCAATTCGCCGCTATGGACCACCGAGTCATGCTGCAAATCGTTATCGCCTGATAACAGTAACGTGCCCTCATCGAGCTCAATACCGCCGAAATGGTTGTTTCCGCTCAGTTCCAACTGACCGTTGCCGGACTTGATGAGCTTGCCGGCGCCCGCAATGTTGTTGCTCCAAGTGTCCCTATCGCCAAAGCCTGCAACGTCATCGTCGGTGACGCGCTGATTAACACGGAAGTCTTTATCCAGCGAGGTCGGTCCGCGGAAAGCGGACGGTAAGTTAATGACGCCCCAATAGCTGTCGGGATCACCTTCATTGACCATAAAGCCAGCCAAGGAATCAGTGGGATAGGCGGTACTTCCCAGGACTTGCAGACGCTGCTGGGTCTCAAGATAAGGAAAGCGTGTCGTTAATAGATTGGCTGATAGCGTGGGCAGATTGCCGGCATCGGTGCCTGGCGTAGCGCCCTCATCAGCCTGATCGTAATAGCCGATGCTATAACCCTGCTCGCGAAACTTATCGTCATCCGGGCTTTCTTGCGCCTCGAGGATGTCGCGCAGATTACCGCCTAATTTAAGTCCCAGCTCGGCACGAGTGCGTTTGGCGCTATCAATAATGAAGCGACGCGTGTTGTCATCTTCAAGCAGCTCAGACTGGTAGAAATAGACGTTAGCGCGGGCAGCAATCGTATCGCTGCCGAAGTGCGAAGCACGTACCAAGCGAGAGAGTGCGATCTTCTGTGCCTGAGCATAAATTTCGCCACCGCGCTCCGGGAATAGCAGCGCAAAGGGTGTCGCAACGCCAAAGCCCGCGGTGGTGTGCCCGCTGATATAAGAATGGCCACCGCGCTCTGGGTAATCGTCGCGCCACTCGAAGGAGGTCAGATCCTTGAACGCATCGCTGGGGCGGGGGCGGTTGTAGTAGTTTTTGTACTCGGTGACCATCTCTTTGAAACGTTTCAAAAACCTCTTTTCAGAGGGGTCGTAAAATACCGTCGAGGCCAATGCTAGTTCGAGCGGTTGGCGGAAGCCCGAATACGCCAGAATATTGACGTCGTCTGCGCGATCTCCAAACACCGCCTTGCTGAAGATGGTCTTGTACGTTTTCACGCTCGTTTCCGAGTATTGCTCGGCCCATTCCCGCTCGGGAGTTCCTTCTGCTTGGTAGTTGTCGATGGTCGCCTGTCGATCCCACTCTGATGCCTTGCTACCGGGTTCTGGGTAAGGCGCGACAACGTGCGTGCTCGCGTAATCGAACCACTCTTTGGAATTTCCCAATACGTGGGTGAGCGATCCAATAAACGTGGGTGGAATAGCGATTGCTTGGGCGGCAGGAAGACTACCTAACAGCATCCCGCACGAGAGAGACCAGACCAGCTTCATGATCGTTATTTTCCTGTGAAAAGTTGAATAACTTCGCAGTAATCGAGGAAAACTATAGTCCAGCTGCTCTATTACTCCACTTCACACAGAAGTAAGAAGATTGCGACACATGGGCGCTTTAGCGTGATGTTAGGCGCTAACGCCAATATGATTGGTTTCAGTTAGAAGAGAGGAAGGAGGCGTAGTCTTTGGCTTTCAAGCGCGGATGTGTCTGAAGTTAAAAGGCGATGCTCGCGGCAGTCGCTACACGACCGCTCACTTTCTTCTATCTCTACCAAGGATTCTCGCGATGTCGACACGCGTCGTGCTTATGATGCTAAGTGCTTTGCTCACTTCTCTGATGCTATTGTTGGCCCCTACTGCTCGGGCGGATGAGCAACAAGCGCAGCTTCTCAATGCAGGCACTATTGAGCCCAATGGCGCTTTCCCATACTCGCTGGAAACAGTGGTTTCTCTGGATAAGCCGTGGGGCATCGCTTTCCTGAACGATGGTCGCGCACTCGTTACCGAGAAAACAGGCAAACTCGTGTTATTGGATCATGACGGCCAACCCCGCGACGTTGCTGGTGTGCCTGAGGTAGTGGTCAAAAAACATAACGGTCTGTTGGCTATCGCTTTGGCGCCCGATTTCGCCAAATCGCACCATCTTTACCTCTCATACATGGCGCCTGCCAAAGAGGGAACTAGCCGGTTAACCTTGACGCGCTTCACTCTTGATCTCGAGCGCGCGCTCACGCTCTCCAACGCCAAGGTCATTTGGCAGCAGTCCTTCAGCAGCGACGCCATCCAGCCTGGGGGCGGCATCACCTTCTCGCCCGATCACCGTCATTTATTCTTCGCCGTTGGTGATCGTGCCCGCGCTGAGGCCGCGCAGGATCCAGATCAGCCGGCAGGTAAGCTGCTAAGACTCCACCTGGATGGTTCCACGCCGCATAGCAATCCTTATGCACAAGAGGAAGGGGTTCGGGCGCAAACATGGAGCCTTGGGCATCGCAACTTTTACGGCATGGCATTCTCTCCCACTGGATCGCTGTGGCAGGTGGAGATGGGGCCGCAGGGCGGTGATGAACTCAATTTGATAAAAGCAGGTGCCAATTATGGGTGGGGAGCGGTGTCGGAAGGCAATGCGGACGACGGCACGCCGCTGCCAACTCACCGCACGCGGCCCGATATCGAAGCCCCCAGGCTTTATTGGACGCCGGCGATGTCGCCTTCCTCGCTGCTGTTTTACAGCGGTGATCGCTATCCTGAATGGAAGGGAAGCGCGTTGATCACGGGGCTGAGTGGCAAGAATCTGTGGCGGGTAGATCTCACCAAAGATAACCGCATCCGCAGCGTAGAGCAGTGGAATCTGGGGATGCGGCTACGTGCTATTGCTCAAGCCCCGGATGGCGCGCTGTGGATATTGGAGGATGCGAATCCGGGCAAGGTAATGCGGATTACTCCCAAGCGTGCCGCGCTCCAATAAAAGAAAGGCGACGCTGATCGCTCAGCGCCGCCACGTTGACCATCCGGTGGTGCTGGTTGTGCCTTACTCTACCTGTGTTGCGTAGTCATCAACTGGCTTAATGCGCTTGATCAATTGATGGTCGTAGAGGAAATGCTCAAAGGTGTCATAACGCTTGCGATCAAGTGCTGCCGGGTCTGAGGCGAACAGAGGCACCGTTTTCAGCCATGACGCGTGGTTGAGTTTGGTATCAAGCTCTGGATGTGCCTTGGCAAAGGCTTGCCAGCTTTTTTCGGGATGCGCTTGTAGATAGGTCACGCCTTCCTTCAGCGCTTTGAGGAAACGTTTGATTTTCGGGTCGTTAACCTTATCGCGGTTGGCGACCAGCACCAATTCGTCATAGCTGGGCACGCCGTAGTCTTCAACGTTCATCACCACTGGCTCTTGGCCATGCTGCTGTAATTCCAGCGCTTCGACATTGCGATAGCCTCCGATTACCGCGTCTACGCGATGCGAGAGAAGGGCGCTAACCAACTGGAAGTTCACATTAATCATATCGACACTGCTGAGATCGATATGGGAATACTCTGCCATGGTGGCGAGATCGGCCTGCTCAATTCCGCTGATCGAATAGCCTACCTTCTTGCCTTTCAGGTCAGCGGGAGATTTGATGCTTTTGTCGAGCGTTAGCACCGTATTGAGCGGTGAATTTACCAGCGTTCCCACGCGCATTAACGGCAAGCCCTGATCGGCAAAGAAGTGCACGTGCGGCTGATAGGTAACCGCCAGGTCGGCGCGATGGGCTGCGACCATGCGCGGCGGCAGATCAGGGGAAGAGGGCGGCACGATATTGACATCGAGTCCTGCTCTTTTGAACGCGCCAGTCTGCTCCGCCACCATAATGGGCGCGTGATCGGGATTTACATACCAATCCAGTACCAGCGTGAGCTTGTCCGCTGCGAAAGCATGAGCGGTCGTCGCGGTAAGCAGCGCCAAGGCGGCAATAGTGCGTTTTAGCATGAGATACCCCTGATAGAGAGATTGGAATAGTGGTGTTAGTGATTCGACGATACGTTTGGCTTTCAGGCACTTGGTCAGTTTTCCTCCGACCAGTTGATCACGTAGCGCAGCAGCAAATCGGTAACGACCCACAGCAGTATGGTCATTAGCACCAGAATAAAGAGGGCGGCGAAGCACACATCCGCCTGCATTCGCGCATTGGCATTGAGCATCACGTAACCAAGCCCCGCAGAAGAGCCTACCCATTCGCCGATAATCGCTCCAATGGGGGCCACGGCCGCTGCCATGCGTAGCCCCGAGCCAAGGGCCGGAAGTGCCGCCATCAAGCGCACGTGCCATAGCTGTGCGCTGCGTGATGCCCCCATGGTGCGCGCCAGATCAAGGTAGTCGCGATTGGTACGGCGCAGCCCATCGAAGAAGGCCGAGGTGACTGGAAAGAAAATAATCAGTACTGCCATCATTACCTTGGCGCTCATACCGAATCCCAGCCACAGCACCAGTAATGGTGCGATGGCGAATACGGGAATTGCCTGGCTGGTCAGCACCAACGGCATTAGCCAGCGCTGTAAACGAGGCGAGCTGATCATTAACAGCGCCATTGCCATACCTAGCGCCACCCCTAGCACCAGACCGCAGACAATTTCGCTGGCGGTAGTGAGCATGTTCGACGCCAGATAATCACGCTGCGTCCATAGTGCCTGCGCAGTCGCGCGCGGAGAGGGCAGCAGAAAATCAGGGATGCCCGTTAGCGTAATCAGCCACCACATCAGCAGTAGCGCAATGAAGACGACGACGCCACGTAGCGCTGCTTGGTAATTCATGCGCCTGCCCTTACCAGCTGTTGCAGCAGCTGAGCTTGGCTGTGAAGCAGATAATGGTCGTTAGGCGCGCGCGGCGGCACTCCTTCCAGCACGTGGCTATCATCGATGCCGCTGGAGGCTGATGCGAGTACCAACAGCCGGTGGCTGAGTCGGCAGGCTTCCATGGGATCATGAGTCACCAGCAGCACGGTGCGATCACGCAACAGCTCGGCAGCCAGCGCCTGAATGCGGGTGCGCGTAATGGTATCCAGCGCCGAGAACGGTTCGTCCATCATTACGATGGGTTTGTCATCGTAGAGCGTGCGAGCCAACGCGGCGCGCTGTCGCATTCCCCCGGACAACGCCGCCGGGCGCTGATCGCCGTAGGCTTCAAGCCCTACCTGCGACAGCAAGGCGTCGACGCGCTGACGATCGACGCGGCGGCCGGTCAGCTTGGCGCTCAGGGCAATGTTGTTGCGGATGGTCAGCCACGGGTAGAGCAGGTCACGCTGGCCCATCCACGCCAGACGCCCCGCAACGGGCTGACCATCGCTGGTAGTAATGGTGCCGGACGTCGGGGGCATCAGCCCCGCCAAAATACGAATCAGGCTGGTTTTGCCCACGCCGCTGGCGCCCAGCAGCGACACCCATTCGCTGGCCGGTAAGGTAAAGCTGACCTTGTCGAACACCACGTGATCGCCGAAACGCAATCCCAGGTTGCTCACCTGTATCGCCGGTGACGTCATACCGACGCCTCGCTAGCGGCATTCAGCCCCATCTGCCAGAAGCGGGTCTCAAGCTGAGTCGCGGTAGTGAAAATGGCGCTGACTTCCTCGAAACGTGACTCAGTGCCGCGTTCTCGCCATAGCTCATCCATCAACGCGAGCGCGCTTTTGACTCCATCGAGATAGGCGGCGTCACCGTAGTTATGAATCCACGCTGCGTAAGGATGTCGCTCAAGCTGAACATCGGGACGCTGCAGTAGCGTTAGCCCAATCTCGGCATAGCCCGCCACGCAGGGCAGCAAAGCGCTCAACAAGTCGAGCGAATCGCCAGCATGGCCTATATCCAGAACATAGCGCGTATAAGCGATGGTCTCGAAAGCCTCGGTCGCTGTTTGCAGCTGTTTTTCGTCGATTCCCCACTGCGCGCAGTAATGAATGTGCAGAGGAAGCTCATCGAGGGTGGCATTAAGGGCGGCGGTGGCGAAACGCATATGGCGGACTGAACGCAGCTTGCTAACAAGCAGGGCGTAAGCACGAGCAAAATGCGTCAGAAAGAGATAGTCCTGCACCAGATAGTGCTTGAAGGCAGTAATCGGCAGGGTGCCTTTCGCCAACTGCTGGACAAAGGCGTGGGTAACGTAGGCGTGCCAGTTGCTGCCCGTATGCTCGCGCAAGCGGCCGTAGATGCCTTGATCAAACGAAGGAAGAATGACACAGCCTCCTGGTGAAAAGTGGACTCCAGGAAGGCGAAAGAGCATTGTGCAAGAAGATGCCCATCCCTTCGCTGGAATAACCCAGATCAGGTTCGAAGGGTTTGGCTATCGCCATCTCAGTCCATCAGGACACCCCCTGGTACCCCCAGTTATACGTGATGTTGCGGGGTGCTGTCATCAGCCGCATGGATAAACGTGTGTAACGAGACTGCTTTAGTGCATGCACGCGTTCATCGAGAGCGGCAACGATGCCAGTGTTGTCTTCTGCCAAATGAATAAACGGTGTTAACGTCGACGACATGTACCGCGAATATGGCCGGTGATACACGCAGGAGTCTACTCGTGTCCTCAATTACCCGAGATACAGGTCTGAGCAATGCTTCGCTTCAGCATTTAGCTGCTTTTTCTGTCGCCGACAAAGGGGGGAATCCCGCCGGAGTAGTGCTGTGCGATGCATTACCTGAACCATCGGAGATGCAGGCGGTTGCCAAGCAGTTAGGGTATTCCGAAACGGTGTTTGCTTGTCAGCAAGACTCAAGGCAGTGGCGTGTTCGTTACTTCGCACCAGAAATCGAGGTGCCGTTTTGCGGTCATGCCACGATTGCCTTGGGCGCAGCACTAGCGAAAACCTTCGCAGAAGGCGAACACGAACTGCTGTTGAACATTGGCAATATCAGCGTGAAAGGGAAACAAGCGGGGGCTCGATGGGAAGCCGAACTGCGTTCGCCGCCAACCCGCAGTTCGGCCCCTTCGCGGCAATTGCTGACGGAAGCGCTTAAGCTATTTGGCTGGTTGCGTGAAGAATTGGATGAGCGGTTGGCCCCAGCCTTGGCTGAAGGTGGCGCCTGTCATTTGGTGCTGCCGTTGGCAAACCGCAGTTTGCTTGCCGCAGCTCGTTACAATTTTTCTGCCGGACGGCGGTTAATGGAGGCGCATGGGCTTACCACTATTGCCTTGATATACGCTGAGTCTTCACAGCTGTTTCACGCCCGCAACATGTTTGCCGCAGGTGGCGTTTATGAAGACCCCGCAACGGGGGCCGCCGCTGCCGCACTGGCAGGCTATCTGCGCGATGCGGGGTGGCCACATCACGGCACGATCGACATCTTGCAGGGCTATGATATGGGCATTCCGTGCCGGCTGATGGTCAGAATGTCACCCGACAAGGGATCGGGGGTGTGGGTATCCGGTAGCGTGAGAGAACTGAGCCCTGAAGGTGTAGAAGAGCGCTAATCAAGCGCTTCAGTAGGGCTGAGTGACGGCTAGCCAAGCTTGGCAACGAACAAAAAAACGGCCATCGGGGGTTACCCGATGGCCGTTGTGCATGCGCGTACGTGAGCGGCTATGCGTTGGCTTCACGCCGCTTTTGTGCGGCTTCGAGCATCGGCTTGAGGAAGCGGCCGGTGTGCGATATGTCGTTCTCCGCGACCTCTTCCGGGGTGCCGGTGGCGATAATCTGGCCGCCCCCCGAGCCGCCTTCCGGGCCAAGATCAATCAGCCAGTCAGCGGTTTTGATGACGTCGAGGTTGTGCTCGATCACCACGATGGAATTGCCCTGATCGCGCAGTCGGTGCAGTACCGTCAGCAGTTGGCGAATATCCTCGAAGTGCAGACCAGTGGTGGGCTCATCGAGAATATAGAGCGTTTTGCCGGTATCGCGTTTGGCCAACTCGCGGGCAAGCTTGATGCGCTGTGCCTCCCCGCCCGAGAGGGTAGTCGCGCTCTGGCCCAGCTTGACGTACGTTAGGCCAACGTCGATCAAGGTTTGCAAGCGCCGAGCGATGGCGGGCACCGGAGCGAAGAACTCCAGCGCATCCTCGACGGTCATTTCGAGCACTTCGTGAATGTTCTTGCCCTTGTACAGCACCTCGAGGGTTTCACGGTTGTAACGCTGACCGTGGCAGACATCGCAAGGCACATAGATGTCGGGCAGGAAGTGCATTTCGACCTTGATCAAGCCGTCGCCCTGGCAGGCTTCGCAGCGCCCCCCTTTAACGTTGAAGCTGAAACGACCTGGCTTGTAGCCGCGCGCGCGCGCCTCCTGCGTGCCGGCAAACAGCTCACGAATAGCGGTGAAAATACCGGTGTAGGTGGCTGGGTTGGAGCGCGGCGTGCGTCCGATCGGGCTTTGATCAATGTCGATCATCTTGTCGAGATGATCGAGCCCCTTGATTGCGCTATACGGTGCCGGGGTGAGGGTAGTGGCACGGTTTAGATCACGGGCGGCGATCGGCATCAGCGTTGAGTTAATCAGCGTTGATTTACCCGAACCCGAGACGCCGGTAATGCAGACGAAACGGCCCAGCGGCAGATCAAGATCTACCTGCTGCAAATTGTTGCCGCTGGCTCCCTTGAGCTGAATCATCTTCTTCTCGTTGATCGGGAAGCGCTGGTGCGGTACCTCGATGCGCCGCTCGCCGCTCAGGTATTGGCCGGTCAGCGAACCTTCGGTGCGTTCTACCTCGTCGGGCGTGCCTTTAGCGACCACCTGGCCGCCGTGAACGCCTGCGCCCGGGCCGATATCAAGCACATAGTCGGCGGCGCGAATAGCGTCTTCGTCGTGCTCGACCACAATCACGGTGTTACCGAGATCGCGCAGTCGCTCTAGCGTTGCCAGCAGACGATCGTTGTCGCGCTGGTGCAGACCGATGGATGGCTCATCGAGTATGTACATAACGCCGACGAGACCAGCACCGATTTGGCTGGCGAGTCGGATGCGCTGTGCTTCGCCGCCCGATAGGGTATCGGCGCTGCGCTCAAGCGTCAGATAATCGAGCCCAACGTTGACCAGAAACTCGAGGCGGGTGCTGATTTCGTAAAGGATCTTGACCGCGATCTCACCTTTGCGCCCTGGCAGTTGCATGGTGCTGAACAGCCGCTGAGCTTCGCCAACAGGCATGCGCGTAATCTCGGGCAATACGCGGTTATCAACAAAGACATTGCGCGCTTCCAAACGCAGACGCGAGCCGCCGCACGACGTACATGGGCGAATCGCCATGTATTTGGCGAGTTCTTCGCGCACATGGTTGGAATCAGTGTCGTGATAGCGCCGATCGATATTGGGCATTACGCCCTCGAAGCTATGGTGGCGTTTCACCTGCTTGCCGCGATCATTAACGTAGCTGAATTCGACCTCTTCGCCACCGCTGCCGTGCAGTACGATATCGCGTGCCGAGGCTGGAAGGTCCTTCCATGGGGTTTCGAGCGAGAAGTCGTAATGTTTGGCTACCGCTTCGAGCAGTCCGAAATAGTAGATGCTGCGGCGATCCCAGCCTTTGATTACGCCTTCTGCCAGCGAGAGTTCGTGCTGGCGGATCAGCTTGTCAGGATCGAAGAAGTGATGCACGCCCAAGCCATCGCAGCTAGGGCAGGCACCCGCCGGGTTGTTGAACGAGAACAGCCGTGGTTCGAGCTCTGACAATGAGTAGCCGCACATGGGGCAGGCGAAACGCGATGAGAAGATCATCGGTTCACGCTCGCCGTCCATAAAGTGCAGCACAGCCGCTCCATCGGAGAGGTTAAGCGCTGTCTCGAAGGATTCAGCCAAGCGTTGTTCGAGCCCTTCGCGCACTTTTACGCGATCGACCACGACGCTGATATCGTGCTTCTTGTTCTTCTCGAGAGCAGGCACCTCGTCCAGTTCATAGACCACGCCATCGACCTGCGCACGCACGTAGCCAGTGGTGCGCAGCTCTTGCAGCAGCTGTAAATGTTCGCCTTTACGCCCTTTGATAATGGGTGCCAGCAGCATCAGCCGCGAGCCCTCAGGGAGCTCTAGCGTTTGGTCGACCATCTGGGAAACGGTTTGCGCTTCCAGGTCGAGGCCGTGCTCGGGGCAGCGCGGTGTACCCGCACGTGCGTAGAGCAAGCGCAGGTAGTCGTAGATTTCGGTAATGGTACCGACGGTCGAGCGAGGATTATGTGAGGTTGATTTCTGCTCGATGGAGATAGCGGGTGAGAGCCCCTCGATGTGGTCGACATCGGGTTTTTCCATCATCGACAGGAATTGGCGCGCATAGGTAGACAGCGATTCCACATAGCGACGCTGCCCTTCGGCATAGAGGGTATCGAAGGCCAGTGATGACTTGCCGGAGCCTGACAGTCCGGTAATCACGATCAGCTTGTCGCGAGGCAGCTCGATATCCACATTTTTCAGATTGTGAGTGCGTGCACCGCGTACCTGAATTTGATCCATAGTGACCTCTTGGGGAGTAAGCGACCTACTATAGGTCATTCGTTGCGGGTCGTCCGCCCCTGATATGAAGTTATTGGCGTTCGCCTGAGCCAGTGCTGTGCCACGCAAAATAAAAGCACCGTTAACTTTAGGGAAACTGCATGTTGCCGTCTAACTCGGCGGAACGAGTGGCCGTCACAGCGTACGACGCGCGCTGCGTTAACGCGGTCGAGATAGAAGAGTGATTCACCCCTCAAAGTTGGCTAGAATGTGCCGATAAGTTTGCGAATCCAGTGTGCCTCCAGGTGACTGGGAGCGTGGCTTCACCTTGAGATACCGAATAATCGAAGGAGAGCGGATATGGCCCGCGGTGTGAACAAAGTGATCCTGATTGGCAACATTGGCCAGGATCCAGAAGTGCGCTTTATGCCTTCGGGCAACCCTGTCTGCAACCTGCGTCTTGCGACTACCGACTCGTGGAGCGATCGCCAGACCGGTCAGCGCCAGGAGCGCACCGAGTGGCACTCCATTGTGCTGTTCAACAAGCTTGCCGAAATTGCCCAGCAGTACGTGAAAAAAGGCTCACGCCTGTACATCGAAGGTCGCCTGCAGACCCGCCAGTGGCAGGGGCAGGACGGCCAAAACCGCTACTCGACCGAAATTGTCGCCAACGATATGCAGATGCTCGACTCTCGTGGCGGCGATGGAGGTAACAGTGGGGGGCAACAGGGCGGTTATCAACAGCAGAGTGGCGGCAATAACTATGCTGGTAACCAGGGCAACAACTATGGCGGTGGTCAGCCCAACCGTAGCAACCAGGGCGCACCGGCCAATTCAGCGCCTCAGCAAAACGGCAACTTTGGTGGATCGCAGCAGAATAACCAAAGTTCAGGCGCGCCTAATCCGTCCAGCTTCGATGATTTCGACGACGAAATTCCATTCTAAGCGGTAGCAGAGCGCTTAACGTGCTGCTTGCGCCATGTAGACCCCACCTTTATCGGTGGGGTTTTTGTTGGTTATCTTTTACGGCAGAGTTGCTGATCCCGCGTACGAAACGCCGGTGGGGTTCGAATATTTCCGGTCGTTCACTTGCATCGGCAGCGCACCGACGCTCATGAAAAAAGGCCCGCTCCATGTCGATGGAGCGGGCCTTCACCCTATTAGACTGTGATTATCCTATCTTGAGCCTGTGGCAATTAGCGATAGGTGAGTTTCGCATGGACAAGTTTGCTGGAGGCCAATTGGAAGCGCTGCTGTGTTGTACCGGATGCTTTTCGAAACGCTCGCCATGCTGCGGCTTCATCCACGAAGATTGAGACTTCGGGCGGTGACCACCGCTTGACCTGGAATGTGTGATCCCTGGGATCACGAGTGCTGTCGAAGTAAATCGCGAGGAATTGAATCTTGTCGCCCCACTGGTGAAGGTAGCCGTTGGCCTCGAACGATTGGAAGAGTTTGGTCATGTCTTTGCGAGTTTTATGCGCTTTTTGTTTCACCTCGACCAACTCGTCGATGGCGGTGCTCAATCCAATGATGATAGAGGCGATACCCAACCCGATGGCGATAGGCGGAAAAGCGGCTGATTCCAGGAATCCGTACGCTACGCCCATACCAATAGTCGAACCGGAAATGCTGAGAATGCTTGCAGACAAGCCGAGAAAATCTCGGGTCTTTATCTTTGGTTTAGTGGAAATATCTATGATGGTAGAGACAAACCCAAGTATTTCGCCAGCAAAACCGACCAATGCGGCGCTGGCGCCGAACGCCTTCACCGCGCTCATGGCAGCAGAGGTGCTAATAGTTCCTGAGGTCATCGTCTCGATTTGACTGGAGATTTCAGTGACCGACTCCTCTACGATGAACTCAACGCTGTGCTCTCCGGTTGACTGCATCGCACGTGCAGGAGCCATTATCTCTTGCTCAAAGAAACTATTGATGAAGTTGGTCTCTTCGGCGAACGGCAACTCCGCGAAATTTCGCGAAATCTGGACAGCGGCTTCATCCATTGCTTCCAATGCAGGAATGGGCGCCATGCTAATTTCAGTGGCAATGGTGCCGGCAGATCCCCAGATGGATTCACTAACCTGGTCAAGCCGCAGTGCTCGGGTTGCTAGCAGGAACGCTTTTTTGGCGGGACCGTTCAAGTATTGAATGAACTGCAAGCAGTTGCCCAAACCGCCATAGACACCCATGTAACGACTGATTAACGACAGCACTTTATTGGGGGGAATTTTTCCGCTCTCCATTTTCGGCTTGAGGTTAAGGGTGTCGTAGACCGCGCGTGTTACGTTGAACAAAAAGCCGATAGTTCCCAGCAATCCAGAGGTGTTCAGGGTTTTTAGCGCATCGGCAAATTTGTTCTTGGCGGTAACGTCAGTGAACGTTAATCGGCTGCCTCCAATAGAGTTTTCCAACGCTTCATCAATAACCCCAGGCGTTAGCACGACTTCTGCGGAAGAGCCGAGGTATGCGCCCCCCGACAGTACAATCATCAAGTTTTGGATTTCATTGCTGCGCTGAATGCCGGCGATATCGCTTTTATCGGTTGCCATCGCATTGATGATGACCTGCAGCGCCGAAGCGGACGACTTGACCAAGCTGTTAGTGCTCGCTGCTACTGCAATTTTCATGCGCTCCAGCTCATAGGGAGCAACAGAGGTATCGAAGTAAGCTTCAGGGTCGTATCTGGCATCACCCAGGAAAGCGTATTTGATCAGCGTAGATAGCTGCGCTGAATGGCGTTCGATGGTAATGGCCGAAGCAGTTTTTCTGCTAAGAAATACCAGTGTCATAAGTTCGACATTGTAAAAGTATTCCGCTGCGCGCTTGATCTCATTAGGCTGCCGATCTTTTACTTCTTTTAGGTAGCGTTGATAGTTGTCGTAGGTGAACGACTTGTAGACTTCCTTATAGAACGTATTACCGGACACTTTTTTGCCATCGACAATCACGCCTTTATTGACGAGTGTGAAGGCGGCAGCGTTCAGATAATCGAAGTAGGTTGATGTATCCTTGAAGGCGCTTCTGATCTCGCCTAATGCATGCTCATAGCCCGCGCTTGGATGGTCGCCGGCAGCGGCAGGACCGTTTGCCATGTAGCGTACGTCGGCTGGATAGATGGGGAAGTTATCTTCGCCGCCCTTTGTCCCTTTAAAGATACCGCTGGTGCTGTATACGGCGTTGCCCCATAGGCCATAAGAGCAGGCTTCAACCAACTCATAAGCCTTGGCAAATTTGGTGCGTGATGCTACTGAGCCGCTGTCGTTGATATAGCGCCAATTAGGAATGGCGTAGATTTGTTCTTCTTTTAACTGGCTTCCCCAGCGCAGCTTGTTATTGGACTTGTAGCTGTGTCCAATGATGTTGAGAGCGCGTTGGCCGAGCGAAACACTTGGGCCTTCGGAGGGGCCATCATCGACGGTGCAGGCGAAAATATCTGAGTAGTGCGTGGTGAATATGCCATAACGTCGACGAACTTCGTTGAGCGTGTCAATTGCGTGTTGCGAGGGCACTGCAGGATGAGTCATTGCAGAATAAACATTGGAAGAAGTGGACATGAGAAGTTTTCCTTGGCAACGGATAAATGATTAAAAGTTACTTGCTGACGTCGAGATTCGAGGGCAGCAACACTTAGCGATGCCATTGGCCTGGCACAGAAAAGATCACCATTGCCGCTGAAATTGGCCGCTGAAGCTAATAGGCATATCGGCACTAGCGGGTCAGTTGTTAATACTTTTTGTCTATTCGGGGGGCGCTGCATCACCAAGCGCCAGGAGAGGAAAAGTAGCGGTGCGGAACGCTTGAAATCCCCCGAAAATCATCTGTTAGATGGTTTTCGGGAGGTTGGCGGTGCATGACGGAGGATCGAATTCCCTCTCAGCCATGCGTGTTCATCATTAAAGATTTAGCTGTGCGTGAACAAACTTGTCTGCTGCCGTATAGAAACGTCTCGCGGTAGAGCCCGTCTCTTTCTGAAAAACCCTCCACGCTGCTGATTCATCTTCAAAGATCGATATCTCTGGTGCCGACCAGCGTTTCAATTTATGCGCAGGGTCGGTGAGATCTCGTGACTTGTCGAAGTAGATGGAGAGGAACTCAATTTTCTCGCCCCACTCATGTAGGTAGCCGTTCGCTTCAAATGATTGAAAGGCTTCGGTCATCTTGCGCCGAACCTCGTGCTTCTTGTGATTCTCTTCCACCAATTCATCGATAGCAGCGCCTAATCCAAGGATGATGGACGCGATTGCGAGAGCGATCGACAGCGGTGGGAAGGCCGCCGATTCCAGGAAGCCATACGCAATGCCTAGGCCTATCGCGGAGCCAGTCACTCCCAGAATGCCCGCAGACAAGTTGATAAAATCTCGAGCGCTTGGTTTCGCGCTTAGCGATATATCAACCACGGAGGCGGCTAAACCAAGCACTTCGCCAACAAAGCCTACTAATGCGGTACTAGCGCCAAATGCCTTAACAGCGCTCATGGCAGAGGCGCTAGAGATTGCTTCTGAGGTAATCGTCTCCACTTGACTGGCAATTTCGCTGATCGATTCGTCGACAATGAAGTCAACGCTATGGGCGCCAGTCGATGGAAGAGCGCGCGCTGGGACCGACACGTGCTCTTCAAACATGCGCTCGACCATTCCGGTCTCTTCAGCAAAGGGTAACTCCGCGAAGTTGTTGGAGATCAGTGTGGAGGCGTTATCCAACGCAACCGTGGCAGGAATAGAGGCCAAACTTATTTCGGTTTCCAGCGTGCCGGTAGACCCCCAAATAGCAGCGCTGACGCGATCGAAGCGTAACGCTCGCGTCGCCACCAGAAACGCTTTTTTTGCCGGACTACTCAGGAAACGTACGAACTGCAGGGCATTTCCCAGCCCGCCGAACACGCTCATATAACGGCTAATTAAGCTGAGTATTTTGTTCGGTGCTATTCTCCCGTTTTCCAAGGACGGTTTTAGGTTGAGCGTGTCGTAAACTGAACGTGTGATGTTGAAGAGAAGCCCAATTGTGCCAAGTAACCCCGACGCGTTGAGTTTTTGCAACGCCTCGGTAAAGTTGGTTCTGGCGGAGAAGTCGCTGAATGTCAAACGGCTGCCAGAAATAGCATTCTCTACGGCCTCGTCGATCACGTCGGGTTGCAGCGTTATGTTGGCAGCATTATCGAGATAGGCACCGCCAGACAAAATGATCATCAGGTTTTGAATCTCTCGATTCTGTTTAATGCCTGCGACCTGAGTTTTGTCTGTTGTCATCATGCTAATAAGTAGCTGTAGCGCGGATGCACTCGATTTGACGAGACCGTTGGAGCTGGACGCAATGGCAACTTTCATGCGAGTGAGAACGTAAGGCGCAACGGTTGTATCGAAGTAGAGTTCCGGTGAGTAATGAGAATTACCATTGAACGTATCTTTGATCGCTGATATTAGTTCCGCCGAGTGACGTTCGATGGTGATTTCAGTTGCTTTTTTTCCGCTAAAGAAAATGACTGTATTTAGTTCCAAATTATAGAAATAGGTGGCCGCTCGCTTGACGTCGTTGGTTGAATTTTCTTTGACATATCTCAGGTAGCGCTGGTAATCGTCAGATATTAGCGATTTATATACGGCGTCGTAGTAGAAACTGCCGTCTACTCGTTTACCATTTACGTCAAGGCCAGTATTGAAGAGCGTAAACGCCGCTGCATTCAAATAATCGTCGTAGGTTGACTTGTCGTGAAGAGCAGTCTTCATGTCACCCATGGCTTGATCGTAGCCGCTGCCAGGCTTGTCGCCGTTGGTGACAGGTCCGTTGGCCATATAGCGCACGTCCGCGGGATAAATGGGAAACTTGTTTTTTCCTCCGCCAGTTTTTCCTCGGGGGCTATCGGTGGAGTATTCCGCATTGCCCACATACCGTAAGTACAGGCATCGACGAGACTGTAAGCATTGGCGAATTTGGTACGCGCTGCCGTCGAGCCATCGTCTGTAATGGTTCGCCAAATTGGAATGGCACTGATTCGCTCTTGGGTGAGCTGTTTGCTCCAGGGCGCCTTCGTGTTCGAACGGAAGCTACGACCTACAATTTTCAGCGCGCGCTGTCCAAGGGTGTCGCCTGCGTCGGGTGAAGAGTTGTCATCAACGAACGTAGAAAAGACATCTGAAAATGCAGTGGGAAAAATGCCAAAGCGCTCCCGAATTACATTGAGACTGTCTGTCGCTGCTGCCGTGGGAGCTGCAGGAGGATTGGTTTCTGAATATACAGTAGTTGATTCGGTCATGGAGGCACCTTTAGTAACGTTGCGATGTAGTTAGCCAGATAGGAGTTACCAAGCAGCATTAGTGAGCCGTGCAGGCCTTTGAAGGGCACCCACGTTTATGATGATTTGCTGTGGCGGGAACCATATCGGCGCGTCCGGGCGAATTTGTTGGTACTTTTCGCTATGTCCGACTAAAGACCTGTTTTGAGGGATTTGTAGCGGTAACGAAGGGAGAGTGAGGATAAAAAGAGCCGCCAAGGCTCTTATTCCAGAAAAAGGCGCTTGGCGGCAGTAAGATTTGTGGTTATTCGATCCTTAGTGGCTGGTCAACTTCGCGTGCACCAGCAGGTGTGCGGCGTTAAAGAAGCGGCTGCGGGTATCACCTGTGCCATTCTTGAAAGCGTTCCAGGCAGCGGCCTCATCTTCAAAGATGGCAACATCGGGAGGTGACCAGCGGGTGGGAGCGTAGTCGCTAGATGTTTTATCTCGCGTAGTGTCGTAATAAATTGCGAGGAACTGGATTTTTTCACCCCATTCGTGCAGATAGCCGTCCGCCTCCATTTTTTGGAAGACATTGGTCATATTCTGTCGGATGTTTAGCTGCACTTGCCGCGCCTCTACATAATTGACGATCACGCTGCTCAAGCTTAACAAGACAGAACCTACCGTGAGCGCAAGGGCTAAGGGTGGAAAAGCCGCTGATTCGAGGAACCCACAAGCGATCCCTACTCCGATAGCTGAAGCCCCCATCGTGAGAGCGTCGGCGGATACACCGAGAATCTGCTCAGTAGATGGAGAGGGGTTTTTAGCTAACGCCACCACGCTGGCGGCGAGCACCAGTGCATCTGCCAAAAATCCTGCCAGAGAGAGGCTGATCCCAAACGCTTTTGTCGCTGATAGCGCTGATTCGAGGGATATTGTATTTTCGGACAGTTGCTCAATTTCATGGGCGGTCTGCTGAACCGACTCATACGCAATATTTTGACTGGTGCTTCTCGACCCTGAAATCGCGACACTCTCTATCTCGTGGTTGAAGAATGTGTTGATAAAATCGGTTTCCTGATCGAACGGTAGTGTTGAGAAATTCCTCGCAACATCCTCCGCCATTTTTTCCAGTGAAGTCACTGCAGCAGAGTTGGCCGTGGGTAGTCCAGCAGTTACAATTCCTCCTGCGCCCCAAATAGCCGGGCTTATTTTGTCAAACTTCAGCATGCGAGCAGCGTTTAAGAAAGCTTGTTGAGCGGGTATCTGAATGAAGTTAATGAAATTCAGAAAGTTGCCCAAGCCTGCATAAACGCCTAAATATCGAGATAGCAGAATTAGTATCTGCTCTTCTGTAACCTCATGGTTCGCAATAGAGTCGCTTAGCGAGAGAGTGTCTGAAGCGGCTCGGCACAGGTGAGCCAAGAAGCCTAGTGCACCTAATATGCCCGTTTGATTCAGCGTGTCGACGGCAGGTTGGATTTTCTCTTTAACTTCGACCACGTTCATTCCCAAGAGCCCCACGTCCAGGGCAACATCGATTCCTTGTTGAATAACGGCGGATGAAAATATCACATCGTTGGCCTTCCCAATGCATACATCAGAGGCATAATAAACGAGCAAATTTTCAATTTGATTGTTCCTTTCAGCGGCATTGGAGCTGTTTGCCGACATTACGGTAACAAGTGTATTCAATGCCTCCTTCGCGTTACGGTCTTCAACGGATGCGCCGACCCTTCTCAAGATATGGGGAAATATATAAGTGTCAAAGTAGGGGCGAACGCTATACATATCTTCTCCATAATAGACATCGGAGAAGGTGGACAACAGTAAGGAAACCCTACGGTTTATTTCGACGCTGGTGGCACTTTCCTGGGTTAAGAAAGAGAGGGTTGCGTTTTCTTGATTAAAGAAATAGTCCGCTGCACGATTGATCTCTTCCGATGCGTTCTCTCTAATATCACGCATATATCGCTGATATTCGCTTGACATTAGATTTTCGCGCACACGATAAATGTAATATTCTCCATCTACTGATTTTCCATCTACAATCACGCCTTTAGAAAATAGCGTATAGTTAGCAGCGTTTAAATAGTCGGTAAGTATTGTTTCGTCTCGAAGCGTCGTCTTCAGGTCTCTGAGGGCATATTGGAAGCCTAATTCAGGCGTTTCATTTTGGGATGCAGGGCCATTGGCGATATAAAGCATATCGGCGGGAAAAATCGGGAAAGCATCGCCGCCACCACCTTGGCCTGTCATGCTAGTATGATCGCTATATTCTGCATTACCCCATATGCCGAGACTGCATACATGAACAACGTTGTATGCTTTGGCGAAGCGAGCACGCAATTCATCGGAGCCATTGTTGGCGTCGTAACGCCAGTTAGGAACGTCGTCAACGGCCGATGAGGACAATCCATGTTGCCAACGTTTGGAGCTATCGGCCTGATAGCTTTCTCCCACCTGCTTAAGTGCAGATTGCGCTAGCGTATTGCCTTCTTCTTCTGGTTGGTGACTATCGACGACCAACGAGAATACGTCCGAATAGCCTACTGAAACGACGCTATGCCGTTCACGAATGTCGTTCAGCGCTTGAATGGTTTGTTGTGAGGGGGTGGCTTGGTGGCGTGGGGATGCTTTTACATTAATAGTCATGCCAATATCCTTTTGAGGGCTGGTAGTTGCGGTGTCACTATTAATGAAGATATAAGGCACACCTGTATATGCGTGATATTACACGTGTATGGCGGGCGAGTAGTGACGCGAGGATATATCGGTAGGCGGGATGAAAAATGAATAATAACTAATATTTTATTTTTATTTGCACACTTTTGGGAACAAGAATAAGTGTTCATATTCTTATGTGCACATGAATTAAATATTGATTAATAAAAGGGCGCATGCGTTGATATCCATCATTCATGCGGTAGTCATCACGACCTAGGGGCCCATCAGTCAATGATACTTTTTCGACGAGAGTCGTGAAGATAAGAGGAGCGCAGCAGTAGCGTGGCGCTGCTGACGGTATTCACAAATGACCACCGCACAGTACGGTGGTCATTTAGGCAAGATAACGATTTGTTGCGTTCATTACAGAGCGTTTTCCACAGCGTGATAGCCTGCCTTTTTATAGCATTGGATATAAGCTAAAAACGCATATCTGCTCCTGCATAGAAGGTGCGCGTGGCGGCGGGCTCATAAAAGCGGCTATTGGCATCATTAATACGGATGTTCGAATAGTAATGCTCGTTAAACAGGTTATCCAGGCCGGCAAATATGCCGATCGATTGGTGACCGCCCAGCGCCCATTCATAGCGCCCCCTCAGGTTGTATACCCAGCTGGAACCGATCGATACATCGTTGGCATTGTCGGCATACATACCGCTCAGGTACTGGTTTTCCAACGTGAGGTAAAGATCGTCGTTGCTCCAGTTAAGGCGCGTCGACCATATGCGCTCGGGTAGCCCCGGAAAGCGATTGCCGCGTTCGATGCCTTCGCTGGTATCGTTTCGGAAGCGCGCGCGCATATAGGTGAAGTTGGAATCTGCGCTGAAGCCTGCGCCGAGCGGCGTGCTGATAGCGGCTTCCAGCCCCTCGCGCTTGGTGTTACCCGAGTTGCTGTAAAAGCTTTGGTTATCAACGCTATAGGCGACCAGCTCATCTTTCGAGCGGATGGTGTATAGCGCAAGCTGATACGACGGGCCGCTGTCGAAGCTGCCCCGGAGCCCCAGCTCATAGTTGGTCGCGCGTTGCGGTTTGATACCGGGAGCGAAACCTGCGCTGTTATCAGGATTGGTAAATTCGGTGAAGGTGGGCGTTTGGAATGCAGTACCCACCGTGGCGTAGGCCGCATGACGCGGTAGATATTGCCAGGTAAGCCCGCTGGAATAGCTCCATTGGTCATAGTGGTGGCCGTACTTCTGGTGCTGCTGGCGGTCATTGATGGTGAGATGCACGTTGTCGTAGCGCAGTCCGCCTGACAGCGTCCACTGTTCATTGAGCTTCAAGTCGCCCTGAGCAAAAAGCCCGGCACTGGTGCCGTTTTGCTGCTGGTCAGAAGCGCCGGCGCGCTGCCAGCTAAGGCGCTTAGGCAGGACTGAATAACGGTGCCGGTTGTCCTCTTGACGCGATATATCGGCACCCACGACATAGTGAAGGGGCAGGGTAGCCAGCGTAAGGGTATTGGCATAGCTGGTGCGGGCACCGAATTCATGGCGCACAAACTGGGGAATGTTGCCCTTTTTGCCTGCCGGTACGGTGGGCATTGGCAGTACCTGCCAATAGTTACGCCTGCCGTACCACGCTGTCGCATCCAGCGTACCGTCACCGAGATCAAGATCCTGGTAGTGCAGGCCAAAAATTTGCTGCGACGTTTTCGAGCGAGCATCAACCGGGCCTGCCTTGGGGTTGGCCTGACGGCGGTTGTGCTTCACTTCTTCCCGTGTCAGTCCGCCCGGGTCGCTGGCGCGCGGTGATTCCAGAATATTAGCGATGCCCGTCAGGCTGCGATGATCATCGAAGTGATAGCCCAGCTTACCGTTGAAAAGATAGCGCCGCACCTTCGAGTGGTCGCGGTAGCCGTCCTGCTTAAGCGCGGTGAAGCCCACGTTGTGATACCAGTTGCCTTCGCTGCCTGAGTGGCTGAGATGCTGCTTCGAGAGGCCATGACTGCCGGTGGTGACGCTGATACGACCGCCGGCATCGGATTCCAGACCATCGGCAGTATCGACATTGATGACACCGCCCGCCGCATTGCCATAAAGCACCGATGATGGGCCGCGCACCACTTCGATTCGCTGTGCGTCATCGAGATCTATCGCGTCGATCTGCGATTGGCCGTCCGGCATGGTGTAGGGAATGCCATCGACGTTAATCGCGATGCCGCGAATACCAAAGGCACTGCGGGAGCCAAAGCCGCGCGTGGAGATTTTCTGCCCTTGAGCAAAGTTTTCGCCATTGTTGAGATAGAGCCCTGGCACACGGCGCAGCGACTCTTGCAGTTGGTTGCCGGGCCCTGCGCGCTTAATGTCGGCGGCTTCGACCACGCTGGTAGCGGCTGGGGTGGTTAATAGCTGGCGTGGAATGCGGCTCGCCTTCACCTCGAGGGTGTCGAGCTGTTGAGTGGGGGCTGCTGGCTCACTGGCCGTTTGGGCGCTAACGCTGTTACTGGCGGCCAGCAGGGTTAACGAGAGGAAGACTAGCCTCTGCTCAGTGTTCATGATGTTCCCTTTGGCGCTGTTATTCGCCTTTTATATAAGTGGCGGTCAGCATAGCCGCCGTATGATCTGCATTGTCGGTGAGTCACTTTATTTTGCAATGCTCGGTGGGCTGTCGCGCTGAATTTTCAGGTACAGACCACTTTTGACGAGTGAAGGAACTGGCGTGGTCGCAAACAGTACCGTTGTTCGCTGACCGTGTCCTCCTGGCGATACAGCACTTAAGGCATAAAAAACGCCGCCACTTGCTGAGAAGTAGCGGCGCAACGTGCTCGAGCGCACGGTTAATTAATGGACGGACGGTTAGGCAAGTCGTTGGCGTAGCTAACACCGGGGTAATGCTGCTCCAACACCTTGCCGAGCGCTTTAATGCCTTCGATGGCGCCCACGCGGAATTCGCCACGGGAGAAAGCGGCTTCGATATCGTGGCAAATGCGCTGCCATATCGCGGCCTCTTCGCGGGCGGCTATACCGCGGTCGCAAACGATTTCCACCGCGTGGTCGGCCATCAGCACATACAGCAAAATGCCGTTATTGAGCTCGGTATTCCACACGCGCTGCTGGCTGAATACTTCGATAGCGCGTTCTCGAGGCGTGCACTGGCGCCACAGGTCGTTGCCATCGAGCGCGGTTTCGACAACAAAGCGAATTTCGCCATGATGCGAGGCTTCCACCGTTCGAATAGCGTCTTCAATAGCGTCCAGTGTGCTTTTGGGGAAGTGGCTTCTGGTCGCGCTGCGGAGTGCCAATAAATGCCTGATGAAGCGTTTGACTGCCATCGTTACCAACTCCCCGAGGCGCCACCGCCCCCAAAACTGCCACCGCCGCCGCCGCTGAAGCCACCGCCTCCTCGACCGCCCCCGAAACCGCCGCCAAAGCCACCGCCACCGCCGAAGAAGCCAACGGTACTGATGATAATGACGGTAATAAAGCCCAGTGCGCCCAATCCAACTGCCATCATCAGGCTACCGCCGGTAAACAGCACGATAGCGCCAATGCCTACCCCCGAGATGGCCGATGCGATAATTCGACCGACCATCACGCGCAGAATGCTGCCTACCACGCAGGCAATAATCAGCAGTGCTTCGATGGGCGGAGTTGATTGCTCGTCGGACTTGTCAGGTTGGTAGGCGGGTAGCGGCTCGCCGTCGATAACGCGAGTAATGCGATCGACCCCTTGTGAGATGCCTTCAGCAAAGTTGCCCGAGCGGAAGGCGGGGCTGATGTATTCATCGATAATGCGATTAGCCGTGGCATCGGGCAGGGCACCTTCCAGTCCATAGCCTACTTCGATGCGCAGGTGATGGTCCTGTTTGGCCACCAGCAGCAGCACGCCATCATCGACGTTTTTGCGCCCTAACTTCCATTGCTCGACGGCTCGAATCGAATACTGCTCGATGGTTTCTGGCTGAGTGGTGGGCACAATCAGGACCGCGACCTGGCTCCCTTTGTGCTTATTGAACGCATCGAGTTTTTGTATCAGGGCGTCGCGCTCGTGGTCGTTCAGCGTATTGGTTTGATCGACCACCCAATTGCTGAAGGCCGGCACCTCGGCATCGGCCTGTGCCGATAGCGGCAGTACCAGCAGGGCGACTAGCCAGCCTAACGCCGCGAGGAGAAGACTCCAGCGCGGCAGGGCGTTCGCAGGACGAATCATTTGGCGTCGGCGCTATTGCCGAAGTCGACATTGGGAGCGTGACTGATTTCGTCTTCATTCTCGACGTTGAAGTTTGGCTTGACCTTGTAGCCGAACAGTTTGGCGGTAATCACGCCAGGGAATTGACGAATCAGCACGTTGTACTTCTGGATCGAATCGATATAGCGGTGACGCGCGACGGTAATGCGATTCTCGGTACCTTCGAGCTGCGCCTGAAGGTCGCGGAAGTTCTGGTTGGCCTTGAGGTCAGGATAACGCTCGGATACTACCATCAGCTTTGAAAGCGCTTGGGTTAGGCCGCTCTGGGCAGATTCGAACTTCTTGAATGCTTCAGGATTGTCGACCAGCTCTGGTGTTGCGTTGATGCTGGTGGCTCGGGCGCGCGCTTCGGTTACCTGAGTCAGGGTGTCCTGTTCGTGCTGCGCGTAGCCTTTGACCGTTGATACCAGGTTGGGAATCAGGTCGGCGCGGCGCTGATATTGGCTCAATACTTCAGACCAGCTGGCTTTCACCTGCTCATCGGAGGTCTGCATATCGTTGTAGCCGCAGCCTGAAAGCGCGACGGTGAGTGTAGCGAGAAGAATAACGAGGAAATTGCGCACCTTTCGAATCCTTTTGAATAGTTATGCAATGCTCTGGGTGTGCGGATGCACGTGTCGCCAGTATAGCCTCAGTTATATAAAAGGCGTGAGATTTTCAGCGCACGGTTCGCTGTACAAGGAAGGCGTTGCTGAACGCAAACAAAAACAGCCAAGCGCCCGTTAGGGCGCTTGGCTGTTGGTCGCTGTCGCAGAGCGCTGTTAGTCAGCGGCAGTAGTGCGTGCGGCGCCGTTCAACTCATCAATCAATACGGTAATGTTGTCCGCGTAGTCGATGGGGATAGCAACGACGTGAACGCCGCCTTCGCTGAAGGCCTGTTCGAGCGTCTGCTTGAACTCTTCGATGCGCTCGACGAAATGCCCTTTGGCACCGAACGATTGCGCGTAGCTAACGAAATCCGGGTTGTTAAAGGTCATGCCGAAGTCAGCGAATTTATCCACCGCCTGCTTCCAGCGGATCATGCCGTAGGCGTTGTCATCAATAATCAGATTGACCAGATTCAGCTTCAGCCTAACGGCGGTTTCGAGTTCCTGACTGTTCATCATGAAGCCGCCATCGCCGCTAACGGTGAGCACGCGGCGATCAGGATGCTCGAGCGCCGCCGCAATCCCCGACGGCAGGCCCGCGCCCATGGTCGCCAGCGCGTTATCGAGCAATAGCGAGTTGGCGACATCGGTACGGTAGTTACGCGCAAACCAGATTTTGTACATGCCGTTATCGAGCGTCACGATGCCATCGCGCGGCATTACTTCACGAATATCGGCCACCACGCGCTGCGGCGTCCAACGATCTTCGCTGGCGTGCTCCTGAATATGGGTCAGAATGTTTTCTCGCATCGACAGCAGCGCGCCAGCATTGGGCAGCGTGTCACCAATGCGGTCGGCCAGCCGCGATAGGGCGTTGCCGATATCGCCAATCACTTCGGTTTGCGGGAAGTAAACGGATTCGACGTGGGCCGGCTCGTAGCCAATATGAACGACCTGCGGACCGTCCTCGCCCATGATGAACGGTGGTTTTTCGATAGTGTCGTGACCGACTGAGATAATCAGGTCAGCTGCTTCGACAGCTTCGTGCACGTAATCGCGCTCGCTGAGTGCGGCGGTGCCCATATAAAGATCGCTGACGTTACTGACCGCGCCCTTGCCCATCTGAGTGGTGATGAAGGGGATCTGGGTGCGTACGAAGAATTCGTGCAGCTTGCCTGCCAGACGCGGGCGAGAAGCCGCTGCTCCCAACATGACCAATGGCCGTTTGGCATTTTTCAGCAGCTCGGTGGCGGCATCGAGTGCGGTATCAGAGGTAATGGGCGGCTCGGTGTTATGGGGCGGAATCAGCGTAATATTGTCGACCTCTTCGCGCGCGATGTCCTCCGGTAGCTCAAGATGCACAGGTCCCGGGCGCTCTTCAGTGGCAACGCGGAAGGCATCGCGAATCAGCGTGGGAATCGTTTGTCCCGAGACAATCTGGCGCGACATCTTGGTGATGGGGCGCATGGTGGCAACCACATCGACGATTTGAAATCGGCCCTGACGTTCAGAGAGAATGCCTTTTTGCCCAGTGAGCATAATCATCGGCATGGCACCCAGGTGGGCGTAGGCCGCGCCAGTCGAGAGGTTGAGCGCACCCGGGCCGAGCGTGGTAAGACACACGCCGGGTTTGCCGGTCAGACGGCCGTAGGTAGCCGCCATAAATGCTGCGGCTTGCTCGTGGCGGGTGACCGTCAGGGTAATGGATGAATGGCGCAGTGACTCCACGATATCCAGGTTTTCTTCGCCTGGTATGCCGAAAATTCGCTCAACGCCCTCGTTTTCAAGTGCTGCTACCAATAGGTCGGATGCTTTGGTCATAACGCTCTCTCGTGGTGGCTTTTTTGCCGCGTAGCAATAATCGCTGCGCGCTGTGATGCCTTATTGTCATGGTGTCGGCAAAACTGAAGTGCGCGACAATGCCATGCACTTTGTCTTGCGTTAATTTCCATGGTAAAGGAGCTGGTTGCCTTGTGCACGGCTGTAAACAGCAAATAGCATGATCATCGGTGCACGAATCTGCACAAAGTGCTGCGGCCGAGTGTTGGAAGCATCCGCTGGTCGAGTAGCGTCGTTAAACGAGGCACAGCACGCGCGGGTTGGTCTGATGGGGTGTGGATGCAGCTATCTCGGCAGGAAGGGGCTTTGCCTCAAGCGCAGGATGAGCGTTGCTCAATGAATTGGTACGGAGGCCATTGGCTTAAGTGTGAACATTTTAGTATTGGACCCCGCCCACTGTTTGGCGTTGGCACTGGCAGCCGAAGCTGAAGAACGCTTGGACATCGATCTGACGATGTTTGATGGCGATGCTTCGCTCACGTTGACTGAGGCTGAACTGAGCGCCTTCGATGCGGTGATTGTGCCGCCGTTGGCGCACCTGGATGGCAGCGACAGCCACGCGGTAGAGGCGCATGCCGAGCAGCTCGAAGCGCTGTTAGCGCCGTGCCGAGAGGCCAATACGGCGTTGGTGTGGTGCGTGAGCGATGAAATCTACGAATTCGGCTACGACAAAGGCGCTATCGAGGAGTCGCTGATTCCTTCTCCCGAGTCGCCTTCACGCCGGCGGCTGGTCGCGATAGGCGATCGCATTCGGGCGGAGCTGGCGCAGCATTTGATCATCAGGGTAGGGCCCTTGTTCGGACTGAAGGGGCGGGATGCCCGATTGCCCGGTATCCTCGAGGCGCTGATGACCGGCATAGCGGTGTCGGGGGAAGAAAACCTGTTTGTGGGCCCAACGCCCGTAGATGCACTGGCGCGTGGTTTGTGTGGCATGCTGCTGCAGCTCGACAATGGTGCAGATGCCTGGGGGCCCTATCATCTTTCGGGCATTGAGCCGGTGTCCGACTATATTTTTGTCAGCACCCTGCGCACTCAACTCATCCAATTGCTCGAACAGCGTGAAGAAGCGGTAGATGCAATAGGCGAGGTTACGGCGATTGCTCATCCTCAAGGGTTGGTGAGACGAGTGTTAAACTGCCGCCACATGCTGGGCACCTTCGGCGTCCATCAGAAGCCGTGGCGGCTAGAAGCAGAACGCATGATCGAGCGCTGGCTTGATCTGCGCCTTGAGCAATCGAGATAAAAATTCATGAATAAACTTCGCAGTATCGTGTTTTACATCGGCTACGTGGTGTTGATCATCCTGATGGCCGTACTGATTGTGCCGGTATGCTGCGTGCTGCCGGTCAAGAAGCGCTTCGATTTATTGAACGTCTATAATCACGCGATCATGCTGTGGTTGCGCGTAAGTTGCGGTATTCGGATCGAGGTGCACGGCGATCGCCAAGCGCTGCCCGACGGTGCCTGCGTGATGCTGTCGAACCACCAGAGTGAGTGGGAAACGCTCTATTTGCAGTTGCTTAAGCCGCCCATGTGCACGGTGCTGAAAAAGGAGCTGCTGAATATTCCGGTGTTCGGTTGGTCATTGCGCCTGATCAGGCCAATTCCGCTAGATCGCTCGCAGCCTTCCAAAGCGCTGAAGTCGCTGATGACGGAAGGTGCCGAACGGCTCAAGAACGGCTTTTCGGTGCTGCTGTTCCCCGAGGGCACGCGGGTGCCGCCGGGGCAGCGCAAGTCGTTTTCCAAAAGCGGTGTGATGCTGGCGCAGCGCGCTGGCGCAGAGATTGTGCCCATCGCTCACAATTCGGGAGAGTGCTGGCTAAGCGGTAGCTGGGTGAAGAAGCCGGGCACCATTCGCATTGCGATTGGCCAACCGATCGCAACGGCCGGCCGTAAAGCCAATGACGTGCATGCTGAAGTAGAACAGTGGATCGAAGGCAGGCTGGCACAGATTTCCGACGTGCCACGACCAGCGCAGAATGCTGACGGCGATGCATGATTGGGCAAGGCACGCTGAGACAGTGACCAGTCGCCGCCCGGGCTGAGCTTCCCTCGCACGTCATGCCTGAACGAAAAAAGCGCCATAGGATTCAGTTCCCATGGCGCTTTTTCGTGCTCGCGATTAATTAATTGCGGCTTTTTAGCGCTAGGCCGAGCAGCACATAGCTCCAGCCCTGGAAGACCAGGTCGAACGCCAGGAACATGCCGATCACCCATAGGCTATTGGCAGGCCAGCCCACGACCAGCACGACGCCCAGGAGCAGGGTAATAATCGCTGAGAAAATAATCCAGCCGCGGCCGGGAGCAGATGACGGAATAGAGAGCAGGCGTGAAATTCCGACGAAGATCAGCACGATGCCGAGCCACAGTGTTAGCACGGAGGAAAACGCAAAGGGGTTGCTGATGGCGAATATGCCTGCCACCGCATACAGCAGCCCGGAAATAATCCAGAACGCCTTACGCTGGTGCTGACGGAACCCGTGGATCAGCTGCAGCACGCCACCAATCAGCATCACAACGCCTACCAGATAGATAGACGCCGCCGTCGCAACAATAAGATTGCCCATTGCGATAAAGCCAATAATCAGCATGACGATGCCAATACCGAGGCTCCATTTCCAGGACGAAGGGGAAATGAGGGGAGAGGTCATAGAAGCTCCATTGGGTAGGGTGGATTGAGAAGGAGTGTTTTCAGTTTAGTTGATGGTGAAGGATTCGAGGTGGCGAATGCCCTTAACGCAACTGAGCCCAAAAGCGGCAGTGCTTTTGGGCTCAGTGGTTGATCAGCGTGCGGTGCGATTAGTCGGTAACTCTTTCGAATACCAAACACGCATTGGTGCCGCCAAAGCCGAATCCGTTCGACATAACGCAATTCAGATTTGCATTGTCGATGCGTTCTCGAACGATGTTGCAACCTTCTGCTTCTGGATCGAGCTCATCAATATTGGCGGATGCGCAGACAAAGTTATTGTTCAGCATAAGCAGCGAGTAGATCGCTTCCTGAACGCCAGTAGCGCCCAGCGAGTGACCAGTCAGCGATTTGGTGGACGATATCCAGGGCATGTTGTCTCTGAATACGTCGCGCAGTGCGCCCAGCTCGCGAACGTCGCCGATAGGTGTCGAGGTGCCGTGCGTGTTGATGTAGTCGACATCACCTTGCACCGTGGAGAGCGCTTGCTTCATGCAGCGGATAGCGCCTTCGCCTGACGGAGCCACCATGTCGTAACCGTCGGAGTTGGCACCGTATCCCACCAGTTCGGCGTAGATTTTGGCACCGCGCGCCTTGGCGTGTTCATACTCTTCGAGCACCACCATGCCGCCGCCGCCAGCGATAACGAAGCCATCACGCTTGGTATCGTAGGGCCGAGAGGCTTTTTCGGGGCTGTCGTTGTACTCGGTAGAAAGCGCGCCCATGGCGTCGAACAGACACGAGAGCGTCCAGTGCTCTTCTTCACCGCCGCCAGCGAAGACAACGTCTTGCTTGCCAAACTGAATCTGCTCCATGGCGGAGCCAATGCAGTGGGCGGAGGTGGCGCAGGCGCTGGAGATCGAGTAGTTGACGCCCTTGATGCCAAAGGGGGTCGCCAGACAGGCAGATACGGTGCTGCCCATCGTTTTGGTGACTCGATAAGGACCGACACGGCGCAGTCCTTTCTCGCGCAGGACATCGGCTGCTTCGACCTGATTGGCGGACGAAGCACCACCGGAGCCTGCGATCAATCCCGTTCTTGGATTCGATACTTGTTCTGGTGTAAGACCGGCATCTTCTATCGCTTGCTTCATTGAAATATAGGCATAGGCAGCTGCATCCCCCATGAATCGCATCTGCTTGCGATCGATGTGTTCTGCAAAGTCGATGTCCACTGCGCCAGCAACATGGCTACGCATGCCTCGTGCGGCGTATTCCTCGCGATAGCGGATTCCCGAGCGCCCTTCGCGCAGGGCGTCGAGTACTTGATGCTGGTCGTTACCCAGACAAGAAACAATGCCAATACCTGTGACTACTACGCGTCGCATGAGAACTCTCCCAATCAGGCACTCTCAGTGGAGCTGAAAAGACCAACACGCAGGTCGTTTGCCTGGTAAATGGGCTTCCCGTCCACGAGAAGTTCACCGTCGGCGATGCCAAGAATCAGCCGGCGTGTGATCACACGTTTGAGGTGAATATGATACGTAACGGTTTCGGCGCTGGGCATGATCTGATCGGAGAACTTGACCTCTCCGCAGCCTAGTGCACGGCCGCGGCCGGGGCTGCCGAGCCAGGCCAGGTGAAAACCAACCAGTTGCCACATGGCGTCAAGCCCCAGACAGCCGGGCATTACCGGGTCGCCGGGGAAGTGGCATTGGAAGAACCAAAGATCAGGCTTGATGTCGAGCTCAGCGATAATTTCGCCCTTGCCGTAATGACCACCGGTTTCAGAGATATGCGTGATGCGGTCAAGCATCAACATGTTGGGGGCCGGTAGCTGGGCATTGCCGGGGCCGAAGAGTTCGCCTTGGCTGCATTTCAGCAGCTCTTCATAGCTGAAGGAATGTTGCTTGGTCACAAAGACACTTTCCGAAGATCTGGGTAAATAGGTGTACGTAATTTCTCTATCTTGCGCCTAACTTCCTCATTTCAAGGGAACGCGCGAAATCAGCTTGGCACCGGGGTGCTTCACTAAAGTTAAATTTTGCGCAGAGAAATTGCGCCGTTAGCGGCGGCAGGCGGCCTTGTTCACTTCTTTTCGATGTTATCGATGAGAAGCAAATGGCATCAGTGCCAGCGGCAACATTATGCCATAGCTGGCACCGACTGCATAAAAACGACCTTCTGCCGACGGTCGATGGTACGTGAGACGCCTACTAATCGCGTTTGAATGCCTTGGCAAAAGCCTCCAAGGCGCGCTCGCGGGCGGCACGGTGATCGACGATGGGAGCAGGGTAATCGATTGCCTGGCGTTGTTCGCTACTAGGGTTATGACGCGATTTTGCGTCGAGAGTTTCGAAACCATCGAGCCATTGCGCGAGAAATTCGCCTTTTTCGTCAAAACGCTGCGATTGAGTGGTGGGGTTAAATAGTCGGAAATAGGGCGAGGCGTCAGTGCCTGTTGAAGCTCCCCATTGCCAACCGCCATTGTTGGCGCCAAATTCGCCATCGATCAGGTGCTCAAGGAAAAAGGCTTCGCCTTCGCGCCAATCAATTAGCAAATGCTTGGTCAGAAACATGCTGACGACCATGCGCAGACGGTTGTGCATCCAGCCGCTGGTCACCAGCTGCTTCATGGCTGCGTCAACGATGGGATAGCCGGTGCGTCCTTCCTTCCATGCCTCAAGATCCTTCGCTGCGTTGCGCCATTTAACGGCTTTGCCTTCTTCCTTGAAGGGCTGATGACGACACACGCGCGGGAAGCCGACCATGATGTGCTGATAGAACTCACGCCAGATCAGCTCATTCACCCAGGCCGTGGTACCTGCATCGCCATCGCTGAGGTGGCCGCTGTTGTGATGCAAGGCAGCATTCAGACATTGCCTGCTGGAGATGGCGCCGACCGCGAGATAGGGCGATAAGGTGCTGGTACCGTCGAGCGCCGGGAAGTCGCGCGCTTCGGTGTAGCGCTTGACCGCACGGTTGAGAAACCGTGACAGCCTCGATTGTGCGGCTTCACTGCCTGCGGGCCAGTGTTGCGCGGCGTCGTTTGGCGACAGCGTGGGAGCTGACAAGCTATCGCTGTTGATTCCGCGGGGTTTGGTTTGTTGCTCGGGGGCTGGAGAGGGCTCGAGCTGTTCTGCGCTGAGCTGACGATGCCAGGCACGCGAGAAAGGCGTGAAGACGCTGTAGTACTCTCCTTTGCCGGTTTGCAGCTCGCCCGGTGAGAACTGAATCATGTCGGTGTAACGGGCGACCTTGAGCTCGGCATCCCGCGCAGCTTTCACTACCCTGACATCGCGCGCGCGTTCGTTAACGGCATATTCGTCATTGAAGTAAAGGTGCGTGGCGCCTATCTGTTTCGCTTTGGCTACCAACTGTTTAGGTACGTCGTCGAAGTGTTTGGCATCGAGCACCAGCACCGGAATGTGCAGTGCTTCCAGCTGCTCTTTAACGTCTTGTGCACAGCGATACCAAAAATCCTGCTTGTTGCCGCCATGACCGTGATTCGACATCTGCGCGTAGCAAGGTGCCAGCAGCGCCGCTACCTTACCGTGCTGGGCAGCTGCGGCCAGCGCCCGATTATCGTCGATGCGCAAATCGTTACGCAGCCACACCAAGTGAAGATCGCCCATGCGCGCTCCCTAACCGAAGAATGTCACCAGCGGCCGCCGTAGCGCCCGCTGGCATCAAGTTGCAGTGTAGTCGACTAATGCGTGCGGGTAGTGCTATCGCGCTCGGCGACGATCTCGGCGACAACGTCAGTAAACGCTGGGTGCTGCCCCACTGGGGGTAGCAGCTCTAGCGACAGTTGGGGAAACTGGGCAGTGAGCGCCTCAATCTGCTGCGGCACGTCGTGACGCAAATGGCGGCCCTCAGCGAAGAACAATGGCAGGATATCAACGCGCTGTTGGCCCGCAGTTGTCTCGGCGATCTCCTCAACAACTTCTTCGATCAGTGGTGAACAAAGCTCCATATAGGCGAGCCTGACGTGATCGCCTAAACGCTCGCGCAGGCGCGCTTCCATGGCGGCGAAGGGGGCTTGCCATTTGGGGTCGGTAGAGCCGTGAGCAAGAATAATCAGATAGTTCTGCATAAAAGGTCTCGCAGGGTAACGGTGAACGCGGGATGTTGAACGCTATAGTGATGACGGGCCAGGCGCTTTTCAACGCGCATGACAGGAAACCTTAGCGACTCACGGTAACACTGGCGACGCGATATGGCGTTTACGGCAGGCGTAGATGCCAACCGCCAACCGCCAACCGCCAACCGCCAACCGCCAACCGCCAACCGCCAACCGCCAACCGCCAACCGCCAACCGCCAACCGCCAACCGCCAACCGCCAACCGCCAAC
>NZ_JBPCZK010000010.1:0-93996 GCF_051251145.1 Carnimonas bestiolae | reverse complement strand
GCAGGCGGCAGGCGGCAGGCGGCAGGCGGCAGGCGGCAGGCGGCAGGCGGCAGGCGGCAGGCGGCAGGCGGCAGGCGGCAGGCGGCAGGCGGCAGGCGGCAGGCGGCAGGCAATATCGTAGCTCCTTTGGCACCGTTTTAGACAACCAGATTCGCTCGATCATTACTGGGCATATTGCTGTCCAACGCGCACAACGAACACACCGCTTTACATGGCTTGCAGACACAAAGCCCTCGCGCGCTGCCAAGCCGGCTCTGCTACCGCTCTTTGCGGACATCGTATTCACTGCATAGGCGCTATCAATGGCTTCTCCTTCCGCTACTCCCGCTCGCTTTTTCAATCTCGACGAACGCGACTACGCTGCGGCTGAACAGCGCTGCCGTGCGCTGCTGGCACGCATGACGCTGGCCGAAAAAGTCGGCCAGATGTCGCAATTCACCAGCGACCGCGATACCACGGGGCCTTCCATCCGCGAAGGCTATCAAGACGATATTCGCGAGGGGCGTGTCGGCTCAATCTTCAACGCCTTCGATGCCGACTTCACGCGTCAGTTACAGTCCCTTGCGGTAAACGAAAGCCGCTTGGGCATTCCGCTGTTGTTTGGCTATGACGTGGTGCACGGCTTTCGCACCATCTTCCCGATTCCCCTAGCGATGGCGTCGAGCTGGCATCCTGAGGGCGTAGAAGCAGCGGCGCGGGTCGCTGCCACAGAAGCGGCCGCCGCTGGTATTCATTGGGCCTTTGCGCCGATGGTGGATGTCTCCCGCGATGCGCGCTGGGGGCGTGTGATGGAAGGTGCTGGCGAAGATCCGCTGCTAAGCAGTCGCATGGCCAGCGCTCAGGTGCGCGGCTATCAGGGCCACGATCCCAGGGCGCTCGACAGCGTGGCAGCGTGCGTCAAGCACTACGCCGGCTATGGCGCGGCGGAAGCCGGGCGCGATTACAACAGCGTCGAACTCTCCGAGCGTGTCATGCGCAGCGTGCACCTACCGCCCCATCAGGCCGCGGTGAACGCTGGGGTGGCGTCGGTAATGACATCGTTCAACACCGTCGATGGTGTGCCTGCCAGCTGCAATGCCCTGCTGCTGCGCCAGATTCTGCGCGACGAGTGGCAGTTCCGCGGTCTTGTCGTGACCGACTACACCGCCATTATGGAGCTGCTTGAGCACGGCGTGGCCGCCGACCCGCGCGATGCCGCCCGTCTAGCGGTAAACGCGGGTGTCGACATGGATATGCAAGACGGCTATTTCCTCGACCATCTAGCCGAATTGGTAGAAGCCGATGACGTTAGCGCGGCACGTATCGATGAAGCCACGCTGCGCGTTCTGATGCTGAAGGATGTGCTGGGGCTGTTCGAGGACCCCTACCGCTATTGCGATGAAGCACGCGAAGCGGCCGCGCTGCTGGCCCCCGCGCATCGCCGCAAGGCACGCGAAATGGCGCAGCAATCGATGGTGCTGCTTGAAAACAACGATCTGCTGCCGCTTTCCCCCGCTCCCCAGCGCCTTGCCGTGATAGGCGAATTGGCCGACAGCCGTGCCGATCTGCTTGGCCCGTGGCATGGCAATGGGCAGGCACAGGATGCCCGTACCCTTCTTGCAGCGCTACAAGATCGCCTGAGCGGTGCTAAGGTTTGCTATCACGCAGGCGTGCCGATCGATATCGACGACACCGCGTCGCGACAGCGTGAAATAGCGGAGGCTGTGACCACGGCGCAGCAGGCTGACGTCGCGGTAGTGGTCGTTGGCGAGAAAGAACCCATGAGCGGTGAAGCGGCCAGTCGCACCGATTTAGGCCTACCGGGGCAGCAGTTGGCATTGGCCCTGGCGATTCTCGCCAGCGGCACGCCCACGGTGGTGGTAACGCTAAGCGGCCGCCCGTTAGTGCTCAGCGAGCTTACCGCCGCTCTGACCGGTCAATCGGCAGCGCTGCTGCACGGCTGGTGGCCTGGCAGTGAGGGCGCCGAGGCACTGGTGGATCTGCTGCTCGGCGACGTTTCTCCCTGTGCGCGATTACCGATGAGCTTCCCGCGCAACGAAGGCCAGCTGCCGCTCTACTACGGGCAATTGCCCACCGGTCGACCGGTGTTTAGAGAGAATCCCGATCCACGCTATTCGTCGAAATATATCGATAGCCCCAATACGCCGCTCTATCCCTTCGGCTACGGCTTGAGCTATACCCACGTCGATTACGCAACGCCGCAGCTTGATAAGCCAACGCTTACTGGCCCTGACGATCAGCTGACCCTGAGTATCGAGCTAACCAATACCGGCGAGCGCGACGGTGTGGAAGTGGTCCAGCTCTACCTGCGCGATCCGGTTGCGAGCATCAGCCGCCCGATACGCGAACTGATCGATTTTCAACGAATCGAGATTGCCGCCGGTGCGCGTGAGCGCATCAGCTTCGTTATCCGCGCCGAGCAACTAGGATTCATCGGCAGCGATCTTCGCTGGCGCTGTGAAGCAGGCCGCTTCGAGCTGCATATTGGCGCCCACGTAGAAGATACCCAAACGCTTACGTTTGACTATCAGCCCTAGCGCATCGTCTGCAATACAAAACGGGAAGCCGCAAGGCTTCCCGTTTTAGTGAGTACGGCGAAAAAAGTCGCTCGGCTAGCGCTCGTCGTCGCCCTTATCGTCATGCTCTTCGCTATTGTGTCGAGGCTCACCACTGCCCTGGTCGGGCGATGACGCATCGTCGTCGATGGTGTCAGCGTTAGCGGCAATCTGCGGCCCTCGCAGCATCGCGATCAGCGTTTTCGGATCGAAGGTCATGTCAGCCGGTGCCGATTGCTCCAGATCGCTGGGATGCTCACCCTTGTGGGCATTGCGCACGACGCCGTTATCGACCGCAATCGGTATATCAGCCGGCGGCGGAGCTGGCGCTTCTTCAGCAGGCGCGATATCGGTCACATCGGCGAACAGGCGGCGCGATGCCAGCGCTACCACAAACAGAATTGCCATGATGGCAAGGCTCGCCAAGGGCAGGAAGTCTTCCCGCACGCCAACGCTAATGACTACACCGCCCAGCCATGCCCCCAGCGCGTTACCCAGATTGAACGCGCTCTGGTTCAGCGTGGAGGCCAGGTTAGGCGCATCAGCGGCACGATCCACCACCAGCAGCTGAAACAGCGGATTCGGCGAGAAGGTAATCGCGCCCCACAGAATAACCGCCGGCACCATGGTCCATATCGAGTGCAGGCAGAACGTCAGCACCAGCAGCACGATAAAGTTAGCGATCATCAGCTTGATTAGCGTGGGCACCAGCGGATGCGACCCCAGCTTGCCACCCAGCCAACTGCCGATGGTCATTCCCACCCCATACAGCAGGAACATCAGCGTGATACCCACGCCATGCACGCCGGTAAACTTCTCAAGAATCGGCGTGAAGTAGGCCAGCGTGATAAACATCGCCGTGGACGCGAGCACGCTCATGCCAAGCCCAATGCTTACCTGCGGCTGCTTGAGCACCACAAATTCCGACAGCATCGAGCCTTTTGATAGCGGCAAACGCGAAGGCATCCAGCGCCACAGTCCTACCAGCGCGACCACGCCCAGCAGCGCCACGCCCCAGAACGCCATGCGCCAGCCCAGTGCCTGACCAATGGCGGTACCCATCGGCACGCCCAGCACGTTGGCAATGGTCAGCCCGGCAAACACCATCGCAATGGCCTGCCCGCGCTTTTCAGGCGGCACCATACCAGCGGCCGTCACCGACGCAATGCCGAAGAAGGCACCATGGGAAAGTGCGGTAATCACGCGCGCAATCATCAGTTGGGTATAGCTTTCTGAGATGGCACAAGCGATGTTGCCGATCAGGAAGATCGACATCAGCAGAATCAGCGTCCGTTTGCGCTGCCAGCGCGAAGTAATCAGCGCCAGAATCGGACCGCCCACTACCACGCCCATGGCATACCCTGAGATCAGCATGCCTGCTGCGGGAACACTGACTGACAGGTTATTCGCTACGTCGGTCAGTAGCCCCATAATGACCAGTTCGGTCGTGCCAATCCCAAACGCGGCCATTGCCAGCGCCAAAAGCGGCAAGGACATCGCAAGCTCCTCAACATTGTTATGCACGGGCTATCTTGAGCGCGCAAACGTCCAAAACAGCAGCGTTTGTTGTGACCTGATGGAATCGTCGGCCACGCTCTGCAACACAGCACACAGCTCGCAGCGACATGCCCTGCAAGCGCACACCGTCGCCGGCCGTATGCCAACCAGGCTCTTTATTGTCTGAAATGCACACTGCGTCGTGCTAAACCGCCAACACAGCGCTGAACAGCCGTTCAGCAGATAACGCGAGTATAGTCATCGCGATATGCACGCTAAAACATATGCGCATTATTTTCTACGTTCGATGTATCGATCCACGCCATCGTCACCTGGATGTCATCACGACAGCGATGCACAAAAACGCTGAATGCGCTCGCAAGCATGGCGCAGATCGTCCTCTGAGGCGGCGTAGGAGACGCGAAAGTTGGGCGACAATCCAAAGGCACCGCCATGCACCAGCGCGACACCTTCCTGCTCAAGCAGTGCACGGGTGAAATCTTCGTCCGTCTCGATGCGCTGCCCTTGCGCCGTTGTACGGCCTATCAGCGCCGCACAGCTGGGATAGGCGTAGAAGGCGCCCTCGGGTACCTGACACTCGATACCTTCCGCATCGTTTAGCATGCTGACCACCAACTCGCGCCGCTGCTGGAATATCTGCTGCCATTCGCCAATAAATTGCTGCGGTCCGTTCAGCGCTTCAACCGCCGCCCACTGCGCAATGGTATTCACACCTGAGGTAACCTGCCCCTGAATCTTGTCCATCGCTTTGATCAGCGCTTCAGGGCCGGCCGCGAACCCGACGCGCCAGCCGGTCATGGCATAGGCCTTCGACAGCCCATTGACCACCAGCACGCGCTCTCTCAAGCGTGGCTCGACCTCGACAGGCGTGGCAAACCGTGTGTCGCCGTATACCAGGTGCTCGTAGATATCGTCGCTGATAATGCCGACCTGCGGATGTGCTAGCAGCACGTCGGTCAGCGCCTTGATTTCCTCACGTGAATACACCGCGCCGGAAGGATTACAGGGCGAATTGAACATCAGCCACTTGGTGTTGGGCGTGATGGCGGCCTCGAGCTGCTCACCGGTAAGCTTGAAGCCATTCTCGGCGCTGCTTTTGACGATGACCGGCGTGCCACCGCACAAATTCACCATCTCGGGATACGACACCCAGTAAGGTGCCGGAATGATGACTTCATCGCCTTCATCCACGGTGGCAAGCAGCGCATTCACAATCACTTGCTTGCCGCCGTTCGATACCATCACCTCGCGAGTGCTGTAGTCCAAATGGTTATCGCGTTTGAACTTGGCAACAATGGCTTCACGCAATTCGGCAATTCCCGACACTGGCGGATACTTGGTCTTGCCTTCCGCCATCGCGCGTTCGGCCGCCTGTTTGATGTGATCAGGCGTATCGAAATCAGGCTCTCCCGCCGACAGCGCGATAATGTCGCGCCCTTCCGCCCTAAGCTCGCGGGCGCGCTGGCTAGCGGCAATACTGGCGGATGGTTTGATGCGCGATAACGCTTTAGAAAAACGCATGTATAGAGCCTCTTGCTGGCGAGAAGAAGAAAGACGCAGCCGCGCCCAGCCTGTAAATTGCGCGGAACTGGCTATTCTCACGCGATAAACCAATCACCCTCGAAATGACGATGACCATCCGGCACCGCAGTGCAGCAACGTGACTATTTGCCGGAGCACCCACCATTATCCAGAGAACAACGCAGCGACGCGAGCCAAACGGCAATGATGGCGTGCAGCCAACGGTGCCTTGCGAAATGGCCTCCGCGTTGGCGCTAACGCGCAGAGCTTAGGGAACACGCCGTCATACTGGCCGCAGCCATAAAAAAGCCGCTTCCGATGGAAGCGGCTTGTTCACTTTGCACCCGCTGATCAGCGCGCCTGCGAAGGCTGCGGCAGCTCAGGCAGCGCGCGATCAAGCAGCTCGGCACTACGCTTGTAGAACAGCTGGCTTTTGTTGGTTTCGCCCATGCTGGCATACAAGCGTGCCAACTCGGCGCTGGCAGTACCACTAGGACGCTGGGTATTACTGCTCTCGAAATACTGCTGAGCCTTGCCCCAGTAATTGTTGCGCAGCGATAAGCGCCCCAGCGTTAGCTGCAAGTCGGCATCGTTGGGATGCTGTGACAGCCACTGCTCGGCGTGCTTGAGCTGCTTCTGCGCATTGACATCGAGCAGCCCGTAGCGCAGCACCAGCCCAGCATGCCAATGATGGTCGAGCGTCTTGCGCAACAGCTGCTCCGCTTGTTCGGCGCGCTCGTTGTGCTCCAGCGCGGACGAGTACAGCAGCAGCATATCGGGATCGCTGCGCAGATAGTCCGGCATATCACGCCAAAGCTCTTCGACACGCTCGAGCTCCGACACGGTGCGATTGCTGATACTGCTGATCTCGGTACTGGCACCGAATGCCGGCGCTTGCTTGAACAGCTCGCGGTAGACGGTTTTCTCAAGCTCGAGCGTTTCCTGCTCATCGATCAGCGCGAAGCGCTTGAGGCGCGGCAGAATGGTACGAACCCCTTCCCAATCGCGCACATCGACGTAGCCACGCTTGAGCAGTCGAAGTACCTGCGGATGATCCGGCGTTTCTTTCTCTAGCCGCGACAGCACCGCCAGAGCCTGCTCACGCTTGCCACGATCCAGCAGCAGCTGAGCTTCAATCAGACCAATGGCACTATCGGCGCCGTCGGTGCTTACGCGGGCATCGCGCAGCAGCTCATCGGCTTGATCGAAGCGCCCCTGATAGTGCGCTGCAATGGCAGCGGACAGGTAGTTCACCAGCGGCACTGAAGAATCGTCAGCCGCCCGCGTCAGCACCTTCTCTGCATGACGCCAGCGCCCTTCGGCTAGCTCTACCAGCCCGCTAACGGTTCTTTTTAGCGCCTGGCGATGGCGAGTGCGGCGGTTCCACGACTTGATGCGCTGAAACGGCCTGCGCATGCTCCACAGCAATCGCAGCAGGAAGTAGAGCACCAGCGTCGCCACGATGATGATCACCAGACCAAACCAGAACGAGGTTTGGATCGAGGTGTCGCCGACGCGCACCAGCCAATAGCCGGGCACCGAGATCATCAATTGACCGAACAGCGCACCAACCGCCAGTGCGATGACAATAAAGAGGATCAGTTTGCGCATGGATCACTCCCCCTGTTCAGCGTCGGCCGCAGAGCTTCGACGAGAGAGGGTTTCCCGCAGTTGCTCAAGCGAACCGCTGATATCAGGAATGTCGGGGCGAACCTGCACCTCAGAAAGCTCTTTCAGGTGTTGCAGCGCTTTCTGCACACCGCTGTCGTCGCTGCGATAGTACTTGTCGACCAGCGAGGCGGCCTGCTCAAGACTGCTCTTGAAGATTTTCGGATCCTGACGCAATAGCGCCAACTGCGCCTGCTCAAGCTGCAACCGAACGTTCTCGCGCAGATAGCCTTCCTGCTGGGGCGTAATCAGCGCTTCAAGCGGCTGGTCGTGATGACGTACGGTCACCAGATCCTTCAGCTGATCGCCAAGGCGACCCAACTGCTGACGCCAGTTACCCGAGAATTCGTCGCTGCTTTCAGCCTTGGCCTTGAGCGCTTCGGTGTCCTGCGCCAGCGGCAGCTTATCGAACTGCTGCTGCGCGGATGCCAACTGCAGGTAGATGCCCTCGCGATCAACGTTAGCCACGCTGTCCAATTCGCTCAGCTCATCGCTGATGGCGCGGCGCACCGGAACAAACGCCGGATTGCCCGTCGAAGCCAAACGTTCGTCAGCAGTATGCAGCAGCTTCTGAGCGCCATCGATGTCGCGCTCAAGCCCCAGACGCTGATTGGCAATACGCAGCAGGTATTCCACTTCTGCGTAAGTCCACTCGCGAGAATCAGTTTGCTGATGACGATTCAGCTCATCCAGCACGTGCTTGATGGTCTGTTCGTTCTCACCCAGGCGCTGATCCAGCGAGTCGGTGCTCTGCTGGCTATCGCTCAAGGCTTGCTGAATACGCTGCTGACCTTCGCCACTTAGCGACTTGACCTGCTGAGACAGCTGATCGACGCGATCGTGCTGATCGTTGATGCGCTGCAAGTTCCAGCCGAGGCCAACCAACACTAGCACCAGCAATACCGCCAGCAGCACAATCAGCCATTGCGGTGTACCGCCTCTCTTCTTCGGCGGTTGAGCGCCGCCGCCGCGCTTGTCGGCGCCACCGCTGGATGTCTTGGTGCTGCTATTACTCGACGCGGAAGTCGACGTGCTTTTGGACGCCGATGCGTTATCACTCTTGGATGCAGCGGCAGCAGCAGCTCCGGCAGGCGTAGAAGCGGCACCCTTGGACGTAGCAGCATCGGCCCCTTTCGCGGTGGAGGCGCTGCTTGCGCTTGAGGTTGTCGATGTAGACGGCGCGGGCTTGTCTGCTTTGACGCTGTCCTTGCTATCGTCAGCCGTTGCTGCCGAAGACGCAGAGGTACTGTCGCGCCCGCCTTTGGCGCCTTTTTCTGAATCACCGGTAGAAGATGACTTCACGTGACTTTGATCGTGCGCATCTTTTGGCTCAGAGGAACTGTTATCCGCATTCGCCGATGTTTCGGCTGATGAGGAGGGAAGCTCAACCCCGGAACCCTTATTATGCTCTTCTTTTTTACTCATAAGTCGCTTGCCTTCTCCCGAAACCAAGGTGTCAGGGCGTCCTGTGCCCACCATGCATATTACTGTTATTTATTACGCTGGCGCAGCACTGCGCCAAAGAAACCGGGGTCGCGTCCTGCGCGCGCAAAACCCGCTGAAATCCTGCGGCAATGGCTTTATTCATTAGTCTTTCGCTCGACACCACTACAGCTTGCCCGAACGATTTGGTACTACACCATTGCACTATATGATCAAGCTGTTCGTTGCTGGTAATCACCAGCGCCAGATAATCGCCACCGCTCAGCACCTGCTGTAACTCAGCGGATGGCGCATCGAGCAGTCGCCGGTAAAGTGGCAACTCTATCAGGTGCGCACCACGCTCGCGTAAGGTGGTGCTAATCAAGCGCCTTCCCCCTTCACCGCGTGCCAACACAATACGCTTATCCCGTATTTCGCGCAGCGCGTCCAACGCTAGCACGCCCTCGCTGGCAGCCTTGGCACTGGCTTGAGGCGCTAGAACGCGCTCAACGGGCTGCGCAAACGCCTGCGCCAACGTTTGCTGGGTGCTGGCCCCGGTGGCAATCAATGTCGCCGATGCGCCCCACTCGGGCAGCGGCGCCAGCCAGCGACGCAGACACTCAACGGTAAACGGACTCACGCAGAGTAACGCATCTACCGGCATCATATATAGTGCCTGACGCTGCGCGCGATCAATCGGCAGTGGCTCGAGCCGCATGATATTCAGATCGCAAGGAAGCAGGCCATAGCGCTCCAATGCCCGTTGCAACGCCTGCTGGCGGGCACCGGGGCGCGCAATCAGCACTCGCTTCGGCACGCCGGCGTGCATTGCTGCGCTCCCTTACTGGTCTTCACTATAGACGCTGGCAAGGATTTCGCCCGCGCCTTGCGCCAATAAACCTTCCGCCACCTGAACGCCCAGCGCTTGCGGGTTACTGGCAGGGCCGCGCGCTTCCTGACGCAGCACCGTTGCACCGTCGGGCGACCCTACCAGCGCCCGCAGCCACAGCGTACTGCCGCCATCCTCGAGCACCGCATAACCGCCGATGGGCACCTGACAGCCGCCTTCCAGGCGCGTGTTCATGGCACGCTCCGCGCGCACGCAGGCATCTGAAGTGAAATCGATCAAGGGCTTGATCATTGCCAGCACGCGATCGTCGTCTTGACGACACTCGATACCCAGCGCGCCCTGTCCGCAGGCAGGCAGCATTAATTCAGGGGCAACACGTTCGGCAATACGCTCGGCCATGCCCAGGCGGGTTAGCCCAGAGGTGGCCAGCACAATGGCATCGAAATGGCCGCTATCAAGCTTGCCCAGGCGTGTTTGAACGCTGCCCCGCAAGCTGCTGATAATCAGGTCGGGACGCAGCTCAAGCAACTGCAGTTGGCGGCGCAAGCTGGAGGTGCCTACATGAGCTCCACGCGGCAGCTCGGCCAGCGAGTTGAAATGATTGGAAACAAAAGCATCGGTGGGCGATGCGCGCTCAAGAATGGCCTCGAGCCCCAGCCCCTCGGGAAAGTGCATGGGCACATCTTTCATTGAGTGAACCGCCAGATCGGCGCGCCCATCCAATAGCGCTTGCTCCAGCTCTTTAACGAAGAGCCCTTTGCCCCCCACCTTCGCCAGCGGCGCATCGAGAATACGATCACCCCGTGTCGTCATCGACACGAGCTCCACGGTCACACCGTGCAACGCTTCCAAACGCGCTTTGACGTGCTCAGCCTGCCACATGGCCAGCGGGCTGCGTCGCGTTGCAATACGTAACACGTCTCGGCTTCCAGACACGGTAAATCCACCCTTGTTAGCACTCGGAGTACCCCTACCGAGCCTTTCTGTTGAGCATAATAGAAGGGATTATATCATTGTTGACAGCAGCTTCCGACGCATCAACTGATTGGGAAGGCTTATCGTGTCGATCAGAGCGCCACAGCGGCCCTTGCTTCTCGAGATAGCGAGGAATGTGCCATCAAGCAACGCCCGCTTTGCGCATCCCAACGGCGACACGGCAATGGCGCTGCGAGTCTGGTACACTCGCGACAAACTGGTGTTTCAACGCATGCGTTAACATCCATTCATCAGCCACCATTCGGCACATTCGACGCGTTTATTCAGGGGCCCAATTAACAGATGTCATCACCCGATACCTCTAATAACAGCTCTGCCACTACCACCAACCAATCGTGGGGTGGACGCTTTAGTGAGCCTACCGATGCTTTTGTAGCGGCCTTCACCGCTTCGATCGATTTCGACAAGCGGCTCTATCAGCAGGACATTCGCGGCTCGATTGCTCACGCCACCATGCTCAACCGCGTTGGCGTGCTGACCGATGCAGAAAAGAGCGCCATTATCGATGGCCTCGAAGCGATTCGGGAAGATATTGGGCGCGGAAACATCGAATGGTCGGTAGCGCTTGAAGATATCCACATGAACGTTGAAGCGCGCCTGATTGAACGCATCGGTAATGTCGGCAAGAAGCTGCACACCGGACGTTCACGCAACGATCAGATTGCCACCGACATCCGTCTGTACGTGCGCGACGAGATCGATGTCATTAATGCTGAGCTCACGCGGCTTCGGCAGGGGCTGGTTGAGCTAGCCTATCAGGAAGCCGACACCATCATGCCTGGCTTCACTCACCTTCAGGCAGCGCAGCCGGTCACCTTTGGCCATCATCTATTAGCGTGGCAGGAGATGGTCGCGCGCGATCAGGAGCGTCTGGCCGACTGCCGCAAACGCGTCAACGTGCTTCCGCTTGGCGCCGCCGCACTGGCGGGCACTACTTACCCGATCGACCGCCATCTGGTGGCTGAGCTGCTGGAATTCGAACGTCCTACCGAAAACTCGCTTGATTCGGTCAGCGACCGCGATTTCGCGATCGAATTTACCGCCTTCGCCAGCCTGTTGGGCATGCATTTATCACGCATGAGCGAGGAACTGGTGCTGTGGGCCAGTTCGCAGTTCGATTTCGTCGAGTTGCCCGACCGTTTCTGCACCGGCTCTTCGATTATGCCGCAGAAGAAAAACCCCGACGTGCCTGAACTGGTGCGTGGCAAGACCGGCCGCGTCTATGGTCACCTGATGAGCCTGCTAACGCTGATGAAATCGCAGCCGTTGGCCTACAACAAGGACAATCAGGAAGACAAGGAACCGCTGTTCGATACCATTGATACCGTAAAGGGCTGCCTGCGCGCCTTCGCCGATATGGTGCCGGCCATTGAGGCCAAGCGCGACAACATGTTTGAGGCTGCACGCCGTGGCTACTCCACCGCTACCGATCTAGCGGATTATCTGGTATGCAAAGGCGTTGCTTTCCGCGACGCCCATGAAATCGTCGGTAAATCGGTTGCCTATGGCATCGAGCAGCAGCGCGATCTGTCGGAGCTGCGCCTCGATGAACTTCAGCAGTTTTCCGATGTAATTGAGCAGGACGTCTTCGATGTGCTTAGCCTTGAAGGCTCAGTCGCTGCACGAAACCATATTGGCGGCACGGCACCCGATCAGGTGCGTGCAGCGGTCCAGCGTGCCCGCGACGCCTTGAAAACCCTTCAGTCTGCCCATCGCACGGAGACTTCTGCATGAGCGCCCGCAACACTCGACTCGCCGCCGCCGCATTACTCACCCTGCTGGCAGGCTGTGGCCAAACCGGCCCGCTGTATATGCCCGACGATCAAGCGGCCCGCGAGCGCTACGATCCAGGCAATGCGTATGGTTTGGACGACAAGGACAACCAGCAGCAGAATGCTGAGTCCTCGCCTTCCGACGACCAGTCGCAACCGCAGCAGTCCAGTGCGGAACAGCCCCAATCATCCAGTGCGGAACAGCCGCGCCCCAGCGATGAGAGCGACAGCGGCCCCACGCCGATTGGCTCGCCTGCCAGCGATAATGGCAGCAGCTCAAGCGCTGCACTGCCCGACGATGACGGCAACAGTGACACCGCTGGAGCAGCGCCGCCGATTACGCCGGAGCCCGACGACGAACAGTCCAGCGACGACAACTCAGCGCCCGAGCAGTCGCTGGGGGCAGACAAATCGCTAAAAAATCTAACGCCGGAACAGCGCCAGGCCCTCAACCAGTCTGCCGACGAGCAGCAGCACGAAGCTGATGCCGCCGCTACTGCAAACGCGCACTCCAACACTGCCGCCGCGCCTGCTGCAGCAAGCGGTGCGGCAGCAGCGGGTGGCGCAGCGGCGAGCGCTGCAAGCGAGGAGAAACCTCAAACCACGCCAGCGCAGCCCAAACCGCGCCCGGCCCAGCCTGCTGCACAGCCACAGCCTGCCGCCCAGCCCGATGCCAGCGAATCAGCCGCGCCAGCACCGCAGCCTGCGCCGGCTCAACCAGCCACCAACCGCGGTGGCGCGCGCTGGAACAACGTGCAGTTTACGCCGTATCGCGCCAACACTGGCGGTACCGCACCGACCGCGCCTGCTTCACCCGATAACGCCGCAGGAAGTGATTAATGCAGCCGTTTTTTACTCGCCGTGATGGCGTTCTGCATGCCGAGGACGTACCGCTGACTGACGCAGCGGCGCGCTTCGGCACGCCCTGCTACGTCTATTCCAAGGCGGCGTTCAGCAGCCATTTCCTGGCCTATCAAGACGCGCTGGCGGATCACCCGCACTTGGTGTGCTTCGCGCTGAAGAGCAACTCGAATCTCGCGGTCATCGACCTGCTGTCCAGGCTGGGCGCAGGCTTCGATATCGTATCGGGAGGCGAGCTCGAGCGCGTACTGGCAGCGGGCGGTGATCCTGCCAAGGTGGTCTTTTCTGGCGTTGCCAAGAGCGAAGCCGAACTGGTTCGCGCGCTGCAGGTAGGCATCAAATGCTTCAACGTCGAATCACTGGCAGAGCTGGCAGCGCTTGATCGCATTGCCGGATCGCTAGGCGTACAGGCCCCTGTTTCGATTCGCGTCAATCCGGATGTCGATGCGGGTACCCATCCCTACATCTCCACTGGGCTGAAGGAAAACAAGTTCGGCATTGCCATCGATGAGGCATTGGAAGCCTACTTATGGGCCAACAGCGCCGAGCACCTGAACATTGTCGGCGTCGATTGCCACATCGGCTCTCAGCTCACCGATATCGCGCCCTTCCTCGATGCGTTGGATCGCGTGGTCGCGTTGATCGACCAACTAGGCGAGCATGGCATTACGCTTCATCACCTCGATTTAGGCGGCGGCCTGGGCGTCGATTACCAGGGTGAAACACCGCCTTCACCGCAGCACTATATTGCTGCCGTACGCCAGCATTTAGCGCAGTATCCCAAGGCGGCGACGCTTGAGCTGATTGTCGAACCGGGGCGCTCGATTGCGGCGAATGCGGGGGTGCTGCTGACGCGCGTGGAATTCCTCAAGCCTACCGAAGACAAGCATTTCGCGCTGGTGGATGCCGCCATGAACGATCTGATTCGCCCTTCGCTGTACGGCGCCTGGATGCGAATTGAGCGAGTCGATGAGCGCGATAACGGCGAGCCACGTCAGCACGCTAGCTACGATATTGTTGGCCCAGTGTGCGAATCCGGCGACTTCCTCGGCAAGGATCGTGAGCTTGCGCTGGCGGCGCAGGACTTGCTGGCGGTCGGCTCAGCGGGGGCTTACTCCTTCACCATGGCGTCGAACTACAACACGCGCCCACGCCCGCCAGAAATCATGGTCGACGGCGATCGCCTGCATGTGATCCGCGAGCGCGAGCCGCTTGCCCAGCTGTGGGCCGGTGAACACTTGCTCCCTGACGGAGAGGCCCAATAACTTATGCAGCTCCGCTTCAGCAAAATGCACGGTCTTGGCAACGACTTTATGGTGATCGATCTGGTTACTCAGCGCGCGCGCTTGAGTCATGAGCAGATTCGCCAGCTCGCCAATCGTCATGAAGGCGTTGGCTTCGATCAACTGCTGCTGGTCGAGCCCCCCACCAAGCCCGATATGGATTTTCGCTACCGCATTTTTAACGCTGACGGCGGCGAAGTGGAAAACTGCGGTAACGGCGCGCGCTGCTTCGCCCGCTTTGTGCGCGATCAGCAGCTTATCGCCAAACACGACATTCACGTTGAAACGGGCGCGGGGCCATTAGCGCTGCATATCGCTGACGACGGCAATATTAGGGTCGATATGGGCGAGCCGATTCTCGACGCATCGCGGGTGCCGTTTAATAGCACCAGCGGTGAGCGCCAACCGCTGCATCAGCTGCATCTCGAGGCACTGCCCGAAGCGCTCGCCAATGTTGAATTTGGCGTCGTCTCGATGGGTAATCCGCACGCGGTGCTGCAAGTAAAAGACGTCGATAGCGCAGCGGTGGAGCAGATTGGGCCAGCGCTGGAGCGGCACCCCAGCTTCCCTCAGCGGGTCAATGTTGGGTTCATGCAAGTCAACAACCGTACTCACATTCGCTTGCGCGTCTTTGAGCGCGGCGTGGGCGAAACCCAGGCCTGTGGTACTGGCGCCTGCGCCGCAGTGGTGTCTGGCATTCAGCGCGGGCTGCTCGACCAGCGCGTTAAGGTCGAACTACGCGGCGGCCCTCTGCGTATCGAATGGGCCGGCGAGGGACACCACCTGTACATGACAGGCCCGGCTGTCACTGTCTTCGAAGGTAAGCTTGAGCTATGAGCCAATCAGATTCTTCCTCCGCATTGAACGAAGAAAATATCGCCGCATGGCTGTTGGCGAATCCCGAGTTTTTTGTCGGTCGCGACGAACTGCTAGAGAAGCTCAAGGTGCCGCATCCCGACGCTAGCCGAGGCGCAGTGTCGCTGTTGGAGCGACAGCTGGCGGTCGCGCGTCAACGCTGTACCAGTGTCGAGGAGCGTCTGCGCGGACTGCTCAGCGCGGCGCGTGATACCGAAGCGCAATATCGTCAGCTGCGCCAACTGATACTCGCACTGTTAGAAGGCGAGCACAGCGAGGATGCGCTGCTGCAAACGCTGGCCGACCAGCTATCAGAGCGCTTCGATATAGCCGGTCTAGCGCTATGGCGCACCTTCGAAGAAGACGCCCAGCCGCAGCCTCCCCAGTACCGGCTCGACGAACCGCGCACCAATTTACTGTCGCGTTTGCTGGAAGGACGCCACTGCCGCTGCAAACCGCTTAGCCAAGCACATTGGGCCAGCCTGCTGCCGACCATCGAAGCGCCTTCCCAGCACCAGGGATCAGCCGCGATCACGCGACTCGCTATCGGTCATCACAGCGGCTATCTGGTGCTGGCGTCCTCGCAGCCCGAGCGCTTCAGCGCCACCCAAGATACACTGTTCATCGATTATCTAGGCGAAGTTGTCGGTCGCTTGCTGCATGCCATTCAGCGCACCCAGCACCGCACTTCTCCCGCGGCCGTTAGCTCCGGCACCTCGATTGAGCAATAGCCAGGGCTGTAGCCCCCGTTAGCACAGCGGCCAGGGCTAAGCTCGCAGCTTCCGCCCGTTGCTAAGCGCCCACAGCGATAGCGTCTTTTGGAGAACGAGATGAGCCAGCCCTTAGCGCTCCATCACCAGCGCGCCGATATCGACCGCTTCGTCACACGACTGGCCCAGCGCCACAGTGCCGCGACGGTCGATGCCTATCGTCGTGACTTGGCAACCTTCATCGATTTTGTCGAGCAGCAGGGCGATGTCGAAGAGAATGGCTGGCAGTGGTTCTCTATTGCGGTGGTGCGCCGCTATCTGGGTAACGAGCGCGCACGCGGGCTTGCCGGCCGCACCATCGCGCGACGGCAGGCGGCGCTGCGTCGCTTTGGCGACTGGCTGCTCGAACAGGGTCACATTACCAGCAACCCCGCCAAGCTGGTGGATACACCCAAGCCCAGCCGCCATCTGCCGCGCCCGATTGATGTCGATATGGTGGCGCGCTTTCTCGACCAACCCCACGATGGCTCGCCGCTCGGCATTCGCGATCAAGCGATGCTCGAACTGCTGTACTCGTCGGGCCTGCGCTTGAGCGAGCTGACCGGTCTTGACCTGCAAGACTACGATGGGCAGCGCGTGCGGGTAATCGGGAAAGGCAACAAGCCACGGCAGCTGCCGGTCGGCAGACGTGCCCAGGCAGCGCTTGCCGAGTGGCTAAAAAGCCGCCCCGAACTGGCTGCACCTTCCGATAGTGCCCTTTTCGTGGGTTTGCGTGGAGGCCGGCTGGGAGCGCGGGCAGTGGAGCTGCGGCTTGCCAAAAGTGCCAGCGAGCGAGGCCTGCCCGAGCATCTGCATCCACACCGACTGCGCCACTCGTTCGCCAGCCATCTGCTGGAATCAAGCCACGATCTGCGCGCGGTACAGGAGTTGCTCGGCCACGCGCACTTGAGCACCACCCAAATCTATACCCGCCTCGACTGGCAGCATTTGGCTGAAACCTACGACAACGCCCACCCCCGCGCCCATCGGCGCCATCGCGAGTAATCTCACGTGGCCCCGCTTAACAGTACAGCGCAGCCCACGCTGAGCCCACGCTTGGCGAAACTACTACCGTGGCTGATTGCTTCCGCCTTCTTCATGCAGGGGCTGGATGGCACCATCGTCAATGTGGCACTGCCGCAAATGGCTGTCGATCTGCACCAGCACCCACTGCAAATGCAGGCCGTGGTCATTGCGTATCTGCTTACCGTGGCCGCATTAATTCCGGTGTCTGGATGGGTATCGGACCGCTTTGGTGCACGGCACATCTTCCCCTTGGCGATTGCACTGTTCACGTTAGGGTCACTGCTTTGCGCACTATCACCGACGCTAACCCTGCTGGTTATCTCACGCATCGTGCAAGGCATAGGCGGCGCGCTGATGGTGCCGGTAGGACGCTTGGTGGTTCTGCGCGCCTACCCGCGCGCTCAACTCGTGCGGGTGCTAAGTTTCGTCACCATGCCGGCACTGGTCGGCCCGCTGATCGGCCCTACCCTGGGCGGCTGGCTGGTCGAAGCGCTGTCGTGGCACTGGATATTTCTGATCAATCTTCCGGTCGGGATTGTCGGAGCGATCGTCGCATGGAGGATGGTGCCTGATTTCCAGCGTGAGCATCCTCAGCGCTTCGACACCCTCGGATTCCTGCTGTTTTCGTTCTCGATGCTGGCCATTTCGCTTAGTTTGGAAGGGCTCTCCGACCTGCACCTGAGCATCACTACGGTACTACTGATCCTCGTGCTCGGAGTTGCCAGCCTGATCACCTACTGGGTGCGTTCGATGAAGGTCGAGGCGCCGCTGTTTGCCCCGTCGCTGTTCGCCATTCGCACCTTCAGCGTGGGCATTCTCGGCAACATTTTTGCCAGACTGGGCAATGGCGCACTGCCTTTTCTGATACCGCTGGTGCTTCAGGTGGGGCTATCGCTGTCGCCTGCTACCGCAGGCATGCTGATGATCGGCGTTACGCTGGGCGCGATTGTCGCCAAGCCGCTGGCCCAACCCACGTTGGTGCGGCTAGGCTACAAGCGCACGCTGGTCATCAACACGCTGCTGCTAGGCCTGCTGATCATGAGTCTGGCGCTGCTCAGCCCTGCAACGCCACACTGGCTAATTATGGGGCATCTGTTCGTGTTGGGCGTGGTGAATTCGCTGCAGTTCACCGCGATGAATACCCTGACGCTGATTGATCTACAGGGCGACAATGCGGCCAGTGGCAACGGCTTGCTGGCCGTGGTGATGCAGATGTCGATCGGTATGGGCGTAAGCAGTTCTGCGGCGCTGTTGAACGTGTTTACCCACGACGATGCGCAGCAGACGTTAAGCGCATTCGCCGCCACCTTTATCTGCGTTGGCGGCATGGCCATGCTGGCGGCGCTGATTTTCCTGCAACTGCGTCCCGGTGATGGCCGCGTGAAGGCGCGCAAGAAGTAGCGCTGTTAGCCGCACAACGACATCAACTGCACCGCTTCAGTAGCGCGCGGCATAATCCCAACGCCTTCGCTTACGGCTCAACACCGTCGCTGTGATCGCGCTTTGCCGCGATACCATCATTATCTTCTCTCTATGGAGCGCCCATGCGACTCGACGCCATTACCTTCGATATCGACGATACCCTGTGGGACAACGTGCCGGTTATGGAGCATCTCGAGCGTGAGATGGCGCTATGGCTAGAGCGTGAAGTGGGGCGACCACTTCAGACCGGAATCGCCGAAATGCAGCAGCGACGCCAGCAGCTAGGTGCTGAACTAATGAATACGCCGCGCCGTGGTGACGTGACCTATGTGCGCGAGCAGGTGATCTATCAGGTACTGAAGGAGCACGGCCTGAATGACGCCGAAGCAGCCCAGCTCGCCCAACGCGCCACGGAACAAATGCTGGAGCTGCGCCACCTGGTGACTCCCTACCCTGAAGTAGAGGGGCTATTGGCGACGCTAGCGCCACACTATCGGTTGGCCGTGATCACTAACGGCAACGTTGACGTTAATCGATTGCCGCTCGCCAAACATTTCGACGTGATGTTCAAGGCAGGCGAACTGGGCATGCCCAAGCCCGATCACGGCATCTTCTTGCATGCCTTGAAAGCGCTAGGCGATATCGCGCCGGAACATGCCATGCACGTCGGCGACTCATGGACCAGCGACGTAGAGCCCGCCGCCGCCCTCGGCATGCAAGCGGTATGGATTGATCTATTCGACGAACCGCGCACGCTGGCTGACAACATTCACCGCATCAAGCATGTGCGCGAGCTACCGCAGGTACTGCGCACGCTGGGATGTGCATAGCGCCGGACGGCAGTGCAGTTCACTGCTTTTGGGTAGGTAGCCCGCGCGTTAACGGAGGGTGCGGGTGCGGGTGCGGGTGCGGGTGCGGGTGCGGGCAAGTTTTACGTGGCCATATCATGCCGCAAGGTGACTCACGCGCACCGATATCAGCGGCGTCGGGCTTTGGTCTAAGCGCGCGTTCCAGCATCTGTTACTAAACTCAGACTCTGGCCATCGCAAAGGGCGTCTGCCATGTCGCTGCAGCAACTTCGTGATCAACTGCGTTTACCCGTTATCAGCGCTCCCATGTTTATCGTGTCGCAGCCAGCGCTGGTGATCGCCCAGTGCACCAGCGGTATCGTGGGCAGCTTCCCCGCCCTGAATGCCCGCCCCGCCGAGCAGCTGGATCAGTGGCTTAGCGATATTCAGGCCGCTTTAGCGGACTATCAGCAGCGCCATCCCGATCAGCAAGTCGCGCCCTTCGCGGTCAATCTGATTGTTCATCCGTCCAATCAACGGCTCGAAGCCGATCTCGCCACGCTGGTGCGCCACCGCGTACGCTTGGTGATCACCAGCCTGCACGCTCCGGATAAGGTCGTCGAAGCCGTCCATAGTTACGGCGGTAGCGTACTGCATGACGTGACGACCGTGCGCCACGCGCAGCGCGCTATCAAGGCGGGTGTCGATGGGCTGATTCTGGTGAGCGCGGGCGCGGGCGGCCACGGCGGACGCCTCAGTCCCTTCGCGCTAGTGAATGAAGTGCGCACCTTCTATTCCGGGCCTCTGGCGCTTGCCGGCGCCATTTCCCATGGCGGCGATATCGTCGCCGCGCAAGCCATGGGCGCCGACTTTGCCTATATGGGCACCCGCTTCTTAGCGGCCAATGAAGCGCACACCGACGAGCGCTATCGACGCATGCTAATAGAGGCGCAGGCCGCCGACATTGTGTATACCCCGCTATTCACGGGCGTGCCCGGCAACTATCTTGCCGCCAGCATTCGCGACAGCGGACTCGATCCGGATGCGTTGCCCGACCAAGCACCTGAGTCGCTAAGTCTCGGCGATAGCGGCGTAAAAGTATGGAAAGACGTACTGGGCGCGGGTCAGGGCGTCGGCAGCATTCAGCAATGCCAACCGCTTGGCGAGATTGTCAGTGCGCTGGAAGTTGAGTTTGAGGAGGCCGCGGCTCGCCTAACGCAGCGCCGTGTGGATGAGTAGTTAACGTAGCGCTGCTCCCTTCGACAAACATACATGCTGCCCCGCGATGCGCACTCCGCATTACCGTCCTGCCTTGCGGAAAGATAGCAGCGCCAAGTTGAGACGCCGCGTGCTCTGACAAATAAAGGGCAGGCTTCGCCTGCCCTTCTTAACCAACGCGAAACCTTCTAACCACCCCGCTGAGTCGGCCTGAACGTACCATTGCGCAGCGAGGCTTCGATTTCTTCCAAGGTTCTGCCTTTGGTTTCCGGCACGCATAGCAGCACGAAGATGAAGGCAAACAGCGAGATAACGGCGTAACCCCAGAAGGTGGCGGCTGCGCCAAAGGTGCTTATCAGGCTGAGCGTCGAGAGCGTTACCAGCAGATCGGCGGTCCACAGCGATACCGATGCCAGTCCAGTGCCCTTGCCGCGCACGAACAGCGGGATGACCTCCGAGTTAATCAGCCAGATAATCACCGACAAGCTACCGCCATTGAAGGCGATATAGGCCAGCATGGCGGCTACCGCTATCCACTTCTCGGATCCCTCAGGGTTGCCGCCGACAAAGCAGGCGCCCAGCACCACCAGCGCGACAATCGAGACCGGAATAAACAGCACCATCAGCTTGCGCCGACCGATCTTGTCGACCAGCCAAGACCCCAGCAGCGTAACCACCGTCAACACCACGCCCACGCCGATAGTGGCGAGCAGCGATGCGTTGGTGGTGAAGCCTGCATCACGCAGAATGGTGGGCGCGTAATAGATAACCGCATTAATACCGGTCAACTGACATAGAATCGCGATGCCAATCGCCGCCACCAGCGCTGGTCTCACCCAAGGGGTGCGCAAATCGCGCCAACTGCCCTGCTCGTTGTGATTCACCTGGCTGATGGTGTCTAGCTCCTGCTGAGCGAGGGTGTCGTTGCCACGCACACGCTGCAAGATCTTCAGCGCAGCCTGCTTGTTGCCTCCCGATACCAGCCAGCGCGGGCTTTCGGGCAAGCGCAACATGCCAATAAACAGCGCTAGACCGGGAATAATCGCCAGCAGAAACATGATTCGCCAGTGCCCTGCAATCAGGTAGCCGATCACGTAGGAGAGCAACTGCCCTACCGCAATCATTACCTGAAACAGCACCACCGAGCCGCCGCGGATAGCGGCTGGCGACAGTTCGGCAATATAGACCGGCATGATTTGGGTAATCGCGCCCACCGCTAGCCCTAAAAAGAAGCGTGCCAGAATCATCGACAGCGTATCGGTCACGATACTGGTTAACACGCCGCCAGCGCAGAACAGCAGCGCCACCAGCAATATCGTACGCTTTCGCCCAATGCGGTCGGATATCGGGCCGCTAACAAACGCCCCTACAATGCCGCCGACCAAAATGGCGCTGGTGACCGCTTCCTTACCGAAATCGGTTAGTTGGAAGTCGTCGCTGATCGACAGCAGTGCGGACGAGATAATCCCGGTATCGTAGCCGTATAGCATGCCGCCTAGCGCTGCTATCAGAATGATGGCGAGAATAATGCGTCTAGCGGACGGTTCTACCTGCGCATGCTCTGTATTCATTTCGGCTGATCCAAATGCAAGAAAACCACGACGAAACGGCGCCACTGCTAGCCGCCGGCAATAGGGATATTGATACCGGTGATATAGCTGGCATCGTCGCTCATCAGAAAAGCCACCGAACCAGCGATCTCCTCCAGCGCACCGTAGCGACGCATCGGCGTGCTGTTGATCATTTGCTTGGCTACCTCGTCGGGGTCCGTCGAGTAGTACTGGGAATCCGCCTTGGCCTGCAGCTCTACCTGGCGCTCCCACATAAAACCGGGGCCCATGAAACCTGGGCTAATGGCATTAACGCGAATGTTATAGGGAGCAAGATCCTTTGCGGCCGTTTCGGTAAGTCCGACTACCGCAAACTTCGACGCTGAATACCCGGCCATATTGGGCGTGCCCGATACGCCCGCCATGCTGGCGGTATTCACAATGCGCCCAAATTGCCTTTCCACCATGTGCTGGCTGACCACCCTCAATACGTTGAAGGCGCCCACGACGTTGATATTGATGACGCGCGCGAAGTCATCGGCGGGATAGTGATGCAGCGGCTGAAAAGCACCCTGATAGCCCGCGTTATTGAACAACAGCTCAACACTGCCAAAGCGCTCGATCACCTTGGCTAACGCCTGCTCCACCGCCTTCACATCGGTGATATCAGCACTGAAGCCAGCCACCTCGGCCCCCTGATCGCTCAGCCAGGCAACCGCGCTATCCAGCTTGTTCTGATCGATATCCAGCAGCGCAATGGTGGCCCCTTCCTGCGCCAGACGCGCTGCGATTACCCGCCCAATATCGCCACCGCCGCCGGTAATCAGTACCGTTTTATCGCGAAAGCGTTGTGACATACCCATGGCTTGATTCCTGTCTCAAAAATTCAACAACCGGCGCTAGTAGAGGGTATAGCCACCGTCAGCGGTGATGATTTCACCAGTCATGAAGGAAGACGCATCGCTCGCTAGCAGCACCGCAAGCGGCCCCAACTCGGTGGGGTGCCCCGCTCGCTGCTGTGGCGCGTCCTCAATCCAATAGCGCTTAAAACGCGGCTCATCGACCGGCGACATATCGGTGTTGATATAGCCGGGCGCAATGGCATTAACGCGAATATGGTGAGGCGCCCACTCCGCCGCCAGCGAGCGTGTCAGGTGGTGTACGGCGGCCTTCGAGGCGTTGTAGGCAGGCTGCATTTGCGGGCGGTTAACAATGTCACCCGACATCGAGCCAATGTTGATAATGGTGCCGCCGCCCTGCGCGATCATTCGTTTGCCTACCGCCTGCGAGCAAAACCACACGCCGTTGAGATTAACGTTGATCACCTCGGTGAAGCGCTCAGGGGCAATGTCTACCGCAGCTTCGTGGTAGCAAATGCCCGCGTTGTTCACCAGCACATCGATATTGCCCTCAATCTGCGCGATGGCCCGCTGAACACTCTGGTAATCAGCGACATCCACCTTGAGCGCAACAGCGCTGTGCCCGGCTTCCTTAAACTCGGCCACGGCCTGCTCCGCCTTATCCAGGCTACGCGCGGCAATAATCAGCGCGGCTCCTGCTTCCGCCAATGCCCAACCAATAGCATTACCGATGCCTCTGTAACCACCGGTCACCAGCGCAGTTTTGCCCGCCAGATTGAAGGTATCGAGTACTCCACGCTTGGCCATCAACAGCTCCTGATCTGTTATCGAAGGAATTGCATAGCTATGCACACCGTTTCAAAATAGGAGCGATACTCGACCTGCATCAATAGGCTGATAGTCGAACAACACACAGAGCAACGCCGTGAAAAATATCCATCGATTACCAACGTCGACCGACGTTGCACAGCTGGCAGGGGTGTCGCAGTCCGCTGTTTCACGCACCTTTTCACGCCGCGGCAGCGTCTCACCAGCTACCCGCGCGAAGGTGCTGGCCGCTGCCGATCGGCTTGGTTACCGCCCCAATGCCCTGCCTGCGATCATGCAAGGGCAACGCTCGCAGATGATTGCGCTGGTCACCGGCAGAATGCATAACCCGTTTTATGCACGCGTACTGCAAGCGCTCACCAACACACTTCAGCAGCACGGTCAGCAAGTGCTGGTGTCCTGTGTCGACAGCGATCACGCGCTCGACGCCGCGCTGAATCAATCGATGCGCTATCGGGTAGACGCCATCGTCAGTGCGCTCGCCGTGATAACACCGGCCGCAGCGGCAAGCTTTTCACGCACGGGTATTCCGGTAGTGGCGTTCAACAACGTACAAAACGCGCCCGGTATCAGTTCGGTGAATTCAGATAACGAATCGGCAGGAAGGCAGGCGGCCGCTCATTTGCTGGCACAAAAGTGCCAGCGTCTCGGCTTCATTCATGGCCCATCGGACAGCCCCGCAGCGCAGCAGCGCTGGCAGGGATTCTCAGGCTATTTAGCGAAGCGTGGGATCAGCGACATTGCCACCGCGCACGGCGACTTCAGCTATCAAAGCGGTGCCGAGGCTGTGGCACGTCTATGGCGGACAGGCATGGGCCCTGAGGGCGTGTTTTGCGCCAACGATCTAATGGCGCTGGGCGCAATGGATACCCTGCGTCAAACACTGGGCGTCAGGATCCCCGAGGACGTGGCAGTGGTGGGCTACGACAATATCGATGCCAGCGGCTGGGGCGCTTACCAATTAAGCTCGTTCGATCAGGATATCGATGCCATGGCGAACGAAACGCTCGCCATTCTTAAGCACTATCGCTCAAGCGATCAATCCATGCTGCGCAAGGTGCCTGCGCGGCTAGTGATAAGAGCGAGCAGTGCTTTCAGCGGCTGAATAGCGCCCCCTCAACCGCAGCCAGCCACTGCCCCGCACCACCGCCACGCCGCGATTAACCGGCTACTCTCCCAGCAGCAGCTCGTTGAGACGTTGTTCGAGCTCGGTAACGCCTTGACGCTGCAAGGAAGAAAACAGCTGCACCTGAACATCACCTGAGAAGGCGGCCAGCTCGCGCTTGACCTTTTGCAGCGTATTCATGGCCGCGCCGCGCTTTAGTTTGTCGGCCTTGGTTAGCAACAGCTGCAGCGGCAGCTCAGACTCATCGGCCCAGCCGATCATGGTTCGATCAAATTCAGTCAGCGGATGACGCACGTCCATCAGCAGCACCAGACCACGCAGCGCGCTGCGGTTTTGCAGATAGTCCGAAAGATGGCGCTGCCACTCTAGCTTGACCTTTTCGGGCACCTTGGCAAAGCCATAGCCGGGCAGATCGACCAGACGATAGGTGTCGTCCAGCGAGAAGAAGTTGATGAGCTGAGTACGCCCCGGCGTTTTGGAGGTGCGCGCCAGCGCTTTCTGATTGGTGAGCGTGTTAATGGCGCTCGACTTCCCCGCATTCGAGCGCCCCGCAAACGCCACCTCAGCGCCGCTGTCTTCAGGACAGGCAGCCAAGGTAGGCGCGCTGGTCAGAAACTGCGCCTTGCGGTAGTTGAGCGTTTGCGGTGACGTCATGATCGAAAACTCTTGCGGAAATTACACGGGGAGCGATGGATTGCCGCCGAATCTTGGGCAATAACTCCGTTGATGGGCGGGCCGCTGCAGGCAAACATCTGGCAAATGTATGCACTTGAGCAACCAAGCGGCTAGTGTAAAGAATAGCAGCGAAGCCGTATACGTTAAGCGTCGATGCTCCAACACCTATGTTAGGCCATGGCACAGCGCCTCAATGCGGCCAATACGCCGACGATACAGCGGTGTCTGCTTCGTACGCTGGCTTACCGCGAGCCGCCAAGGCGCTCATGGCGGGCTGACGCCGAAAAAAATAAATGTCAGACTAACGATTACCTACAGACGCGCGAGCGATGCTTGCACGAACAGCGGAACATTAATCGTTTTTTAAGTTCCAAGACCTCAGGTTCTGTCTGAATGTCAGTGAGCGAAGGTCAGGCAAGGCAAAAATCGGCGATAAAACCGGATTCGTTTAATGCAGATGAGCAGTTTGAGCTAATTTTTAACGCAGCGTGGCCAACTGCAAGCAGTTTTCAGACAAAACCTAACGGTGGTTGTCCGCCATCCCTACCGATTCAGGAGAAAGATCACGATGTTGAAACGACTGGCACTGCTCGCGATTGCTAGCGTTGCTGCGATTGCATGCCTTTCAAGCGCTCAGGCAGACGACAGCTACCAAACCTTGAGCGAACCGGTAAGCCACGATACCGGTGGCAAGATTCTGGTACAGGAAGTGTTCTGGTACGGCTGCCCGCACTGCTACGACCTTGAGTCGAGCTTCAAATCCTGGCGCGACAAGGCTCCCAGCGATGTTGATGTTGAAGTGCTGCCCGCCACCATGGGCAAAACCTGGACCGATCACGCGCGCGCCTTCTATGCCGCACAGGACCTTGGCATCATCGACAAGACCCACGAAGACTTCTTCAAAGCGATTCATCAGCAGCATCGCCGCCTGACGGATCCCAACGACATTGCTGATTTTTACTCCAACTACGGTGTCAGCAAAGAGAAAGTCATCGATACGCTTAACTCTTTCGGCCTGAAGAGCCAGGTAAATCGCGCTCATTCAGAGCTGCTGGCCTACAAGATCATGGGCACGCCCGCGATCGTTGTTAACGGCAAATACGTGGTAACCCCGCAGACGGCCGGCGGCCTCGACAACATGCTGAACGTTACCGATCAGCTGATCGAAAAAGTACGCGCCGAAGGCTCGTCGAAGTAAGCACCCTCCGCGCTCAACGCTTCTCACGCGTTGGGCGCTTTTCCACCAGCAGCGTTCAATGGAGCACGCCGCAGTTGAACAGCAACGCCAGGCACGAAGCTAAAACACCCAGGCATTACGAAGTGCCGCGGGACATCAGGCTGATGACCTTCAATCTACAGGTCGGCATCAGTACCCAAGCGTTTTATCAGTACCTGACCCACAGCTGGCAACACCTGCTGCCCAATGCCAAACGCAACCGACGCCTCACCTTGATTGCCGAGCTATTGAAAGGCTACGACATTATCGGGCTACAGGAAGTCGATGGCGGCAGCTTTCGCTCGGGCAACGTCAATCAGATTGATTACCTTGCCGACAAGGCGAATATTCCTTACTCCTTCCAGCAGTTGAACCGTGACCTGGGGCGCTTTGCCCAGCACAGCAATGGACTGCTTAGCCGTTTTCCCGCTACAGAAGTGGTCAACCACAAGCTACCCGGCCCACCCGGGCGCGGCGCCATGCATGCGCGTTTTGGTAATGGCGAAGATGCGCTGCATATTTTTGTCGCTCACCTTGCGCTGGGAACAAAAACGCAGCACAAGCAGCTTGATTACCTAAGCAAGCTTATCGCACCGCTCAACAATGTTGTGTTCATGGGCGACCTGAACGCCACCAGCAGCCAATTGGGGGCTCACCCGCGCTTCTTCGATGCGGTTGATCTAACGCCTATCGAAGCCTTGGACAGCTACCCCGCGTGGCAGCCCAAACGCGCGCTCGACCACATCCTCATCTCGAAAAGTCTGCAGGTGCAGGAATATCACGTGCTCGATCAGCTCTTCTCCGACCATCTTCCGGTTGCCGCACGTATTCGGCTACCGCTGGAATGCATCAAAAACATCGAGCAGACCGAAAGCGGCAAACGACCTCAGAAGAAAGTACTGATCTAGTCCGCCAACACCCTCCGCGCTTTTTCGAACAGCGCCCTCTTCCCGTCGATCCGACGAAGATCACAGCCGACATTTTTTCCCTTAGACATAGGTCGCTATTCGGCCTCGCGCACCCCGTCATTCTGATATAAGGGGCGGCATATCCACTTATAAAGCGAACTGCTCATATGCCTCTTATTATCACCGCGCTGGGAATTGTGGTGCTCTTGGTGCTGATCATGAAACTGCGGGTACAAACGCTGATCGCGCTGGCGATCGTGTCGTGCCTGCTAGCCTTCGCACTGGGAATGCCCTTGGATGCTGTGGTTCCGGCCATCGAAAAAGGCTTCGGGGCCACCCTTGGTGGCGTGGGGCTGATTTTCGTATTCGGGGCCATTCTGGGCAAACTGCTGGCCGATGCGGGCGGTGCGCAGCAAATCTCGACCACCCTGATCGAGCGTTTCGGTGAGAGCCGGGTTCAGCTATCGGTGATGGTAACCGCCTTCGTGCTGGGCATTGCGCTGTTTTTCGAAGTGGGACTGGTGCTGCTGATTCCAATCGTTTACCAGATTCATCGCCAAACGCAGAAACCGCTGCTTTATCTTGCGCTGCCGATGATCGCCGCGCTGTCGGTCACCCACGCGTTTCTGCCGCCGCATCCAGGGCCGACCGTTATTGCCTCTGAATATCAGGCCAGCATGGGCATGGTGCTCATTTATGGAGTGATCGTGGCCATTCCTACGCTGCTGCTGGCAGGCCCGCTGTTTGTATGGCTGCTGAAACGCACCGCACCGCAGTTTCTGGAAATCAAATCGGTGGGCGATGTCACCGCGTTGGGCGAGGTGAAGGAGCTCGAGCGCGCCCAACTGCCCAGCTTCAGCATTAGTGCGATTACCGCTGCGCTACCAGTGCTGCTGATGCTACTGGCGACGGTAATCAAGTTTGTGCAGGACGCATGGCAGATCGAGAATAATGGCTGGTTCGAAGCTATCGAGATGATCGGCAAGCCCACCATGGTAATGCTGATCTCGGTGCTGTTTGCCATCTTCAGCATGGGCGTCATGCGCCAGCGCTCGATGAAAGAGCTAACCGCTTCGATGGAAACCGCCGTGCGCTCTATCGCTATGCTGGTGATGATTCTCGGCATTAGCGGCTCCTTCAAGGAAGTGCTGCTGCAAGGCGGCGTGGGCGACTACGTAAAAGCACTGTTCGAGCACAGCGACGTTTCTCCGCTGCTACTGGCGTGGCTGATTGCCGCGATGATTCGAGCCGCGCAAGGCTCAGCAACGGTGGCAGCGCTTAGCACTTCAGCAATGGTGCTGCCGTTGATGGAAGCAAGCCAGGTCGATCCTGCGCTGATGGTGCTAGCAACGGGCGCTGGCAGCGTGTTCCTTTCCCATGTCAACGACACCGGTTTCTGGTTGATCAAGGAATCCTTCGGTCTGTCGATCAAACAAACCTTTGCGACCTGGTCAGTGCTGGAAACGCTTATCTCGGTGTTTGGCCTGGTATTCGTACTGCTGCTGGGCCTCGTGGTGTAGTCAGCATTTTCTTCCTTCTGAACGAACAAGAGCATCACCATGAGCAGTTCGCTAACGCCGCGCCGACGTGACCAACAGCGCTATTTGAATCTGGACGACTACAGCGCCGCCGCGAGACGCCTGTTGCCACGGGCGCTGTATGCCTATGTTTCGGGCTCGGCAGGCGACGGCACAGCGCTGGCCGCCAACCGTGATGCCTTCAAACAGTGGGCGCTGGTACCGCGCCAGCTACGCGGTGTGGGATCACGCAGCGCCACCACTCAACTGCTTGGGCAGCACTTCGATATGCCGATTGGCGTATCAGCCTTCGGCGCAGCAGCAGTGCTGGGCTACAACGCCGATATCGCAATGGCCGCTGCCGCTTACAGCGCGAAGGTGCCTTACCAGTTGAGCGCCAACTCCATTACGCCCATGGAGGAGGTCATCAAGGTGAATCCCGAGGCGTGGTTCGCTGCTTATCTACCCGACGACGCAACGCTTATCAGTAACGTTGTCGAACGCGTTAAAAGCGCGGGCTTCAAAACACTAGTGATTACCGTCGACGTGCCAGTGGCTGCCCGCCGCGAGCCAGAAACCCGTGCAGGCTATGCCATGCCGTTCAAGGCGTCAGCACGGCTGGGGCTGGATATGCTGTGCCATCCTCGCTGGGTGCTTAGCCGCTTCGGCCGCACGCTACTTAGACGTGGCATTCCGCACATTGAAAACGTTACTCATCAGCGCGGCCCCAGCATCTTTGCCTCCAGCGCAGGATCAGTAGGGGGAGCGGCCAACTTCAATTGGGACAACATTCGCGCTATCCGGGCACAGTGGCCTGGCAAACTACTGCTGAAAGGTATTCTTTCCGACCGCGATGCCGTAATGGCGCAGGAGATTGGCGTCGATGGCGTTATCGTGTCGAACCACGGCGCGCGGTTAAGCGATGCCGCTATCGCACCGCTTGAAGCCCTACCGAGCATTCGCGCAGCCTGCCCTGAGCTAACGGTTCTGCTCGATGGTGGCGTGCGGCGTGCTGGGGATGCGTTGAAGGCTATCGCGCTAGGCGCTGATGGCGTGATGATCGGCCGTCCGCTGTTTTACGCCACCATTCTTGGCGGTCAGCGCGGCCTCGCTCACGCCTTGCAGTTGCTAAGCACCGAGCTGGATAGAGAAATGGGCTTCCATGGGTTGCTGAACATCAGTGAGGTGCGCCAGCAAGATCGCTTGTACCATCGTGCACGTGCACCATCCGGATAGCGCGTTACACGCTGGCCCACTGCAATAGAGGGCAAGCACAGCCGTAGAGGTTGCTAACGGCTGCGATGCGATATCAACAGAGGGTAACGAACAGGAAGCGCCAGCAGCATGCGTCAACGAGCGCTCGGTAGTCAGCCGCCGAGCAGGCTTGAAATACATCCACGCTAGCCGCCACGCCACTGCCCTGTCCCCGAGCCAATGCGATGGGATATTGCGGTGTCACCCAACAAACGCCGCTGGTGGCTACCAGCGGCATTTTTTAACTCAGAAACTTGTACAGCATGCCGGATACCGCGATAAGGCCCACGACGATCACCAGCAGGTTGGAAGGCGCCCGTTTGTATTTGGCCAGCGCTGGCACCGAATAGACGGCCGCCATCGGCACCAAAAACAGCAGCACAGCAATAACGGGACCGCCAAGGTTTTCAATCAAATCGAGAATGCTGGGATCGAGGGTAGCGGTCATCCAGCACGCTACGAAAATCATGATCGACACCAGCACATCGACGCCTCGACCGCGATTTCCCAGCAGTCCACGAGCGCCCTCTTCTGCACCGATATAGTGACCAAGAAAGGATTTGCTGATTGCTACCAGCGCGATAATGGGCGCAGCGTAGGCAATAACCGGCGTACCCAGATAGTTGGCAAGGTACGACAGAATGGTGACGTTTTGATCGCGCGCTTCAGCAAGATTGCTCGGGGATACCGTCATCACGCAGCTGAATACGAAGAACATCACCGTTATCACCATCAACAGGTGAGATATCGCCAGCATGCGAGAGCCCTTCTGATCGGCACGATCACCATAGCGACGATATTGGGCGACGGAGAAAGCCGAAATCATCGGGGAGTGGTTGAACGAGAACACCATAACGGGGATGGCTAGCCACAGGGTGTAGGTCATGTGGTGCCAGTTGATCGGTGCGGAGGCCGTGGCCAGAAACTCCCCCTTCCACTGGGGAATCAGAAACAAGCCCAGCGCGACCAACGCAATGATGAAGGGATACACCAGCAGGCTCATGGTCTTCAGGATGCGCTGCTGGCCTCCTCGAGCGATTAACACCAATGCCCCCATCAACAGCAGCGACAACCAGCCGCGGGGAATGGGGGACCAGCCAAACTGGTGGATTAGCAGGCTCTGCACGGTGTTGGTTAACGCAACGCTATATACCAACAGCAGCGGGAATACCGCGAAGAAGTAAAATACCGTGAGAAGCGAACCTGCTGTCCGCCCGAAGTGCCGCTTGAAGGTGACCGTCATATCGCGGTCGCCCTCTTTCGCACCACTCAACACGAAGCGCATCAGACCGCGATGCGAGAAGTAGGTGGCAGGAAACGCCAACAGCGCGATCATTATCAGTGGCCATACGCCACCAATACCTGCGTTGATTGGTAGAAACAGCGTTCCCGCGCCAATGGCGGTGCCGTATAACCCCAGTATCCAATGCATGTCGGAACGATCCAGCTTGTTGGCGTTCACTTGCGCATCGTCACCGGAACAGGAAGCAGTGGAAGTAGCGGTCATAGCAGAAATCTTGGCTGGCATTAACGTTACGAAGCGTGCGATCCAATTGTCACCGAACGCACCAGAGGCGCATTAAACTACCACATATCGGTGGGATTGGGTGAGCCACGTGCGACTAATGAAGCTTTATGGAAAGAAAAAAGCCGAGCCGGAGTAACCTCCGCCTCGGCTTTTACATGCCAAGCGATCGCTGGCAGCGCCCGTTACAGCCCTACCGGCAGCGCGCTGCTTACGATATGGATAACGGGGCTCGGGCAAATACCAATCCACAGCGTGAGAGCAGCTGCGATAACGACAACCAGTGCACCCAGCGCTTGCCCACGGCCACTGGCCGCAGTCACGGTGTCGTCTGCGGATGGCAGGAACAACTGCGCCATGGTGCGCAAATAGTAATAGAGCCCGATAGCACTACCGACAATCACAAACGCGGCCAACCACCACAGCTCATCGTTGACCGACAGCGCCAGCACGTAGAACTTGCCGATGAAGCCCGCGGTCAGCGGAATGCCCGCCAACGACAGCAGCATAAACGCCATGCACACCGCCAATACCGGACGCTGATAGAAGAGTCCGCGTAGTTCGGATGTATCACGATCTTCGCTATTAGTGTGCGTAGCTAGCGCCACCACACCGAAGGTGCCCAGCGATGTCAGTACATAAGCAACCAGGTAGACACCTGTGGTTTCGAGGACCAACTGCCCGCTCACGCTCAACTCGCCGGCACCGTCGGAAACACCACTGCGCAGTGCGACCACTGCCGTCAGCAGATAGCCAAGATGAGCAATTGACGAGTAGCCCAGCAGACGCTTGATGTTGCGGCTACGCAGCGCCAGCAGGTTACCTGCCAGCATTGAGAGCACTGCCAGCACGGCAATCACCGTATACAGCTTCACCGAGAAGGTGGGCGCCAGAATCAGGAAGCGCACCAGCACTGCAAATACGGCCACTTTGCTGGCCGTTGCCAGGAAAGCGGAAACTGGCGCAGGTGCCCCTTCGTATACGTCAGACGTCCACATGTGGAACGGCGCTATCGATAGCTTGAACGCCAGTCCGATGACCATCATGCCAACGCCGATGATCGTCCAAGTATCGAGATAATCGACCGATACCAGCTTGAGGCCAAGCCCTGCAAAGCCAAGCTCACCGTATGCAGCAAATAGCAGCGCCATACCGAACAGCAGGAACGCTGACGCAACTGCCGACAGCACCAGATACTTGATGCCCGCCTCAAGAGACTGCTGGCGCCGGAAGGTGTACGCGGCCATGCCGTAAAGCGGCACTGACATCAGTTCAAGACCGACGAACAGCGACGCCATATGCACTGCGGAAACCAGCACCATGGCCCCCAACGTCGAGCACAGCAGCAGCAGGTAAAATTCCTCGCGGTGCACCTTCAGCCTATCGAGATAGGCATAGGCGAACACGGTGCATGCCAGCGCAGCCACCGCAATCAGCCCGATATAGAACAGCGAGTAGCTATCAACCACTATCATCGGGCTTACCAGCGTCGGGAGCTGGCTCCCATGATCGCTGCACTGCACCCAGAAAACGGAGAGCAGCGCGAGGATCAGGCCAATACCGCTCAGGGTAGCATTAAGGAAGTGATTCCTTCTGAAGGCCACCGAGAGCATGACCACTACGACCGTAATGCCGACGATAATCAGCGGCAGGATCGCGAATAAATGTGTCAGTGTCAGATTCATGGCGGCTCAGTCTATTGAAGCAAGGAAGGATTCAGAAACCACTGTGCTACCTCAGTCATCGATTGCAACGAGATGTCGAGGATCAACTGCGGGAAGAAACCGAACAGCAGCAACAGCACCAGTACCAGCCCAAGCATGAATGCCTCACGCAGGCCAAGGCCTTCGTAGGTGGTAGCGTTTTTGGGTTCGCCATAATAAACGCGGTGCAGCAGCATTAGCGCGTAAACCGACGCCAGCACCAGCGCTATAGCGGCAATAATGGTCACAATCGGCCAGCTTTCAAAGCTGCCGAACAGGATCAGAAACTCACCGACAAAGTTGGCCGTTCCGGGAATACCCAGCGACGCCATGGCAAAGGCCAGCGAGAAACCTGGCAGCGCACCAACACGCCCGAACAGACCGCCCATTTGGCTCATGTCGCGGGTGCCCAATCGACGGTACAGAAGACCCGATACGATAAAGAGCGCCGATCCTGACAATGCCGACGCCACCATCAGTACCACCGACCCTTGCAGCGCCAGGCGGCTACCGGAGTAGATGGCGATTACCACAAAGCCCATGTGCGAGATGGTCGAGTACGCCAGTAGTCGCTTGATGTCGCGCTGCGAGAACGCCATTACCGCGCCGTAGTAAATACTGATCAGGCCTAGCGCCATCGCGATGGGAGCAAAGGCAGCTGATTGGTCGGGGAACAGCGGCAGCACAAAGCGCAGCAGACCAAAGCCGGCCGTTTTGATCAGGATACCGGCGAGATCGAGAGAACCAGCGCTCGGGCCCTGCGCATGCGTGTCGGGCATCCAGACATGAAACGGTACCAGCGGGAGCTTCACTGCAAACGCAATGAAGAAGCCCAGCATCAGCACCATGCCCAGCGGCCCCTCAATGGAAGTGCCAAGCAGCTCGGTGAAGTCGAAGGTGAGCGTGCCGCTCTGGTAAAAGTTGAAGAATACCAGCCCCAGAATGGCGAGCAGCATCAGCAGACCCGATGCCTGGGTATAAATGAAGAACTTGACCGCCGCTTTTACGTGTTCAGCACGCTCCGACCCCTGGAAGCCCCACAGCGCAATCAGGAAGAACATCGGGATCAGCATTGCTTCCCAGAACACGAAGAACAGGAACAGATCGACCGCGGTGAAAATGCCAACGATCGCCGCCAGCAGCCACATCAGGTTGAGATAGAAGCCACCGCTACGGCGTTCAACGTCATTCCATGCCGCCAACACTGCGAGCAGTCCAATCACGGAGGTCAACAGCAGCATCACCACCGACAGACCATCCACCGCCAGATGAATGGAAATACCGAAGCGACCTATCCAGTCAGCCTGGAACTCGCTCACCCACTGGGGAGATGCCGAGATGCTTCCGAGTTGAAAAGAACCATCTGCCAACAGCGACAGCGATAGTGCCGCCAGCACCACAGTGCTTACCAGCGCGATGACGCGGGGCACCTTTTGGCCCACATTACCGGTCAGCCAGCACAGCAGGCCGCCAATAAAGGGGATCAGTATGAGCCATGGAAGAATCATGAGCGTCTCGATTCCTTTTCCTTAAAAAGTGGCGTCGCGTTAGCCAGCCATCTGCTGGGCCAACGCGCGCCTAACGTCATCAACTAACTAAAAGCGCCGCAACGATTACCAAGGCACCTAGCACGAAGGTTGCCGCGTAGCTGCGCAGCTGACCATTTTGGGACGCCGACATGGCGCTGTTGCCCAGTTTCACCAGCCCCGGGAAAACTCCCGCCAGCTTGTCAATCCAGTCACAGCGATGCAGCCGTGCAATCGCCAGGTAAGGCTTGACGAACAAACGGTCGTAACTCGCATCGAACGCAAAGGCTGAGTGGAAGAACTGCCACAACTTGGCACCTTCATCGCTTTCCGCCAGCCCTTTGACGAAGCGACGACGACCGAGGAACAGCGCGGCGGCGATTCCCAGACCGACGATTGCAATCACCGACGACAGCACTTCAAGCGAAATTTGCAGCGCGTGGCTCGCAGTAACTTCTGTTTCAGGAAGCACATTGGAAAGCGGCGGCGTAATGAATGCGCCCACGAAGGTCGATAGCACAATCAGCACCAGCAGCGGCAGGTGATGAGCGATACCGTGCGGTGCATGAGCATGTTCGCTGGCATGGCTAGTGGGTTTGCCATGGAACACGATAAAGATCATGCGGAAGGTGTAGATCGAGGTCAGGAAGGCACCCAACAAACCACCCAGCCATAGAACGGTGTGACCGTTAGCGAACGACAACCACAGGATCTCATCCTTCGAATAGAAGCCAGAAGTCACGATGGGCAGTGCTGACAGTGCCGCACCACCGACCACGAAACACGCATAGGCCAGCGGAATCTTCTTACGCAGTCCGCCCATTTTGAAAATGTTCTGCTCGTGGTGGCAGGAGATAATGACCGACCCCGATGCCAGGAACAGCAGCGCCTTGAAGAACGCGTGAATCATCAGGTGGAAGATGGCAGCGTCGTACGCATGCACCCCAAGCGCCAGGAACATGTAGCCAATCTGACTCATGGTCGAATAGGCCAGTACGCGCTTGATATCGGTCTGGGCCAGCGCCGAGAAGCCAGCAATCAAAAGCGTAAGCAGCCCCAGCACGCCCACCAGTTCATCGGTGAACGGCGCCAGTTCGAATACGACATGGGTACGCGCAATCAGGTAAACACCGGCCGTTACCATGGTAGCCGCGTGAATCAGCGCCGATACCGGCGTCGGACCCGCCATCGCATCCGCCAGCCAGGTTTGCAGCGGCAGCTGGGCAGATTTACCTACCGCGCCGCCTAGCAGCATCAGTGCCGTTAGCTCGGTCAGCAGCGAACCTTCCGCCATGACGTCGGGCGCTTGCGCGATCACGGTTTGGATATCCAGCGTACCGAACTGTACCCAGATCAGGAACATGCCGATTGCCAGGAACACGTCGCCCACACGGGTGATGATAAACGCCTTGAAGGCCGCCCAGGCGTTGGCTTCACCGCGATAGTAGTAGCCGATCAGCAGATAGGAGCAAAGGCCCACACCTTCCCAGCCGAGGAACATCAGCAGCAGGTTATTTCCCAACACCAGAATCAGCATGCTGAACACGAACAGATTCATGTAGCAGAAGAAACGGGTATAGAGGTAGCCGGTTTGATCCTTCAGATCCTCACGCATGTACCAGGAGGCGAACAGGTGGATCAAGAAGCCGACGCCGGTAATAACGCCTAGCATGGTGAGCGATAGACCATCGAGGCGATAATCGAAGCCAACCTCAAAGGCCCCTACCGATATCCAGTTCCATAGATGCTGAACAAACGCGGTTTGATCGTTGCCAAAGAACTGTAGCCCCAGCGACAGCGTGGTCAGCGCTGCAAGACCGATCGAGCCAACGCCGATGGTGGCCGCCAGATTCACCGGCATGCGGCGGAATACGGCGAGTAAAACAGCACCTATCAGCGGAAAGAGTGTGACCAGAAATAAATAGTTCATCCTTTCATCCCACTGACGGCGTCGATATCAACAGTCTTGAATCGACGATGAAGCTGAATCAGGAAGGCGAGACCAATACTGGCTTCGGCCGCCGCCAGGGTAATGATAAAGACAAACATCACCTGGCCATCGGCCTTGCCCCATGCCGAACCGGCCACCACAAATGCCAGTGCTGCTGCGTTCATCATGATTTCAAGACACATAAGCACAAACAGCGCGTTACGGCGGACCAGCAAACCTGCAGCCCCGATCACGAACAGGATCAGCGCAAGAATCAGGCCGTGTTCCAACGGCACGGAAGAGATTGCGTTATTCATTTCAGCCCCTCCGGACGCTCATCGGCTTGATCTGAATGGCCCTCGTCGCGGCCCACGTGAGTGGCTGCTACCAGCGCTCCCAACAGCAGGAAGGCCGCCAACTCAACCAGCACGATATAAGGACCAAACAGCGCCATACCGATTTGCTTGGGTGTTTGCGACACGCCACCTACACCATAGCCTCGGCTATCCATGAACAGCGTGATAACCAGCACCGCCAGCAACAGCGCCGCCATAATGGATGGCCACAGCCAAATACCCGGCCTGAGCCATGCCTTCTCTTGCTCTACCGCCGCTTGGCCAAGGTTCAGCATCATGACCACGAAGACGAACAGCACCATGATGGCACCGGCGTAAACGATAATTTCCAGTATCGCCGCTGAAGGCGCACCGATGGAGAAATACACCATCGCAATGGCAATCAGCGACACCACCAGGTTCAGCAGCGCGTGCACGGCGTTAACACCAGTCACCACGCAGAAGGTAGCGGCGACGGCGACTGCTGCAGATAAATAAAACGCGAATTCCACGATCAGGACCTCTTGTGGCTTACGGCAGCAACGACTTGACGTTAATCGGTTCGGCTTCGTTCTGTGCCTCCCCCTTATCCTTGCCTGCAATCGACAGCCCGGAGACACGATAGAAGTTGTAATCGTGATCCTTGCCGGGGCCGGAAATCAGCAGGTCTTTCTTCTCGAATACCAAATCCTGACGCTTGAACTCACCTAGTTCGAAATCCGGCGTAAGCTGGATAGCCGACGTGGGGCAGGCCTCTTCACAGAGGCCGCAAAAGATGCAGCGCGAGAAGTTGATACGGAAGAACTCGGGATACCAACGCCCGTCGTCCTTTTCGCCTTTCTGCAGCGAGATACAGCCAACAGGGCAAGCAACCGCACACAGGTTGCACGCAACGCAACGCTCTTCGCCGTCAGGGTCGCGGGTAAGCACGATGCGGCCACGATAGCGCGGCGGCAGCGGTACCTTTTGCTCAGGATAAAGCAGCGTTTCACGTTTTCTGAACGTATGACTGGCGACCATTAGGACGGTACGAATCATCGTCCAGGTGCCATGCAGCAATTTTATGATCATGATCCCTACCTCACTGAGCCGGTGCGTTGAGCAGCACCACGACACCCGTGGCCAGCAAATTCAAAAGCGTCAGCGGCAAACATACCTTCCAGCCAAAGCTCATCACGCGGTCGTAGCGCGGACGCGGCAGCGATGCCCTGATCAGAATGAAGAACATCATGAAGAAGGCGGTTTTGATCGCAAACCAGATGAACGGCGGCAGCAGCGGACCGTTCCAGCCACCGAAGAACAGCACCACCAGCAGTGCGGACACCAGCGTGATGCCCACATATTCACCCACAAAGAACATGCCCCATTTCATACCGGAGTATTCGATATGGAAGCCGTCGGCGATCTCCTGCTCGGCTTCGGGCTGATCGAAGGGATGGCGGTGAACTACCGCAATCGCCGCAATCAGGAAGGTAACGAAGCCAAAGAACTGAGGCACTACGTTCCATAAGTGGCTCTGATACTCGACGATATCCCTGAGGCTAAAGCTGCCGACCTGAGCCACGATGCCCATCAGCGATAAGCCAAGGAACACTTCGTAGGAAATGGTTTGCGCCGACGCACGCATGGCGCCGATCAGTGCGTACTTGTTCACACTGGCGTAGCCAGCAAACAGCACCGCGTAGACGTTAAGCCCGGCCATTGCCATGAAGAACAGCAGGCCCACGCTCATGTTGTCGAAGACGCCCCAGGAAGGGGAGATCGGAATCACCATGAAGGCGAGAATGATGGTGCCCATCGACACCATCGGCGCCAGAATGAACAGCCGTTTGTCTGCAAATGGCGGAATCCAGTCTTCCTTGAAGAACATCTTCAGCATGTCGGCCGCAAGCTGCAGCGAGCCGAATGGGCCAACACGGTTGGGCCCGTAACGATCCTGCCAGATACTCAGAGCACGACGCTCGATGAAACTCATCAGCGCGCCGATAACCACAGCCACCAGCATGATTACCACTGCCTGGATGACCGCGACGATAACGTCGATCACCTCTCCAGTAAGCCAACTCATGCCCGTACCTCCTGCTCAAGGCGAGCCCACTCACCAAAGATGTCGACCGGAATATTCTCGAACCCGCGCGGAATGCCAATGACGCCGCGACGCAAACGGCTGGAAATGCGCAGCGGCAGCAGCAGTTCGTGCTTGCCTACGCGCACCCGCACCTTGCTGGCGCGATCGAGGCCCAGCGTTTCAACGTCCGCAGCACCCAGTGCGATGTACGCATCGGGAATACGCTCCTGAACCGGCTTGGAGCGTGAGCTGGTTTCCTCACTGCCGTGCAGGTGATAAAGCGGCACTACTTGCCAACGGTCGTGATAGAGCTGGAAGGCACTTGGAATATCGCTGAAGTAGCCCAGACCGCGCGAGTCGCTATCAGTATCGGGCTCAATCAAACGGATGCCGGGATCGCCAGCGCGCAGGCTGCCGCCCACTTCGTCCTGGAATTTATTCCAGGCCTGCGGCGAGTTCCAACCCGGCGACCAGGCAAACGGAATCTGCTGACGCGGCTCGTGAGTGCCGTTATAGCCCTCCATTGAGAAGGCCAGCATCGAATCCTTGTCCTGCGGCTGACGCGGCTCTACCACGCTAAGGTTAGCGCGCATCGCCGTACGTCCACTGGAGCGGTGCGGGGAGCGAGCAATCTTCTGCCCCTTGATACGGAACGAAGCATTCGGCGCGGCGTCGACAATAGCGGCAAGCGCCGGCACTGCGTTGGCCACTTCCTGCGTCACCTGATCAAGCTGGGTCCAATCGACCTTGCGATCTTCGATGGTAGTGTGCAGCGCATGCAGCCAGCGCCACGCTTCGTGCGTCTGGTCGTCGGGGCGGTAGTAAGAAGGATCGTAAACCTGGAAGAAGCGCTGGGCGCGACCTTCCTGGCTCACCAGCGTGCCATCACCTTCGGCGAAGGTAGCCGCGGGCAGCACGATGTCGGCGCGCAGACAGGTAGGTGTCGGCGTGTGATCGACCACCAGTAGCGTGTCGAGGTTATCGAGCGCTTCGTCGACACGTTTGGCCGGCAAGCGACGGTACAGATCGTTTTCCAGCACCACCGCTGCATCAGCGTCCTGGCGCGCAAACTCCTTGATGGCCCAATCGAGCGACTCGCCGCCGAGCATGGCAAGTCCCATGCTGTTGGCTTCACTTGGCACCAGGGTCAGTGAGCCGTTAAGGCCGGCGCTCTTGAACGCCTTAGCGATATTGAATGCTGCCTTCAGCACTGCGTTTGAGCGCAGCGACTCACCGGCAATAATCAGCGGACGCTTGGCATTTTTCAGCACGTCCACGATATCCGCGACCTGACGCTGTACGTCGTCATCAAGATCGCCTACCGAGGGAGCGCTTTCATCGAGCGCAGCCGCAATACCGAAGCCGAAACGAGCGATTTCTTCAGGCGAGCCGTGATAGGTATCGCGTGCAATATCATCCAGTTTGGTTTCGGTAACGGTCGCCATGAATACAGGGTGTTTATAGCCCTGCGCGTAGTTATCGATGGCGGCCGCGTTCCACTCGGGAATCTTGTACTCACCCGCCAGTTCGACAGCACCACCGCGAGCGGTCTGACGCAGCGACAGCGCGATGCGCGCAGCAGTTTGGGTGAGGTCTTCACCGAGCACGATAACGGCGTCGTGGTGTTCGATCTCGCGCTGCGAGGGTGTTGGCAGACCACTTTCACGCAGCATGCGCTGCATCAGGTGCAGGCGCTCAAGCTCGCCCGCTTCGATACCGGTCGAGAAGTTTTCGGCTCCCACCAGCTCGCGCAAGGCGAAGTTGCTTTCAAGGCTGGCACGCGGAGAGCCAATCCCAATCACACGACGAGCGCGTTTCAGACGATCGGCGGTGCGATCAAGCGCGGAGTCAACACTCAGTGTGATATCGACGTCTTCTGCATTGGCATCACGTAGCAGCGCTAAACGCGGGCGATCAGCGTTGTTAACGTAGCCATAGCCAAAACGACCGCGGTCACACAAGAAGTATTGGTTTACCTGACCGTTGTAGCGATTCTCGATGCGACGCACTTCACCATAACGCTCGCCCGGGCTGGTATTACAACCGCTGGAGCAGCCTTGACAAATACTCGGCGCAAACTGCAAGTCCCATTTACGGGTGTAGTGATCGCCATGCGTTTTGTCGGTAAACACGCCGGTCGGGCACACCTCGGTGAGATTGCCTGAAAATTCGCTCTCCAGCACACCATCCTTGGCACGTCCGAAATAGACGTTGTCGTGCGCGCCGTAAACGCCCAGATCGGTGCCGCCAGCGTAATCCTTGTAGAAGCGAACGCAGCGATAGCACGCGATACAGCGATTCATCTCGTGTTTGACGAACGGCCCGAGATACTGGTTTTGGTGGGTACGCTTTTCCTGACGGTAGCGGCGCTTGCTGTGGCCGGTCATTACCGTCATGTCCTGCAGATGGCAATGGCCGCCTTCCGCACACACCGGGCAGTCGTGTGGGTGGTTACGCATCAGAAATTCGACGATGCTGGCGCGGAATTTTACCGCCTCGTCATCTTCGATCGAGATGTAGCTGTCGTCCTGAATACCGGTCATGCAGGACATCACCAAACGACCACGGGTGTCGTCCTTGTCCTTGAATTGCTTGACCGCGCACTGGCGACATGAACCGACGCTGCCGAGCGACGGATGCCAGCAGAAATAGGGAACATCAAGCCCTAGCGACAAACATGCCTGAAGCAGGTTGTCAGCGCCGTCAACTTCATATTCCTTGCCGTCTATATGGATAGTGGCCATGGGCTAGTCTTTCCGGTCCTGATTCAGCCTTAACAATCGCGCCGAATCTTTTATAAACCTGTGGTCGTGGGCTTCACCCTGCGACCCCTGAAATACATGCTGCTAGGTTCAGGCGGTACCCAACGAGGGTTGAGCCGCTGCAGGCGAGGCCTGAACCGACGAAGAGCGAAGACCTGCCTCGAATTCGTCACGGAAGTATCGAATGGCGCTGCCAAGCGGGCTGATTGCACCGGGCGCCAGCGCACAGAAGGTGTTGCCAGGGCCTGCGTTGTGCACGATATCTTCTAGCAGTTCGATATCTCCCGGCCTTCCTTCACCGGCTTCAATGGCGCGCAGCAGCTTCACTGACCACGGCAAGCCGTCGCGGCACGGTGTACACCAGCCACACGACTCATGCGCCATGAACTCTTCGATATTGCGAATAACCGACACGATGCTGCAGGTTTCGTCCATCGCCAGCGCCAGCGCCGTTCCCATACGTGAACCTATGGCACCGAAGCCGTTGGAGCACATTTGGATATCGATGTTGCTGGCAGGGAGGAAGTCGGTGCCCGCTCCGCCCGGCTGGAAGGCTTTCAGCTTCAGGCCGTCACGCATGCCGCCGGCGTAGTCTTCCAGCACTTCCCGCGCGGTAATGCCGAAGGGCAGCTCCCATAATCCGGGATTTCTAACCTTGCCGGTAAAGCCCATCAGCTTGGTGCCGTGGTCTTCCGAACCTTCGCGGCACAGGCCGTGGAACCATTCGACGCCGTTCGCCATCACGGCGGGCACGTTACACAGCGTTTCAACGTTGTTAACAACGGTCGGCTTGCCCCACGCCCCGGACTGCCCCGGGAACGGCGGTTTGGCGCGCGGGTTGGCACGTTTGCCTTCCAGCGAATTGATCAGTGCGGTTTCTTCACCGCAGATATAGCGACCGGCCCCGGTGTGGACGAACAGCTCGAAATCGAACCCAGTGCCGAAAATATCCTTGCCCAGCAGCCCCGCTGCGCGCGCTTCTTCGACCGCGTAACGCAAGTTGGCCGCCGCGTGCACATATTCACCGCGCAGGAAGATATAGCCGCGATAGGAGTTATTGGCGTAGGCCGCAATGATCATGCCTTCGATCAGCAGGTGTGGCTGCTGCTCCATCAGCATGCGGTCCTTGTAGGTGTTGGGCTCCATTTCGTCGGCGTTGCACAGCAGGTAGCCGCGAGGAATGCCCTCACCTTTCATGGTCAGGCTCCACTTTACACCCGCCGGGAAGCCCGCACCGCCACGACCCTTGATACCCGCTTCCTTGACTTCGGCCGCTACCTGATCAGGCGTCAGCTCGGTGAGCGCGCGCTTGGCGCCCGCGTAGCCGTCTTTGGCACGATACTCGTCAAGGAACACCGGGCTGGCGTCGTCGTTCATGCGCCAGGTCAACGGATGAGTTTCAGCCGCCCGCGGCGTGCTGTTGCAGGTACCCAGCGACGTAAGGCCGCTGGTCACAGGAGTAATCGAACTCATTTGTACGCCTCCAGCACGCTCATCAGGTTGTCAGGGCTGACATTGCTGTAGGTATCGTCATCCACCATCATCGCCGGTGATTTGTCGCAGTTACCCAAACACACCACAGGAATAAGGGTGAAGCGATCGTCAGAGGTGGTCTGACCTACATCGATGCCCAGTTCGCTTTTGATCTTGCCGCGCAGCGTTTCGTAACCATTGATAAAACACACCATGTTGTCGCACAGACGAATGATGTGACGACCTACCGGCTGCCGGAATATCTGGCTGTAAAACGTCGCGACGCCTTCTACATCGCTGGCAGGAATGCCCAGCACCTCGGCGATTGCAGGAATCGCTTCATCCGGTACCCAGCCCTGGCGTTTCTGAACGATTTTCAGCGCTTCGATGGAGGCCGCACGCGGATTTTCGTAATGGCCGATTTCGTCAATGATTTCGGTGCGCTCTTCTTCTGTTAGCTCATACTTGAGCGCTTCAGCGCGATCACTGGTAATCAGGTCAGAGTAAAGACTGCTCATGATGCGTAGCTCCTTCCCTTAACGGTCCACATCGGCCATCACGAAGTCGATACTGGCTACGTGGGCAATCAAATCAGGAACGAAACCGCCGCGCATCAGCGTGGGAATATGCTGCAAATGCGGATAGCTCGGCGTGCGAATACGGGTGCGGTAGCTCATGGTGCTGCCGTCCGAGGTCAGGTAATAGCTGTTCAGGCCTTTGGTTGCCTCGATCATCTGGAACGATTCGTTAGGCTTGAGCACCGGCCCCCACGACACTTGCAGGAAGTGGGTGATCAGCGTTTCGATGTGCTCTTTCATACGCTCGCGCGGCGGTGGCGTGGTGAGCGGGTGATCCGCCTTGAAGTCGCCGGCCGGCATGTTGTTCAGGCACTGTTCGATAATGCGCAGGCTTTGACGCATCTCTTCGATACGCATGGTGCCGCGGTCAAAGATGTCGCCGTTGGCACACAGCGGTACTTCGAAGTCGAAGTTTTCATAGCCTGAGTAGGGACGCTGCTTACGTGCATCGAAGTTGAAGCCGGTCGCCCTAAGGTTCGGGCCGGAAATGCCCCACTCCAACGCTTCCTTGGTGTCGTAGGCAGCCACACCCTTGGTACGGTCGCGGAACACCGCATTTTCGTGCATGCACTTCTCGTACTCGCGCAACCGCTTGGGCATCCAGTCGAGGAATTTCCTGACCAGACCATCCCACCCCTTGGGCAGGTCGTGCGCTGTACCGCCAATGCGATACCAGGCAGGGTGCATACGGAAGCCGGTAATGGCCTCGATAACTTCGTAGGCCTTCTGACGATCGGTAAAGGTGAAGAATACCGGCGTCATGGCGCCGATATCCTGATAATAAGTACCGAGGAACAGCAGGTGAGAGGTGATGCGGAAGAACTCCGCCATCATCACGCGAATGGTTTCAGCACGCGCCGGCACCTTGATGCCCGCCAGCTTTTCGACCGCCAGCACGTAGGGCAGGTTATTCATTACTCCGCCGCAGTAATCGATGCGGTCGGTGTAAGGAATATAGCTGTGCCAGGACTGGCGCTCGCCCATCTTTTCAGCGCCGCGATGGTGATAGCCGATATCAGGCACGCAATCGACCACTTCCTCGCCATCGAGCTGCAGCACGATACGGAAGGCACCGTGCGCCGCCGGGTGGTTAGGGCCAAAGTTCAGGAACATGTAATCGCGGTCGTCCTTGCCGCGCGTCATGCCCCATTCCTCCGGCACAAACTCGAGCGCTTCCTGCTCACGATCCTGGTCTTCCATGGTCATGGTGTAGGGATCGTATTCGGTAGCGCGCGCGTTGTAGTCCTTGCGCAGCGGATGGCCGCGCCAGGTAGGCGGCATAAGAATGCGCTTGAGATTCGGGTGGCCGACAAACTCAATGCCGAACATGTCCCAGGTTTCGCGCTCGTACCAATCGGCGACAGGCCAAATAGAGGTAACCGTCGGCAGCCGCAGGTCGTTTTCGAACAGCGGCACCTTAATCATTAGATCCTTGCCACCGGACAGGTCGGCAAGAATATAAAATACGGTAAATTCAGCGTCCGGCAGACCTTCGCGGTGAGCACGCAGGCGTTCATCGACGCCATGCAGGTCGTACAGCATTTCGAACGCATTATCGCCCTGACGCAAAAACTTCATTACGTCGAGCAGGTCTTCCCGCGCAACCCAAAGCACCGGCATGCCGGTAAGGGTGTTCTGGAAATGAAAGCGGTCCGCGCCAAAGGCCTTGTACAGCGCCTGTACGACGGGTGCCTGATCCAGGCCGGTTGGCATATCAGGCCCGCGGGAAGTAGAGAAAGGATGTTCGCTCATTGAATGTCGTCTTCCGCCGGGACTTAAACTTCGTCAGGTGTACGCAGTTCGGTTACCGCAATACGCTGGTCGCGAAGCTTCTCTTTCTGCGACGGCATCTCCTTGCGATAAACCCCTTGATCGCCCACCACCCACGACAACGGACGACGCTCTTCACGCACCGACTCCTGCAACAGCTGAAGCCCCTGCAAGAACGCTTCAGGGCGCGGCGGACAGCCGGGAATGTAGACATCTACCGGCAGAAACTTATCGACGCCCTGCACCACTGAGTAGATGTCGTACATGCCGCCCGAGTTAGCACAGGACCCCATCGAGATAACCCATTTCGGCTCGAGCATCTGGTCATAGAGCTGCTGGATAACCGGTGCCATTTTGATAAAACAGGTACCTGCCACCACCATGAAGTCGGCCTGACGCGGCGAAGCACGCAGCACCTCAGAGCCGAAGCGCGCCACGTCGTGAGGCGCGGTGAAGGCCGTGGTCATTTCCACGTAACAGCAGGAGAGGCCAAAGTTGTATGGCCACAAGGAGTTGCTACGGCCCCAGTTCACTGCCGAGCTCAGTACATCTTCAAGCTTGCCCATGAAAATATTCTTGTGAGCCTGCTGCTCCATCGGATCGCCGACTTCGCCCTGATTGCCAATGGGATATTTAGCATTGGTAGGGGTGTTCGGGTCGATGCGCGTCAACTTGTACGACATGGAGATCGCCTCGTAGAGCTTGGATCTGTCGCGGCAGCGCAACTGCCGCAGACGTTGAATAAACGCAAAACGCAGCACCCATCGAAATGGATGCTGCGAATTTAAAAGGATTCGTGTCGTGCCTGTTCTGCGGTGTGCTCGCGTTTTTTCGGCACCCAGTCTAGGGCGCCCATGCGCGCATCAAACACAAGACCTGCAAGAAGAATGAAGATGAAGACGGCGGCGCCGATGAGACCAGTCCAGCCCACTTCACGTACCGACACAGCCCAGGCAAACATGTAGAGGGCTTCGATATCAAAGATAACGAACAGCATGGCGACCAGATAAAATTTCGCCGAAAACCGAACGTGAGCGGAACCAGCACCCAGGATGCCGGATTCGAAAGGAATGTTTTTCTCGTGTCCCCAAGCGCGTCCACCTAGAACGCTGGCAGCACCGACCATGAAGGCCAGCAGCGCGAGAGTTGCGAGTACAAAGACAGTCACTGCCCAGTATTGCGCTATCATCGTTGTTCACTCATCAAGTCGAGGTACTTGCCGTGTACCTATGGTCGTATGTTCGACCTTGCGCGCGCTGAATCGGATATACCGACAGCCCGCTAATTGCCTAATTATCGATATTGCCAAAGCGGTGTTACCCGCCGTTATCGACCGCGTGATGTTGAAATCTATTAAGCGCGGCGAAATGTCACACCCTAAAGTGTACCGCAAACCCGAATGTCTGGAAAAAACTTTCCTAATTTTCCTACATTTTTGAACGATGCAGTGCCAGCCAACAAAATCGTTGAACACCGGCGAGGGCATGCTGCTACAGGCCGCGGAGGAATTTTGCGTATCGCGCCTGGGGGCGCTTATTCACCGCGACGTTGTAAAGACCACACACCTTATACGCCTACTCTTGGTCAATCACCAATACAATCGAGTTATCAAACCTTCGCGGGCTAATGATTTGATAAATCAGCGTGGGAAGTGATGTCGCTCACTTTACCTTTAGTGGCTGGTCATGCCCTACTGTGCAGGCTACTTACACCCTGTACCACTGACCGACAGCATTGCAGCGAGAAACGTATGACACCTCCCCACCTGCTGAGCATCGCTGGCACTGACCCTAGCGGCGGCGCCGGACAAATGGCCGATATTAAAACCTTCTCGGCATTGGGCGGTTTCGGCACTAGCGTTATCACGGCGGTGCTGGCACAGAATACGCAGGGCGTTCAGCAGGTGCTGCCGATGCCCATCGAGCTTATTGAGCAACAGCTGCATAGCGTCTTCAGCGATATCACTATAGATGCGGTCAAGATAGGGATGGTGGCCGATCGCGCCACCGCCGTTACCCTGCGCCGCGCGATCGAGCATTACCGCCCACGCTACGTCGTGCTCGACCCGGTGATGGTCGCCAAAAGCGGCGATACGCTTGTCGATAGCGCTGGCATCGCAGCCGTACGCGACGTGTTAGTACCCATTGCTGATGTCATTACGCCCAATTTACCCGAAGCCGCCGCACTGCTGGATTGCCCGCTGCCCGCTTCGCTCGATGATATGCAGCAACTGCTTCCCGCACTGAGCGCTCTCGGCCCTTCGGCCATCTTATTGAAAGGCGGCCACCTTGATGCCCCGCATAGCGCCGACCTGCTGTATCACAACGGCGCTATCGAACAACTCGACGCCCCGCGCATCGATACCCGCAACCTGCATGGCAGCGGCTGCACCCTCGCCTCCGCGATTACCGCCCTGCTTCCCCAACGTGCCTCGCTCTCAGCAGCAGTGCACGAAGCCAAGCACTACATGACCCGCGCACTGGAAGAATCCTCGCGACTCAACGTGGGTAAAGGCAACGGCCCCGCGCATCATTTTTGGCAATGGTGGTAACCTTTTCGAACGACCGCGCCAGCAGCGCCAACGGCAAAGCATCCATACGACCTTCAGACAATCCAAGAGCCACCCCATGAAAGCCCTTATCCAGCGAGTTACCCAGGCATCCGTTACCGTGGACAATCACACCATCGGCCAGATTGGTCCGGGGTTGCTCGCGTTAATTGGCGTTGAGAAGGAAGATGGCGACGCGCAGATAGAGAAGATGCTGCATAAATTGCTTAACTACCGCATTTTCTCCGATGACAACGGCAAGATGAATCTGGGGCTTGAGGCAAGCGGTGGAGAGTTGCTGCTGGTATCACAATTTACGCTGGTGGCAGACACCGCGAAAGGGCTGCGTCCGGGCTTCTCTCAGGGTGCATCGCCCGAACACGGTCGCGCCATATTTGATCGTTTGCTCGATGCCGCGAGGCAGCGATTGCCAGCGACCCAAAGCGGCCAATTTGGGGCCGATATGCAGATAGCGCTGGTTAACGACGGCCCCGTCACCTTCATGCTAGAAGTGTAACTGCGCGCACCTTTGCCTTTCTGATTGCCCCCAGCGCGGCGCTTAAAATTCCGCGCTAAATTCTCTCCGCTGCCCGCCGATAACCACCAGGATGCGTTGCTATTCTGCAAAACATCCCAAAGGGAAGCTCAGCATAGCTGACCGACTCAGCCTTCATATCTGCGGATAGTTATCATGCCTTACCATTTTGAAATCGATCCAATCAGCAATGCCATCAATATGGATCGCTACCATCTACCGCTGTGGCTCACGCTTGAAATCATCGAGCACGAGCGCTGCTCTTTCCAGTGCGCAGCCTCACAACAGGGTGAAGAGCACCTGGTTACTTTCGGTTATGTTGGCCAGCAGTTACATGTAGCCGTTTGGCGCACGCACGCGGATACCATTCGCGCTCTTGCGGTGCGCAAGGCCACTGACAACGAGGAACAACGCTATGGACACTAGCTTGAGGGCAACACCACCGGCACATGATGTCGATGACTGGACATCCATCAAGCGGCTGGTATCGGTCGATACAACCAATCAGCTCAAGATCGCGCGGATCAAATTGGGGTTGGGCATGGACGACATGGCCACGCTAATGCGCGTGACACCAGAGGACATTCGTGACTGGGAGCATCGCTATCGTCGCCCAAGCGGTGCGGCGATAGCGCTTATCGCGTTGCTGTACACCTTCCCCAATGAAATAGAGAAGTACCTGCGAGCGCTACACCGCCGCTAATGCGAACGTGCGTTATGAAGCGCCCGGATCAGTGGCCGAGAATGGCTGCACTTCCAGCTTATCGATGCCCGTTGAGCAGCCGTAGCCTTGGTGAGCCACCTTGATCGGCTGCACGCCTTTATCCAGCGTTATCGCTAATCCTTGCAGCGCTACCGGCTTGCACTCATCGGTATCGTACGGCGAACCGTCACGTCCCATATTAGTGAGGCCGATCGAGAGATAAGCGTGATCGTGAGGCTTAAGCGTGATGCTGTGCTCGCCCGCCTGTGGCGCTACCGTTGGCGGAATCTCGCCATGGTCGGCACTGATACGCTGCACCCCGGGAGTGCCATTGAGCGTACAGGCCGCGTCCCCCGTATTGGTGAAGGTGTAGCTTAAATAGACAGAGCCCGCCCCGGCGTCGCCTCCGGCTTCCGCTACTTCCAGTTGCCCCGGCGAACACGCACTCAGCTGCTGCGCTGAAGGCTGAGCGTTTTCATGGTTGCCGTCGTGCTCCGCTTTCGAGCATCCCACAACCCCTAAGGCACAGGCCAACACCACGCCTAGCGGGATCGTTATCTTGTTCATGCAACCTCCTACCGTAAGAGACTCATTAACCGCCGGAGCTTTCGCAGCGCATTATCGCTGTGCGGCCTCAAGCGCTTCTTCGGCTTCCAACCACTGCTGCTCGGCATCTTCCAACGCCGTGCCAAGTTCGCCGCGTTGCTGAGTCAACTGTAGCAGTTTTGCCTTGTTTTCATCGCTGTAAAGCGTTTGATCGCCCAGTCGCTCTTCGATTACCGCCATCTCTTTCTGCAATGACGACATTTTTTTCTCTGCCGCATCGCGCGCTTTCTTCAACGGTTTAAGCTGTTCGCGCTGGGCGGCCGACTGCTTCCGCTGCTGGCGCTTGTCTGCTTGCGTACTGGCGGGGCTCTCGACCTCAGGCTCGGCAGCGCTTTGCTCAATTTCCGGCGCAACCTTTGCTTTGCCCGATGACGTACCGCGCTCCTTAAGCCAGCGTTGATAATCGTCGAGATCACCGTCGAAAGGTGCCACCTGACCGTCGGCAACACACCAAAAGCGATCGACACTGGCGCGCATCAGGTGACGGTCGTGCGAGACGATCACCACCGCGCCCTCAAAACGTGCCAGCGCGTCGGTAAGCGCCTCTCGCATTTCGAGATCAAGGTGGTTGGTCGGCTCATCGAGCAGCAGCAGGTTCGGCTTCTGCCATGCAATCAACGCCAAGGCGACACGCGCTTTCTCGCCACCGGAAAACTGCCCTACCGCGGCGAAGGCATCATCGCCGCGAAAATCGAAGCCGCCCAGAAAGTTGCGAATCTCCTGCTCGGAGCTTTGCGGCGACATGCGCTGGATATGCAGATAGGCAGAAGCATCCAGGTCGAGCGCATCTACCTGATGCTGCGCAAAATAGCCGAGCTTCAAGTGCTCACCTTCAACCCGCTCACCGCTCAGCAGGGGCAAATCGCCGGTTAGCGCTTTGATCAGCGTTGATTTACCGGCGCCGTTGGGCCCCAGCAAGCCGATACGATCACCCGGCGCTAACGATAAGCGCACATGTTTAAGCACGGGCGGCTCAGCATAGCCAATATTGGCTTGATCGAGAGAGAGCAGCGGGAAGGAAATCTTGTCCCACGCCTCGATAGAAAAGGTGAAAGGCGACTCGGCGCGCAGCGGGGCGATCTCCCCCATACGCTCGAGCATTTTCAGGCGACTTTGCGCCTGCCGAGCCTTGGTCGCCTTGGCGCGAAAGCGCCGCACGAAGTCCTCGAGCTCGGCGCGCCGCGCCTCTTGCTTCACACGTTCAGCCTCTCGGCTCGCCAGTCGCTCGGCACGCATCCGCTCAAACGAAGAGTAATTAGCGGTGTATAGCACCAACTGACGCTGATCGAAATGCAGAATGCGGTTGCACACGCCGTCGAGAAAGTCGCGGTCGTGGGAAATCAGCAACAGCGTTCCGGGGTAGCGCACCAGCCACTGCTCCAGCCAGAACAGCGCGTCCAGATCCAGGTGGTTGGTGGGCTCATCGAGCAGCAAAATGTCGGAAGGCGTAAACAGCGTGCGGGCAAGGTTGGCACGCATCCGCCATCCACCGGAGAAGGCACTCAGCGGTTGGTCGAGTTCGTGCTGAGCGAAGCCAAGCCCCACCAGCAGTTGCTCGGCACGCGGTCGCGCCGTATAGCCGTCGTGATGCTCAAGTTCGCCGAGGAGCTCGGCGTAGCGCATATCATCACCGGCCTGCTGTGCTGCATCGATCTGATGTTCAACCGCTCGCAGCGCATGATCGCCATCCAGCACATAATCGGTGATGGTACGATCGCGCGCATCGATTTCCTGCGCCATGTGCGCGATACGCGCACCATTGGTAATGGCAAGCTCACCGCGATCAGCGGCCAGTTCGCCCAGCATCAGGGCAAACAGGCTGGACTTACCCGCGCCGTTAGTCCCAACAATCCCCACTTTCTCACCATCATTGATGATCAGATCGGAGGGTTCGATCAAAGGCTCACCACCGCGCACGAGCGCAAGCTGGCGGAATGCAATCATGGGTTACCTCTTAACCAGCGATCGTTGAGCCGCCAGCGTGATGGAAGAAGGCGGCTGCGCCTTCTTGAGAAACAAGACAGAATGCGCGCATTCTATCACTTGCTTGCCTCATTCTTCATTGCACAGCGGAGTTTCGCCTTGATCGATATTCAGCAACACGCGACGCACTCGCTATGGACATTTGCGGTCGCGTTGCACGCCCTTCCCGGTCAGGAACAACAGATGCTTGAGCTTCAGGATAATGCTGGTATCGATATCCCAGAGCTGCTGTTTTACTGCTGGCTGGAGCGTCGCCACGAGCATTTGAGGACGCCCGCTCAGCTTGAGGAAATTCGTCGCTGGCAGCAGCGCTTTACCGTGCCGTTGCGCTTAATGCGCAGAGAGCTGAAGCCGCTGCTTGAACGCTCTCCGCCGCTAGCCACCATGCGCAATGCGATCAAGAGCGCCGAGCTTGAGTCTGAGCGCGAAACGCTGCGCCGTCTGGCACTTCTCGAGCGCGATGAGAATGCTCCCAGCGAGCAAGCGTGGCAGCTGTGGCACGGAAAAATAACTGCACATCATGGCGCCATCATCTTGAAGGTTCGCCAGGCGGCCCAACGTATTACCCTCGAATAACCCCCTGCGCATCTGATACATTGCGCTTCGGACATTTTGCGGCGGCCTCGCGGGGCCGTTCTTCACTCAAGGAGTTTTCATGAACAAGCTAGTGAGCGCCGCTACAGTAGGCGCCGTAGTAATTGCCCTGGCGGGCTGCTCGAATTCGTCGGACGACAACGGCGATAACGGCAAGGGTCCCCAGTCCGACGAACAGAAAGTGGCCTACAGCATCGGCATGAACGTTGCGCAAAGCCTTAAGCAGATTGATCCTGAGCTGAAGCTTAGTTCTTTCAAGGAAGCGCTCGACGATGTTTACTCCGATCGCGATCCCAAGCTGTCTCAGGAAGACGCTCAGCAAATCCTGATGAACTTCCAGAAGCAGCAGCTTGAGAAGCAGAAAAATGAGCAGGAGCAGGAAGGCAAGGACAACGCCAAGCAAGGCGACGCCTTCCTGAAGGACAACGCTAAAAAGGATGGCGTTAAAACCACCGCTTCCGGTCTTCAGTACAAAGTGCTTAAGAGCGGTAAAGGCGGTCAGCATCCTGAAGCCAACGATACTGTTCGCGTAAACTACGAAGGCAAACAGCTCGACGGCAAAGTGTTCGACAGCTCCTATGAAAAGGGCGAGCCGGTCACCTTCAAGGTAAAAGAAGTGATTCCTGGCTGGCAGGAAGCGCTTAAACTCATGCAGCCCGGCGACGAGTGGGAAGTCTATATTCCTGCCAAACTCGCCTATGGCCCGGCAGGCGTTGGTCCCATCGGTCCCAACGCAACCTTGATCTTCAAAGTTAACCTGATGGATATCAATCCTTCCGACAAGTAACAACAGGTCGTTGGATTGGAAATGAGAAAGCCGACGCATGCAGCGTCGGCTTTTTTGTTACGGCAAGGTTAACGGCGATAAAAGTTATTCACACGCTAACTGACAGAATAGTCACAGCCACCTGTGGATAACTTGGTGGACACTTTCACACGATGCACGTTCATCACGAATAGCCACTACGAAAAAAATCAACTGATGATTCATACAGTTTTTGGTAAAGAAGCGCACAAAATACTCAACTGTATGAAAAATATATGTTTTTATTTTTTGAACGCAGGCACTAGGGATCGCTTCACAGCGACCAAATTTATTCACACCTTAATAAGAAGAATTTATGTCAACTGTGGACATTCGTATAAGCCCGGCGACTTTCAGCGCAGAAGTTGCCCTGTTTTAAGACGTTAGTTCGGCTGAGCGAGCTGTGCCTGCACGCATGGCAGCGATACATCGCTCCACGTTCCTTGCGTTCGAGATGGCGTTGTCACAACCAGCTCGATGCGCCAATTGTTGCGCGAACTGGAACAAGACTCAGTGCGGGTATTCAGCTGGACAGGGGCCGCTGAGCGAGTAGCAACCACGTCCCGTCGCTGCGTTCCCCGATCATCAAGATTGATCACACGAAACATGATGCGCGAAGGCGCCATACCAGAAATACGTGGCGTCGCCAGCAGCGTGCCTTTCTCGCCCGACTCAAGGCGCATACCAATGGAAGCACCCGCACTCGTGCGCGTTGAGCACGACTCAGCGAGCGGCGAACAGAACAGCGGCAACGAATACCACACAGGTTTGCTGCTAGGGGTTTCCCCAAGGTAGTAGTTACCAAGATACAGGCAGGACGCCACAATCGTGACCAGCGTTACCACGATCAGCCAATTAAGCAAGGGCGGCCGCGCATCCACTTCGGTTTCAGCGGATACCTCGGGCATCTTGATCTCCTTGAAAGCTTCTGCGAAAGCGCCACCGCGTGGCGACCGACCGATATTCAGCCGGACGCGAGCGGGTGGCCGCCGCTGAATCGTCTACCGGCGTCGGTAAACCAGATCCCACACACCGTGCCCCAAACGCTCACCACGCGCTTCGAATTTGGTGAGCGGTCTAGCTTCGGGACGCGGCACATAGGCGCCTGATGAGGCGGTGTTTTCAAACAGCGCCTGCTGCTGCTCCATCACCTCGACCATATGCTCAGCGTAAGCCTCCCAATCGGTAGCCATGTGCAGCTTGCCGCCTTGCTCGAGCACACGCGCCACGCGCTGCACAAAATCAGCCTGTACGATGCGGCGTTTATGATGCTTCTTCTTCGGCCAAGGATCAGGGAAGAACAGCTGTAGCAACGACAGCGACTGCTCAGGAAGAGAATCGTCGAGCACCTTGATGGCGTCTTCGCGGAAGACGCGCACGTTGGTCAGGCCGGCTTTATCGAGCTCATCGAGCAACTTGCCAACACCGGGAGGGTGCACTTCGATGCCAATGAAATCGACCTCCGGCTGACTACGCGCCTGCTCGAGCAAGGAACCGCCCATACCGAACCCAATTTCGACAACACGCGGGGCCTTGCGCCCAAACACTTGGTCGAGATCAAGACGCCCCTGATCGAGCGTTAGACCCAGGCGCGGGAATACTTCCTCGAGCCCGCGGGACTGCGCTTGCGTCATTCTTCCAGCACGCAATACATAGCTGCGTACCGCGCGATGGTGGGCGGTGTCGCTGTTATCCGCCGCTTGGGCGTCTACCGTTGAGGTATCGTCGCTACTACTGGTCACGCTTGAATTCGTCCTTCGTTGGGAGAGGAAGCCTCGCCTTGCAGTTTGCGCGGCATGCGGCCCGCCAAAAAGGCTTCGCGCCCTGCCTCAATGGCCTTGCGCATGGCCTGCGCCATCAGCACCGGCTGACGAGCGTGGGCAATCGCCGAATTCATCAGCACACCGGCACAGCCCATTTCCATGGCAAGCGCTGCGTCCGACGCGGTGCCAATGCCAGCGTCCACCAGTACCGGCACCTTCGCGTTTTCAACAATCAGGCTGAGGTTGTATGGATTGAGAATGCCGTGCCCCGAGCCAATCAAAGAGCCAAGTGGCATTACCGCACAGGCCCCCATCGACTCGAGCTCGGCCGCAACGATCGGGTCATCGCTGGTATAGACCATCACATCGAAACCGTCGTCGATCAGCTCGCGTGCCGCCTTCAGCGTTTCGACCACGTTGGGATAAAGAGTGCTTTCGTCACCCAGCACCTCAAGCTTGACCAGCGAATGGCCATCAAGAAGTTCACGTGCCAGTTGGCAGGTGCGCACCGCATCGCGTGCGTTGTAGCAGCCCGCGGTGTTCGGCAACAGCGTATAACGGTCGGGGCTAACTACGTCCAACAAGTTGGGCGCATCAGCGTTTTGGCCGATGTTGGCACGGCGCACTGCGAAGGTAACAATCTCGGCACCGCTGGCCTGGATGGCCTCGCCAGTCTCGGTGAAATCCTTGTACTTGCCGGTGCCTACCAGCAGCCGCGAATGAAAGGTGCGACCGGCAATTTGCCACGCCTGGTCTACTGATGACGCGGAGGCTTGAGCTGAAGTCATGAACATCTCCTGAATAGGGAAAAAACGCGCATGGCGCTGAAAACGGGCGAGATGCGTCTAGCCGCCACCTATCGCATGCACGATCTCGATACGATCAAACTCGGCAAGTGCTGTTTCAGCATGGCGGGAACGCGGAACGATCTGTTCGTTGCGCTCGACGGCAATACGCTTTCCGGTAAGCTTTAGCGCAGCGACTAGCTCAGCAACGGTGGTTACGTTGAACTCTTGCGCTTCGCCATTCAAATAGAGCTGCATGATGAGTGTCCTGCCAACGCACGGAGCATTCGGCTCCATCTTCGAAAACCGCTATGATACCGCTATATTGACTCTGATTCGATCCTCGCCACGGCGAGAGCAGCTAACCGAGGTTGATGTGTCCACCACCTTTCACCAACGCTTATGGGTTGTTTGTGCCGCCAGCGGTGCGCTTACTATCGCACTGGGCGCTTTCGGTGCTCACTCGCTCAGCCACTACCTGTCGCCCAGAATGCTCGACGCCTTTCATACCGGCGTTACCTACCAGATGTGGCACACCATCGCGCTGATGGCGCTGCTAGGCGGCTGGCGAACCTCTCTTCCCCGCGTAACGCTCTACTGCTGGATAGGCGGCACTGTACTGTTTTCAGGCTCACTTTATATATTGGCGATCTCGGGGCTAACACCCGTCGCCTTTGTTACCCCCATCGGCGGAACGTTGCTCATTATTGGCTGGCTAGCCTTGGCAATTGCGGGGTGGCGCTATGCTGCGCATCGCTAGGCATTTAATCGCGGTCGCTGTGACCGCGACAGTGCTGTCAGGGTGTGGCAGCAATCAGGTCAGCCCACAACAGCAGCAAAAAAATGCGGTCTCGCGTCTTGGCAGGGATGCCGCCGAATTCCTGGTGAAAGAGGCACACTGGAACGATCGCACTCCGCAACAGATCATCCTAATCAGCCAGCCCGCGGTGTACAGCGAAGAAAACAACCAGGACGTGCTTCACGTGACACCGCGCGAACTGCGCGACGCGCTCACCAGAGGGCTACTCAGCCTCAAGAATCCGCCCCGCGTAGTGTCCTGGGCCCCGTCATCAACGGGTGAGTTGCCTGACTCACTATGGATACTCGATGCACGATTGCTCAATAGCACGCCGCTGCCGTTAAGCGACCGAACGCTCTACCCTTACCGCCTCGAGCTGCGGATTGGGCATAACGACAAGCGCCCTCTTTCGATGGTTACCCAGGGCGCCTTCGACGGAACGTCGGTGCCCAAAAGCGCGCATCCCTGAGCGTTTCACTACCCAAAACCAGCGCTACCGCGCGTATATAGGGCCATCGCTTACTTCGATCAATCCGCCCTTTACTGAATTCTCGACGCATTTTGGAGGCTTGAATGCGCACCATCGCTGCTCACCTTCGTCGCGAAGGACCTAATAATCCCTTTCCGGGCCTTGCCGCGGCAGAGCGAAAAACCGGCCGCAAACTGCATCACCAGTTAGGCTCGAACGAAGGGCTTGATATGGCGCATCATGCGTTACAAGCCCAGTTTGGTGATCAGGTCGCGGCGTTGGCGCGCCGTTATTCCGATGCAGAGTGCTACGAATTGCGCAGGCTGCTGGCTGCTCACCTCAACATCGACAACGATGAAATTGTCGTCGATGCAGGCGCTGACAGCCTCCTCGCGCTATCGCTACGCGCTCTTTGCGAGCCAGGCACCACGGTGGTCTGCAGCGCTGGCACCTATCCCACCTTCAGCTACTTTGCGCAAAGCAACGGCTGTCGATTGATCGAGCCACGCTATATCGATACACACGACACGCTGGCGCCAGATCTCGCAGCGCTAAACGAGGCTGCGCACCTTCATCACGCGCGTTTGGTTTATCTTGCCAACCCAGACAATCCCAGTGGATACACCTATTCTCACGCCGATATCGTCACGTTGCGCGACAGCCTTCCTGAGCAGTGCTCGCTGTTGCTCGACGAAGCCTATTACGAATTCAGCGCCGAAGAAGACAGCCAGCCATTGGAAGGCGTGATACGGCTACGTACCTTTTCGAAGGCCTACGGGCTGGCGGGCTTGCGGGTAGGCTACGCAATCGCCGAAAAAGATCTGATTGAGGTGATGCTGAAGGCACGCATTCATTACGCGGTGGCATCGGTATCGCTGGCGGCAGCCGAATTCCTGCTGACCCAACAGCAAGAAGTTCAGACACATATCGATCAGGTAGTGGCGCAGCGTGAGAAGCTCACACAGCTATTGAGCTCAAAAGGCCTGACCGTCTTCCCCAGCGTTACTAACTTCGTGGCGCTCAGACTGGAAAACGCCGCTCAGGCCGCCGCTGCTCAGCAAGCGCTGCTGGACCAGGACGTTATCGTTCATCGCCCACCGCATCCCGCGTTGGGCCATATACTGCGCATTACTACTGTCGCTGATGCGTTACAGCCAGGCAGGCTGGACGCACTTTTCGACGTTATTGGCGCAGCCGAATAGTCCCCATCGCTGCACGCCATATGTGCGGTCAGCTATCGCGCTACCTTTGATACGAAAATACCCTGAAGGTGGGATATTTCTCCCACCTTCAGGGTATTTTCAAATAGCGCTGCTTACAAAGCCTGCCTGCCGCTTCGACTAACGCGCGCTGGCCAGATTTTTTACCGCATTAGCATTGCCCAAACGCGCCACTGCGCACTGCGCCAGCGAGGACTGCGTAAGCCAACGCTTATCGGGATAGTACGCAAACAGAAACTGTCCATCTTTCATCACATTGATGATTGGCCTGCTTTTGCTCTTGGGCAATGCCGGACATCCCCAGCTACGGCCCAGACGACCAAGCTGCTTGCCGATGTCGTTGTTCACGTACGTGGCACCGTGCAGCACGATGGCTCGATCCATGGCGGCATCGTTGAATCCTTTATCGAGCCCCGCCATGCGCAGGGAGTAGCCGTTGGCACCCTGGTAGGTTTGCTGCGTGAGATAGAGACCGATACTGGAAGCGTGGGTGTTATTCAGGTTCGAAAAGCGCGTGGGGACATCACCGCCCGAGCCTGAACCATGAGCGACCAGTTCATGAAAAAGCAAACGCCGGTGAGGAAGATCAAACACCCACAAACGCGGGGTACGAGAAGACATGCTGTAATCAATGATACCCAAACGGGTGGCATCTACCCCTTGCCCATTGGCCTGCGCGCAGCGCATTGCAGCCAATCCCATCGCAATGACTTCAGGGTCGGCTCCCGGTGCCGTACGCGCCAGTTCTTTGGCAGTTACTCGCGGCGAAGGACTGGCGCCAGGGCTTTCCTGGACACGTTGAAAAGGTGGATAAACAGCAGCGCTTACTTGAGTCAGCGACACCAACATAGCGAACAAAGAAACGGCGATGACGAATGGTGTTTTCATAAGCTGGCGATAAACGAAAGAAAAATGGGTAACCGTATGTAAAGAGATAAGACACTATTGCAATTTATACAAGAACTAACGCGCTTCTCCACGCAACATTCGATCAAGTTGACGATATCCGACTGCTTCCATCAAATGGTGACGCGTTAAGGTAGAGCTTTGTTCCAAGTCGGCGATGGACAGAGCAACACGCAGCACTCGGTGATAGCTACGGGCCGAATACCCTAGTCGATCGAGCGCATGGGCGAACCAACTACGCTCCGACTCATGCAGACTGCACGCCGCCTCCAACTGAGCTACCGGCAGCCTTGCATTCAGCGCGCCGCGCTGCGCCTGACGCTCTCGCGCCTTGGCCACTCTTGCCCTCACCTGATGAGAAGACTCACCGCAGCTTTGCTGAGCCAGCTCGTCGGTGGACACCGCATTAACCTCTACCTGTAGATCAATGCGATCCAATAATGGGCCAGAAATACGCGACCGGTAACGCTGAACTTGAGCCACACTGCAACGGCACTGCCGGCGAGCATCCCCCAAATAACCGCAAGGGCAAGGATTCATTGCCGCTATCAGTTGGAAGGCCGCCGGAAACACCGCTTGGCGCCCTACCCGCGAAATCGACACTACGCCCGATTCGAGCGGCTCGCGCAGCCCTTCCAGCGCGCGGCGATCAAACTCTGGCAGCTCATCCAGGAACAGAACACCGTGATGAGCCAAGGTAATTTCGCCCGGGATTGGCGGATTACCACCGCCAATCAATGCCCCGGGGCTGGCGCCATGGTGCGGCAGCCGAAAGGGCCTACGCCCCCAATTCGCCAATGGCGGATAACCACTGCGAGAGCGAATGGTCGCGACGGCTAGCCGCTGCTCCCAGTCAAGCGGTGGTAAAAGCCCGGGCAGACGCTCGGCCAACATGGTTTTACCCGAGCCGGGAGGCCCCGCTAACAGTACGTTGTGCCCACCGGCTGCAGCGATCTCTAGCGCACGTCGTGCCTGATACTGTCCTCTGACATCAGCAAGGTCAGGTAATTCATTTTTGTATTCAGCGGGCTGCATATGCCCAACGCACTCAATGCGCTGCTCGTTTCTCAAATGAGCAATAACATCACGCAAATGAGCGGCGGCATACACCTTAAGACCATCGACCAGCGCGGCTTCGCTGGCATCGCCCGCGGCAACAATGAGCGCAGCGCCATAGTCGCGTGCGGCCAGTGCGACCGGCAAGATGGCCCCAACTGATCGTAAAGAACCATCGAGCGCCAGTTCACCAACACACTCGACGCCTTCCAGCGACGAAGCATCGATTTGCCCCGAGGCCACCATAATCGCCAGCGCAATGGGCAGATCGAAACGCCCGCCTTCCTTGGGCAAATCGGCCGGGGCAAGATTCAGCGTTGTGCGGCGGCTGGGATAATCAGCACCGGCATTGATTAATGCGCTGCGCACCCGCTCGCGACTCTCGCGCACGCCGGTTTCCGGCATACCCACGATGGCAAGGCCCGGCAATCCGCTAGAAATATGCACTTCTACCTGCACCGGCAGAGCATCGAGCCCCACCAGTGCGCGACTGCGAACTACCGAAAACGACATGACTGCCCTCCAGCATAATGGCCAAGTGACTGTCATATCGGCAATAAAAGCGCGCCGTTTACGCGCTTTTTGTCATTTTCGTTAGATTGAGCGGCGCTGTTTGATCAAATAGCGGTAGAACCACACGCAAAAGGCGATAAATGCAGCGAGCGATAGCCATTGTGCGATGTTCGCGAAATCACTGCCCACCAGCGCCAACGGCGTATCGTTGCCGGTGGCACCGATCAGCGCCGCCACCAGGATACCAATCAAGCTTTCGCCCACAATAAGCCCTGACGCCAGCAATACTCCGCGACGCCTAGGGCGATCAAGCTCGGCCTCGAGCGTGTTGCCGCTAAGTTGTGCACGACGCGAGAAATAGCGATTAACGAACCAGCATACGATAGCGCCGAAAATCAGTGCCCCGTTAACGCTGGAAGGAAGGTAGATGCCCATTCCTACCGCGATCACCGGCATGCTGAGCGAGCGCGTGGTGCGGCGCAGCACAGTGTCGATAACGATCAGTACGATGCCGACACCCACGCCGGAAAGCAGCATCGACCAGTCCAACTGGTGCTTGAACACGCCTTGGGCAATCGCCGTCATCAGGGTTGCCTGCGGCGCGCCCAGCGCCTGCGTTTCATCCATGCCCGGCCGCGGCAGTGCGCCCGCAAAACCATAGGCGTGGTACAAAAGCTCCAGTACGGGCGGTATGATCAGCGCCCCCACCACGCAGCCAATAATCAGCGCCACCTGCTGCTTGTAGGGAGTGGCACCAACCATTAGCCCTGCCTTCAAATCCTGCAGGTTGTCATTAGAAATGGCAGCCATGGCGATAACGATCGAGGCAGTGAATAGCGTCAGCGCAATCGCCAACTGCCCACCGTGGCTTGTCAGCCCGCCCACCACACTTTCAAGGGCAACAATAAGCAGCGATACCAGCACCACCGCGATAATACCGATACCGGAAATGGGGCTGCTGGAAGAGCCAATCAGGCCCGCCATGTAACCGCACGCCGCCGCGACCAAAAAGCCAAAAATAAACGAAAACAGCGAGCACCCGATAATGGCTGCCCACAGTGCTCCCGCGGAAAGCATCGGAGCCGCTGAATGCAGGAACTGATAGAACACCACCAGCAGTGCCACTAGCATCAGGCCACTAAGCAGCAGTTGGATGCTGATCGGAATGTCACGATCGCGCCGATCCTTCTCGGCGGCGAAGTGGCCTGCTTCACGCAGCGAGGCCATCACCCCCTTCACCATTGGCTTCAGCAAGGTAATCAGTGTCCACACCGCTGCGACCCCGATAACCCCAGCCCCCAGAAAGCGTACTTGGGACGACCACACGTTCATCCCGATATCGCCCAAGGCAACACCGGCAGGATGATCCGCCCACAGCATGCCCAGCGGCACGAACACGCCCCAACACAGCGCGATACCAATGAAGAGCGCGATACCACCGCTAACGCCCATCAGGTAACCCGCCCCCACCATCGCCAGGGAGAAACCGGGCTGTATCAGGAAGGCGCTTCGGCCGGCGTTCAGCCATAGCGTTGCGGAGTCAGCCAGCACCTTGAATCCAGTGGTACAGAGCGCAAACAAGGCTGAGATAACGCTGCCGATTAGCAGCTCGCGCCCACCGGGCGCTGCACGCCCATCCTCAACCACCTTGGGCCGTGCGACGGGCGCTTCAGCATAATCCTCACCAGGGCTACCGACGCGCAGGATTTCTGCCGCCGCCACTCCCTCGGGATACGGCAAGGTGCTGTGCACCACCATTACCCGCCGCAGCGGAATGGTAAACAGCACCCCGAGAACGCCACCGATGGCGCAGATCGCGGAGGTCTGCCAAAACGGGAAGCCGCTCCAATAGCCCATCATCAGCAGGCCGGGCAAAATAAAAATGACGGAGGAGAGCGTGCCGGCGGCAGACGCCTGCGTTTGCACCATATTATTTTCAAGAATACTGGAGCTCTTGAAACAGCGCAGAACTGCCATCGAAATAACGGCAGCGGGAATCGAGGAAGCGAAGGTCAGCCCGACCTTTAGCCCCAGATATATATTGGCCGCTGTGAACAGCAGCGTGATGACGGCCCCGAGGATGACACCTCTAAGCGTCAGTTCTACAGGTGAGGGTGAGGAAGACATTCAAGCTCCACAGCTATTCGCCCCTTCAATGTGAGGCTTTCTTGTATATTTATAGGATTACTTCGACTGGTCAGCGCATCTACTACACTGAGGCCGCGGCTAGCGAGATGCCCCGCTAGCCGCGCGTAGCCAGTGGTCGGAAGGCATCGGCGCTTTACTGGTACGCCAGCGCTCATCGCCATTGACTCAAAAGCGAGCTGCCGTCGGCTGGTGCGCTGTGGAGGCCCGCTACCGGCAGAGGATGCCTTCGCAAAAAGCGGGAAGCCACGCAGACGACAGCATTAAAGCGCACGTTAGCACGTACGCAATTTATTACTATTCGTCGTTCGAATGGTCGGCCGAGCCGGACTCACTGCTCGCAGACGGCTGACCAGCAGCCAGTTGGGACTCCAGCTCGGCGAGGCGAGACTCGAGTGATTCCACACGAGAGCGAGTGCGAGTCAGCACGTCCATCATGATGTCGAAGTCTTCTCGCGACACTAGATCGAGTCGGTCGAAGGCACTTTTCATAGCGCCTTGCACGGTGCGCTGTAACTCTTCCGGGCCTTGCGAAACATTGGAAAGCTTATCGCCAATATTCTGCGCGATGCGACCGAAAATATCGTTATTGGACATAGTGTCCTACTCCTTGCCTGAAACGCGAGAGAGCGTCGAATAACGCTCTTGCTGGTGCAATGCACCGTTAACCACACATCTTCCACACTATTGACCGGAAATTCCAGTGCCAATCGCGTCGCTGCACCATCCGCATACCGCTGCCGAACCGTCCACCAGCAACTATAGCGCCGCGTGAAGCGAAACAGTGCAAAGCAGAAATGCATTGCACGCTGCCGCACCATTATGGCGCACTGAACGATTGCCGGCTCTAGACAGCGCTTACCAAGGCCCAGGCACACGCCGAAACCATGCGATAACTCAATGATTTTAATGATCAATTATCAGGAATGGCACGATGTCTGCCGTTAATTATTAACGTCAGACAATCATACAACCGGGCGCGGCAGCATATCGAAAGACGCAGAGGAACACGGCATCCCTTCAAAAGGAGCGGTCGAAGCGTCAATCAATGCACGAATTGCAGCGTTTTAATGCACGGATCGCAACGTTTTGACGAACGTGGGACGGGCGTTTATTCCGCAAGGGATAACGGTTACTGATCAATAGATTGCCCGATTCGCCAATGGCGAACAGGATGAAAAAACGCCAAATTGATTTATGCTAAAAGCACCTGTGCCGACACTCGACGACGGCCGCACGTTATGGCGTCATACTCCTAACAACGCGACCGACAACTGCATAACCAAGGAAAACTGACAATGAAACTGGTATCCGCCATCATCAAACCGTTCAAGCTGGACGATGTGCGCGAAGCACTCTCGGAAATCGGCATACAGGGCATTACCGTCACTGAAGTAAAAGGATTCGGACGCCAGAAGGGCCACACCGAGCTGTATCGCGGCGCTGAATACGTGGTCGATTTTCTGCCGAAAGTGAAGCTGGAAGCGGCAGTTGATGATGCCATGGTCGATCAGGTGATCGAAGCCATTACGTCTGTTGCCAATACCGGCAAGATTGGCGACGGCAAGATTTTTGTTGCCCCGCTTGAGCAGGTGATCCGCATCCGTACCGGCGAAACAGGCCCGGACGCGGTATAACCACAACGGCGCTCAATTGAGCGCCGTTGTGGATAGCAAGTAGATGACGTACGCGCCTATTTCTCGACGAAGGCGCGTTCAATCACGTAGTCGCCCGCTTCTCCCATCCGCGGCGACACCTTGAAGCCAAGCTCATCAAGCACCTGCGACGTTTCTTCCAGCATTGCCGGGCCACCGCAAATCATCGCGCGGTCGACAGCGGGGTCCAGCTGCGGCAGACCAATGTCGTTAGCCAACTTGCCGCTCCGGATATGATCGGTCAGGCGCCCTTGGGTGGCGAACTCATCCCGTGTCACCGTGGGGTAGTAGATCAGCTTCTCACGTACTTCTTCAGCCAGGTACTCGTGCTCAAGCAACTCACTGGAAATAAATTCACGATAGGCCAGTTCGCTGGTCCAGCGTACGCCGTGTACTAACACGATGCGTTCGAATCGCTCGTAGGTTTCAGGGTCCTGAATCAGGCTAATGAACGGCGCTAATCCGGTACCAGTGGATAGCAAATACAGATGGCGTCCTTCCCGCAAATCGTCGAGCACCAGCGTACCGGTAGGTTTGCGACTCACCAGCACCTTGTCGCCCACTTTGAGATGCTGTAACCGCGATGTTAATGGGCCGTCTGGCACCTTGATCGAGAAGAACTCAAGCTCATCGGCATAGTTGGGGCTAGCGATGGAATACGCTCTTACCAGCGGCCGACCTTCGACTTCTAGCCCAATCATGACGAATTGACCATTCTTGAAGCGTAGGCCGCGCTCTCTTGTGCATGTGAAGCTGAATAACGTGTCGTTCCAGTGCTTGACGGTCAGCACTTCTTCGCTTGAAAACTTACTCACTTGGAAGCCTCTCGAGCCATTCGATGAATAACAGAGTTCGGTGGCGTACTACGCTGGTGCCGTCATCAGACTCTGCCTGAAAAGTGTTTGTGCGAGCAATCTACTCGCCGACGCAATGCGTGCCCTCTTCATACAGCCGTTGAAGCATCGGACGGCGGCACGCTGGGGCATTCTTTACCCCGCTAGCCAACCTTGCAGACCGCTACTGGGCGCGGCGAATTTGCGTTAACACCGGACTGTTGGAAAGCGGATCGATAATCAATTCACACTCAATGTTGTAAAGCTCCCGCACCAAATCACGCGTCACAATCTCGGAAGGCACGCCTTCTGCCACGATAGCACCGTCCTTCATCGCTATCAGATGATCAGCATAGCGACACGCGCTCACCAGATCGTGCACCACCATCGCGATGGTTTTGCCTCCTTCTACCGACAGCCAGCGAATAAGCTCAAACACTTCGATTTGATGACCTAAATCCAACGCTGAGGTGGGCTCATCAAGCAGCAGTAAAGGCGTCGCCTGAGCGATGGTCATCGCCAGCCAGGCACGCTGACGCTGCCCACCCGACATCGACTCCAGCGGTCGATCAGCCAGCGCGTCGAGATCAGCGGCCTGCAAGGCAGCCTCTAAAATACGCTGATCGTCACGTGACCATTGCTGAAACCAGCTTTGATGCGGCTGGCGACCAAACTGTACCAGTTCGGAGACCGTCAGCCCTTCAGGCGCAGTGGCCTGCTGCGGCAGCAGCGCCAGCAGCGTTGCCACTTCGCGCGGCGCCATTGAATACACCGACCGTTGGTTCAGGCGTACTTCACCAGAACGCGGTGGAAGCAGTCGCGCCAGCGCTGATAGCAGCGTCGATTTTCCGCAGCCATTAGGCCCCACAATAGCGGTGATCTTGCCTTCTGGCAGCGCTACGCTGAGCCCATCGATAACCGTGCGATTACCATACCCCAGCACGACATTATGCGCGCTCAACTGCGCAGAACGATGAGCTGCGTGTAAAAGTTCGTCCATACCTCAACCTGCCGCAGCGTGTGCGTAGTGAACTTGAATCAGAGCATCGTTTCGGTGCCGGCGTAGATGCTCGCTTGTAGACGGTAACGGGCGTTAGAGCGTGGTGGAAATACGTCCGCGCAGCAGCATCCAGATCAACAGCGGGCTGCCCAACAACGATGTCACGATACCAACGGGAATTTCGACCGGTGAAAACAGCGTCCGTCCCAACAGATCGGCCAGCGCCATCAGTACGGCCCCAGCCATTGCAGAATTCACCACCGGCACACTGCGCTTGCTGGATAGCCAGCGCGCGCACTCAGGCCCCGCTAATGCGATCATGCCGACAGGGCCCGCCAGCGCCACTGCCAACGCTGCGCAGACGACCGCCAATGCCAGTGCCAGCACGCGCAATCTAACCGGGCGAAGCCCCCATCCTTGCGCCACTGCTTCCGCGAAACGCAGCCCCGAGAACTGGCGCGCGCAGCACAAGGCCGCTGGCAGGCACACCAGCAATCCTAGCCACATCATCCACTGAGCACCGCTGCCAGTGCTGTTAAGCGAGCCAACGGTCCAGGCGAAGGCTGCGTTGGCTTCATCAAGACTGCTACGCGCCAGCATCAGATTGGTCAGCGCACCGAACAGCGCCCCTACCCCCACCCCAACGATGATAAAACGGTAGCCACGCGTGCCGACACCACCCGCCAAGGCGAACGTCAGCGCCGTTGCTGTAACTGCGCCCACCAGCGCCCATAGCGGCGGTGCCAGCCCCATCGGTAGCGCCACAATAGAGGCAACAGCAAGCCCAGTGGCGCCATTGTTGATACCGATGATATCGGGCATCGCCAAGCGGTTACGGGTAAGGGTTTGCAGCAAACATCCGGCCAATGCGAACCCTGCCCCGCTGGCCAACGCCGCCCCGACACGCTCGAGCCGCAGTTGATAGATCAGATACACATTGATGGGGTCACCGTTGCCCAGTAGCGCGGTTATCACCTGCGCCGGCGACAGCATGATGGTACCGATACCCAGCGATAAAATCACGGCCACCACCAGCGCACCAGCAAGCACCGCGCCCCCTTTCAGCGAACGCTTGGGAAAGGTGACGCTGAACGTCTGCCAGCGCCACACCAAGGTGTCGCGGGGAGCGTTTAGCGCGGTCGCATTATTCCCTTTCATGCGGCTATTCATTGACTCAACCTTTCGCCTGTCCGGATGGAGTGCGTCGCAAGCGCACTACCGCGACCAGAATGGGGGCGCCCATGAAGGCAGTAACCACCCCGAGCGGCAGCTCTGAAGGAGGAACGACCAAGCGCGCAATAACATCGGATAGCAGGATAATCGCGGGGCCCAGCAGTGCACACAGCGGCAGCGAGCGCCTGATATCTGGCCCGACCATGCCGCGCGCCAGCGTTGGTACGATTAGCCCGAGGAAGGCAACCGGACCCGCCAGCGCGACCGCCACTCCCGATAGCAGTGCCACCGCGATAAGCGTTAGCCAGCGAGTCAAGCGCGGACGCTGTCCCAACGAGCTCGCCACGCTTTCTCCCAGCGCCAGTGTTGCCAGCGGCTTGGCGATGATGACGGTGAGCACCAGCCCCAACAGCAGCGGCACCTGCACGCTCGCCAGTTGATCGAAGCCACGCCCTGCCAGGGCGCCAATCGTCCAAAAGCGAATTTCATCAGCGGTACGTTGATCAATCAGCAGAATCAGTGACACCAACGATACCAGCAGACCTTTGAGCGCCGCCCCTGCCAGCACTAGCCGCACCGGATCATTGCCCACGCCCTTGATGCGCGCTGCTGCCAATACCAGTGCGCATCCACACAGCGCGCCGGCAACCGCCACCCACACTTGGATCGCCACCAGGTCGGCGCCCATGAGCAGCGCTATCGCGACCGCTGCAGTGGCAGAAGCACTGATGCCCAGCAAATCCGGCTCGGCCAACGGATTGCGCGTCACCGTTTGCAGCAGGTTACCGGCAATTCCCAACAGCGCGCCGACGACAATACCGACACAGGTTCGCGGGAATCTTAGTTCCGAAACCACGAACCAAGCATGCGAATCATCATTGCCAAACAGCGCCTTGGCAGCCTGCACAGCGGAGACATCGCCTGCGCCCAATAAAAGGCTGGCGCTCAGAGCAATTCCAAGCGCCAGTATCGACAACACGAAACCGCGCACAAAGCGTGCGCGGGGGGATACAGCATTCATCAATGCACTAGCCTATCTACGGGTGAGCGGCCTTTAGCTTCTGCTCTATTTGATCAAGCACCTGGTTCGCTGCAATGGGGCCAGCGGCACTGGTCCACAGCGAGCCGTCGACTGCAATCACGCGTTTGTTTTGCGCTACCTTCAACCGCTGGAAGGCCGGCTGTTTTTCTGCCGCCGCCAGCGCCTCGCGGCCCTCGCCATTCAGCGTTGCCAGTAGCAGCCAATCGCCGTCAATCTGATCGAGATTTTCAAGGCTCAGCACGTCCGAGTGCGGGCGCTTGGTCAACTGACTGGAAATCTTCGGGGCGATAAATCCTAAACGCCGCAGCAGGTCGTCAGCGAAGACCCGCTCGGACATCACGATTGGGCCTTGCGGGTTCCAGCGCACCAATGCCAAGTGCTGGTCGCGCTTGGGATTGATGGCTTTACCGATCTGATCGATGCGTTTATCGAGCTTGGCGTACACGCCGTTGATTTCCTGCTCTTTGCCCAGCGCCTGAGCGAACAGCCGGCTTTCATTCTGCCAATAATTTTCGGGGAAAGGGTTCTGTCGGTCGTGCTTGGGAACGATGGTCGGCGCAATCTGGCTCAGGCGCTGATACACCGAATCAGGCGTGAACGGGCTCGCCAGAATCAGGTCAGGGCGCTCGCTCAGTACCTTCTCGAAATTAACATCGCGCGGACCGCCGACGATATCGACCCCTTGCGCCTGGTCCTTGATGTAATCAGCTACGCTGGAGCCACCGCGCGTATACACGGCTCCCAACGGCTTGACGCCCACCGCGATAGAGGTATCGAGGGCCGCTTCGTAAAGCGTGACGACACGTTTCGGATGCTCGGGCACCGCAATATCGCCATGTGCGGTCGCCACGCTGCGCTGAGATTGCGCGTGGCTTACATTCACCACGCTTACCATCAGCGCAATGCATGCTCCCAGCACTAATAGAGCCCGAACGAAGGCCCGCGAGCAGATAGAAACCGGCATGTTGATCTCTCCCAGACAGCGGCGTGACGCACCTTTCAGCGGTGAGTCGCCGCCCCTTGCCTTAAGCGTATTTTCAACCTGCAACTAGACCACAAATGAGATGGAATATCAATTTCAGTGCGAGAATGAGGAATTCGATACATCGATAAATCGCACATCCTAAAAATTCAGTCTAAATTCCTAATTTTTTAAAAAACATTGATTATTACGCCACGTCTCTAGCGAAAATATAAGCACTCTAACAAACATACCATTTATATTCTGAAGATATTAAAAAATAATTGACCTGCTTTACTAATAATTATTAATTAGCCGAATTATTAGATCACCGAGAGCAATGTCATGTCTGCATATTCAGATATTATCAGGTTTCAGTTAATGGATAGTGAACGGGGCGACAACAGTATTTCCGGTAAGCCCTCCTACAGCGTAGAGCAAGCATCTGAGCAGCTGTTACGAGGTGGGTATTTCTGGCCAGTAAGCGACTCCGGCCCGACCGTCATTACCTACACGTTCATGACTAACGAGCTGTTTCCTGGCTACAACGACCAGATGGATGAATTCTCCGAGTTCTCGCTTGGCCAAAAAGAAGCGACTCGGCTCGCGCTGCGCTCCTGGTCGGATGTAGCCAACATAAAGTTTGTGGAGCAGCCCGACATGTTGGGAGATATCCGCTTTGGTAACGTTGGAAAAGGTCTTGATGACGGTGGTATCACCAGTGCCGCCCACAATGGCGAACATCTGGCCGCCGCAAATGTGTGGGTAAAAGCTGGCATGCCTGACCCCACCTTCGAGTCCTACGAGTTTGAAACGCTTGTTCACGAAATTGGCCATGCGCTGGGCCTGGAGCATCCAGGCGACTACGACGCCATACAAGGAGACAGCATTAACTACGCGGCGAATGCGCCCTACGTTGAAGACTCACGTATGTACTCCGTGATGAGCTACTGGGCCGAGCACGAAACCAACGGCGACTTTTACGGCACTTATGAAAGTGGCCCGATGCTGGATGACATCTACGCAGTTCAGCAGATTTACGGCTACAACCCAACCGCCTTCGCGGGCAATACCATCTACGGTTTCGACTCCAATACGGATCGGCAAATGTTCAGCGTATCGGCACCGTCGGACCGCATCGTTTTCTCCGTGTGGGACGCCGGTGGCGAAGATACGTTTGATTTTAGCGGCTATCCCCACGATCAAATCATCAATCTCAACCAAGGCGCATTTTCAAGCGTCGGCGGCTATTCGCACAATATCTCGATCGCGTTGGGCACCAACATCGAGAACCTCATCTCCGGATCTGGCAACGATATCCTCATCGGCAATGCCGGCAACAACAGCATTGACGGCGGCGACGGCGACAACATCTTCTATGGCGGCGGAGGCTCGGATACGCTCCGCGGGGGAAGTGGCCACGACGTTTTTGTCTATCTTGATCCCTCCGAATCTACCCGTGCAGAACCAGACTGCATTCTCGGTTTTAAGACGGGCATCGACCAGATCGATATAAGCGCCATGGCAGATTCGCTTATAACGCCCATTCAAGTTGCCTACGACGAGCAGTTCAATCGCTCCAAGCTATCGTCGATCACTGCCGACGGCCAAGATTTTGTTATCAACGTTGTTGGGGAAGTCGATCCTCTTAACGACATTATTTACCAATAACCAATGTTCCGTTAGTTCGCCAGTATCGATATTCGCAGAGTAATTATCTTACACACCACATTAATCGCTAAGGCACATTAAAAATGTCAACATATTATAATACTGTCGAGCAAATTCTACGCGACAATCAGCGCGGTGACTTTTGTTTCAATGGACTACCATCCTTTACTACCAACGACGCAGCAGCTGCATTGCTGCGAATCGACTATCGGTGGCCTGAGAAAATATATTCTCCTAATACGATCACTTATTCGTTCATGAATCGAGATAACTTTCCAGGGTTCGACCCAGGATTTACCACCTTCCAAGAGTTTTCAGAGCCACAGAAGGCTAGCGCGCGCACTGCCCTGCAATCCTGGAGCGATGTGGCCAATATTCAGTTTTTCGAGACTGACGGTAGCGCAGACATCATGTTCGCCATTGGAACAAACAATGATGAGTCCAGCGGTATTACGTGGCCATACTCCGTCTCTGACCGAGATCTGGTGCGAGCTCACGTATGGATGAAACCGTTTCCTAACGCCCCTTCCCCCGGCAACTACGAATATCAGGCTCTGACTCACGAGATCGGGCATGCTCTTGGGCTTGCGCATCCCGGTGACTACGACGCACAAGAGGGTGACATCTTTAATCTTAGCTATGCGCGAAACGCAGCATATCTCGAGGACGCAACTCCTTACACTATCATGAGCTATTGGACAGAAAACAACGTCGGGGCAGATTTCGAAGGACAAAACCTTACTGGGCCGATGATCGACGATATTACCGCCATTCAGACACTATATGGCCCTAATACTTCATCCTTTCTCGGCGATACCATCTACGGGTTCGATTCAAACACCGACAGGGAACGCTATACCCTAACGTCTGACCAGGACAAGCCTGTTTTCACGGTTTGGAACAGTAGCGGTGAAAACACCTTTAACTTCAGCCAGTATTCGAACGATCAGCTTATCAATCTCCAGCCCGGGTCATTCTCGAACGTTGGGGGCCTCAAGATGAACGTCTCCATCGCTTACGGTGCAACCGTCGATAACATTATATCGGGATCTGGAAACGACATATTGATCGGAAACGATAACAGCAACTACATTTCGGGCGGTGCAGGCAACGATATTATCTACGGCGGCCGGGGAGCAGACGTATTGGAAGGTGGGCCGGGGCACAATGTGTTCGTTTATACACAGCTTTCCGACTCAACGCCTGATGCACCTGATTGCATTCTCGACTTCCAAACCCATGTGGATAAAATCGATTTGAGCGGCATTGCGATCAAGTGCGATGGGGTCGTTAATTCCGTTTACGACGAGGGTAACAATTTTACCAGGGTCACCGTGGATGTAGATGACCAAACCTCCATGCTTATCAACGTCGTTGGGCAAGTCGACATCGCGAACGACATTATTATGGTTTAACGCGGCAGCCACTAAAAAGACAAAGCCAGACATCATGTCTGGCTTTTCGCTTGTACCACAAGGCTTTATTACAGGTGGTACCGCGGGCTCAACTCGTGAAGGGCGTTGAGCATGATGTTTACATTATCTGCCGGCGTATATTGGGAAATACCATGCCCCAGATTGAAAATATGCCCTTCGCCCTGCCCAAATGATTCAAGCGTGCGAGCTACCTCCTGACGGATCGTGTCGGCCGAACCAAACAGTACATTGGGATCCAGATTTCCTTGCAGTGCAACGCGCTCACCAATGCGAGCGCGTGCATTTCCAAGCTCTATGCCCCAATCGAGCCCCACGGCATCGCAGCCACTATCAGCGATACTTTCAAGCCACTGACCGCCTTGTTTGGTAAACAGGATAACCGGCACTTGGCGACCATCGTGCTCTCGAATCAGGCCGCTAACGATACGCTGCATATAATCGAGCGAGAAAGCCGAGTAGGCCGGCGTGGTGAGCACTCCGCCCCAGGTGTCGAAGATCTGCACCGCCTGCGCCCCAGCAAGAATTTGTGCATTCAAGTATTCGGTGACGGCATCCGCAAGCAGCGCCAGCAGCGCGTGTAGCGCCTCGGGATCGGAATACATCAATGCCTTGATATGGCGGAAGTCTTTGCTCGGGCCGCCTTCGACCATATAGGTCGCAAGTGTCCATGGGCTACCGGAGAATCCGATCAGCGGCACGCTATCGTTGAGCTCGCGACGAATCACACTGACCGCATCCGTTACATAGCGCAGATCACGCTTCACGTCGGGCTTTGCAAGCTTCGCTATCGCTTCTCGGTCGCGCACAGGGTGCGAGAAATGCGGCCCTTCGCCAGGCACAAAGTGCAGCCCCAGCCCCATTGCATCAGGAATGGTAAGAATGTCGGAAAACAGTATCGCGGCATCCAGCGCGTAGCGACGCAGCGGCTGCAGCGTTACTTCACAGGCAAGCTGAGTGTTGCGACACAGCGACATGAAATCCCCTGCCTGAGCACGTGTTTCTCGATATTCAGGCAGATATCGCCCCGCCTGACGCATCATCCAGACGGGTGTGCGATCGACGGCTTGCCGAGTAAGCGCGCGAAGGAAACGGTCGTTTTTCAAGGTCATCGGAGATTCTCATGCGGATGGCAAAATGCGCTTCATCAGGAAGCTCACGCTTGGTGCGGTGGAAAACATTCTAGCGGATATATCGCTGGATGCCGATGCATCTGACTGAGACGTCAACGAGCACGATCATCGCCGTTTTCCAATGCAATATATAACCAGCGTTTATAAGACGTTGGCATCGACCGGTGCTAAAGTGCCTACCAATTAAATTTACTAAGGAAGGGGGCGCGCCATGCCGCAGATAGCGGCCGCTACCCCACTGCGAGGAACCTGTGACACTGCGCTACGTATCCCACTGCCTGCTGCCTAATGCGATTGCTGAATTTACCATGCATGGCTTCGAGGATGATGAAACCGGACAGCAGCATATCGCGCTGACGCTCGGCGATATCGCTAACGGCGATCCTGTACTAGGACGCGTGCACTCCGAATGCTTGACGGGTGATGCGCTGTTTTCGCGTCGCTGTGACTGCGGCTTTCAGCTTGAAGAAGCACTAAAGCGAATTGCTGCGGAAGGACGCGGCGTACTCCTGTATCTACGCCAGGAAGGACGCGGCATAGGCCTGATCAACAAAATCAAGGCGTACCAATTACAGGACCAAGGTCTCGACACGGTAGAGGCCAATCATCAGCTTGGATTTGCTGCGGATCTGCGCACCTACGAGATGTGCGCACCCATGCTTGAACATCTGGGTATCAAGGCGCTCAAGCTGATGACCAATAATCCGCGCAAGGTGGACGCATTAACGCAAGTAGGCGTTGAAGTGGTAGAACGCCAGCCGCTCACTACCGGCCTGAATGCCTACAATGAGCGCTATCTATCCACCAAGGCCAGCAAGCTCGGCCATATGATGCGCCTCAGCGATTACACTCCCTTGGACGAGCATTAAGGCTGCCTGTCTTAATGCGGGAACCATTTTCCGACTGCACCACTCTGATACCATAGGGTGGTGCGTGCTACTCAGCGGTTTTCACTGGGTGACACGCGCCGAGGCACCCAGCGAGAGCCACTAACACTCCCTTCAGTGCCGCCCATTCGAACCCCGATAAAACAGTCGATGCCACGGTAAAGGAGGCCGAGCATGTCAGCTATTGCACCCGCTATTGAGCTTCACCACGACACGCTGTTTTTTCGTGGGCGAGCGGCTGTAGAGGAGTGGTTTAATAGCGCCAGTCATGGGTTGGGTGCCGTACTCAGCGTAGCCGGCATGACACTGCTGATTGTGTTGGCCAGCCTTGCGGTGGATCCGTGGAAAATTGCTAGCGTTAGTGTGTATGGCGCCTGCCTGACGACGCTTTATCTCGTCTCGTGCCTGTATCATGCTTCACGCAACTTCTCCCGCCGCAGGCTTTTGCAGCAGTTGGACCACTGCGCCATCTTCCTGCTGATAGCGGGCACTTACACACCTTTTGTGTTGGTGAACATGAGGGGGGAAGTTGGCTGGATACTATTCGGACTGACGTGGTCGCTGGCCATTCTCGGGATTGGCAGCAAACTGCTGTGGCCTCAACGCTTCCACGCGCTGCACGTGTGCATCTATATCGTGATGGGCTGGCTGATGGTGCTGTTCCCGGGAGAGATGGTCGCCAAACTGTCGCCCATAGCACGCGACCTGCTGCTGGCAGGGGGCATTACCTACACCGTTGGGGTGCTCTTTTACGCTGTCGAAAAGCTGCCGTTCAACCACGCCATTTGGCACCTATTCGTGATTGGCGGCAGCACCTGCCACTTCCTCGCCATCTACTTCTCGGTACTGCCATTTAGTAGCGCTATGCTCGGGTAGATGCCCCAATACTTAGCGGGCAGTATCCCACGGTGTCTTTTACGGCTATTTACCCGCCAAAACGGCCTTGCTCCCTTATAGAGCAAGGCCGTTTGCATAACCGAGGAACGGTGAAGCAGCAGTCACCTGCGTCCTATCACTTCCAGAAGCTAGACGCCCATTACTGCAAGCATCACAAAGGTGGCGAAGAGCACGAAGTGCGTCATGCCTTCTATGGCGTTGGTCTCACCATCGTTCAGGTTGATGGCGGCGACTATCAGCGTTAGCCCGACCATCGTCATTTGGAGCGGATCCAGCGCCATGACGATGCGCTCGCCTTGAATCAACGAGATAAGCTCGATGACCGGCACCGTCAACACCACCGTAGAAAGCGAGGCACCCAGCGCAATGTTGATAACCGATTGCATGCGGTTAGCCAAGGCGGCTCGCAGTGCGGTCAGTATTTCCGGGCTGGCAGAGATGAGCGCCACGACAACGGCCACGAACAGCGGCGGTAGCGGCAAGCCTTTGGTGGAAACTGACATCCCCGTCGACATCACTTCAGCCAACAGCCCCGTCAGTACCACGCCGACTATCAATACGATAATCGACCACCACAGGTTGGCGGGCGCTTGATGGTGAGGCTCTGCGCCTGCTGCGCCGCCCTGCTGATCGAGTTTCTTCTGTTTCGGTTTGCGCTTGTCAGGATAGTTATAGGCGAAGAAGTAGCTATGCGGGCCGGTTTGCATGCGCAGGAATACGCCGTAAAGCACCACCATCGCTGCGATATTGAATATCGAAAACTCCACCCAATTGGTTTCGGGAAGCATCCGTGGCAATACCATGGTGACGCCCATCGCGGTAAGGATCATTACCACATAGCTTTTGCTGGAGTCGTCGTTGTAGACCTGTTCGCCGTGCTTGAAACCGCCCAGCAGTGCCGCTAGCCCGATAATACCGTTCATATCGAGCATTACCGCCGAATAGATGGTATCGCGCCCCAGGGTGGGTGAGTGTTCGTTGTTCATCATGATGATTAGAATCATCACCTCAACCAGCACCGCCGACAGCGTTAATATCATCGTGCCGTAGGGGTCGCCGACTTTCTCTGCCAGCACTTCAGCATGATTGGCGACGCGCATGGCGGCTCCAATAATGATGAGCACCAGCGCAACGGTAACTAATCCAGCCAGCAGTTGGCCATTGCCCAGCCACAGATGTTCGAGCGAGTACCCTGCCACAACAGCAATAATGCTCGTTAAAAGCGGCCATTCTGGTATCAGCTTCTGCATTACCTTCCTCATATATGCACGTTAGTGTTTTGATTGTAGGCATCGCGCTGCAGGTAACTTTTACTTGCCGAATCCTGGCAAGCAACAGGCCACTGCAGCTTTTTACGCTGACCATGATAGACGCCGCGACGGATAGGCTCCATCATAGCGGCCTTTTTAGCGCCGCGCGTACCATGCGGCGACCACGACGTTGAGAGGGGCAGTCGATGAGCAGAGCGGATTGGAATGCAATCGGGGAGCGTCTGGCCGAACTGCGCAAGCAACACCAGTACTCCCAGCGCAAAGTGGCGGAATTAGCCGGCCTGACGCATAGCGCCGTCAGCACGGTTGAGCAGAACAAGGTGTCGCCGTCGATCAGTACCCTGCATAAACTGCTGGGCGTTTATGGCCTTTCGTTGGCTGAATTTTTCGCTGAACAGGAAGCAGCGCCCGCACACCCCTCTATCGTGATCGAACCCTCAGAACGTATACAGCTGGGCTCACAAGGCGTGTCGCTGGAACTGATACACGGCAAGCAGGAAGGGGCCACGCTCGGCATGCTGATCGAAACCTATGCGCCTGGCAGCTCCACCGGTGATCGGCTAAGCCACAGTGGTGAGGAAGTTGGCACCGTACTGGAGGGCAGCATCGAGATTAGCTACGGCGGCGAGACCTACACGGTGAACGCAGGACAAAGCTACATTATTGATAATGCGATCCCCCACACCTTCTCCAACAAAGGCGATGTGTCTGCGCGACTCATTAGCGCCCACACCCCGCTCACCCTGTAAGATTGCCCCGCTAGCGCACTGATGGAAACTGCGCATCATTAAGCTCTACAACGACGCGCCGCCGACAGCCAGCGGAAAGCACCGCAGCAAACGCTAGGCTTTATCGCTAAAGGGCACGTTCGACGCGTCGCCTAGCCCTTCCGACGCTAATGCCAGAGCGCTGACATCTCCCGCTAAAGGCGCTCACGCCCCCGGCTGAAGCCTCTCTGCAAGGTAGCCCTATCACGACGCCTTCGGCGTTAAACGCAGCAGTTGACCGGGGTTGGCGTCTTCGAGCAGCCAGATCGAACCGTCCGGCGCGACGGCGACCTCGCGAATCCGCTTGTTCAGATTCCAGCGTTCGATCTTGCCTATCCGATTGTCGTGTTTGATGCCCACGCGTACTAATCCCTGCCCGCTCAGCGAATTGATCAGCAGGCTTTCTTTCCAGCCCGGAAATTCGCTGCCGTTGTACACCGCAATGCCACCCGGGGAAATGACCGGCGTCCAATAAACGGCGGGCGCGTCGTAATCAGGGCGTGTGGCGTGATCGGGAATCGGCGAACCATCATAGTTGTCGCCATTGGAGACATCTCCCCAGCCATAGTTGCCGTCGGCTTTGATCAGGTTCAGTTCGTCACCGCCCATTGGCCCCATCTCGGTTTCCCATAGGGTGCCGTTGGACGAAAAGGCCAAGCCGTAAGGCGTGCGATGCCCGATCGACCAGGTTTGGGCACGCACCCCGCCTTGCTCGGCATGAGGATTTGAATCGGGCGTTTCGCCTGCAAGCGTGAGCCTGAAGATTTTACCGGAAGGATGCTCGGGGTCCTGAGCGGAATCCGGCGCCATACGATCGCCGACGGTGAAGAACAGGTAGCGGTGATCGGGCGAGAACGCAATGATGCCGCCCGGCTGCCCACCGGTCGCTGCCACCGACTGTTGCCACACCACTTTTTTATCGGTGAGCGCTAGCGATTCCCCCTGATCGGCCAGCGTCGCTGTCATCAACGTGACCTTGCTGCCGCCTTCGGCGGGCGCGTTATAGCTGAAATACACCCGCTTCGAAGCCTTGAAATCGGGCGCCAGCGCAATATCCAGCAGGCCATTCTGACCACCAGTGGCGACATCAGGCACACCGCTAACGGCCTGCTTGTGGCCTTGCTGGTCGACTAACCACATATGCCCAGGCTTCTCGGTAATCAGCGCGCTGCCATTCGGCAGGAAGGCCAGCGCCCAAGGCGTATCGAAGTCGGCAAGAGGTTTGATATCAAAGGGAAGTGAGTCGCTAGCGTCGAGGTGTCCCGCGTTAATGCTCTCTGCTGCGCAGGCACTGCTGAAGGAAGCAACGGTCAGTAGGAAAATCGCAACGGCTCGTCGGGCTGCCATAGCACCCTCCATTAGGTGAAAGCGGTCAGAAAGCTTCAACGACTTCTTTCAACCTACAGCACCTGACAAATGATGCAATATGTCGCTTTCGTCGTATCCCGCGACCAGGCCGCTTGGAAGCGAACGTAGCGAGCCCTCATGAGAGCGCCCGCCCGGCGACTGATAGAGTTGTGACCAATACGCCAAATGGCGCTAAAGGATAACCACTGCGCGATTGAAGAAGCCCCACGCCACAGGTTTCCCTCGTGTGTTAAATGCCCAGCCGGTCACGCAGTGAATAGTAAGAGGCGCCTATCGCTGACAGCGGCGCGGCGAAGCGACGACCGCCAGGCATTGGCGTGTGCGGCAGCTTCGCGAAGGCATCGAAGCGTTCCGACTGCCCCTTGATAACTTCAGCGAACAGCTTGCCTGCCAAGTGCGTAGTGGTAACACCGTGCCCGCTGTACCCCTGCATATAATAGACGTTGTTCTCTAGCCGCCCGAACTGCGGCAAGCGTGACAGCGTCATCAGGAAGTTACCGGTCCAGCTGAAGTCAATATTGATACCCTTCAATTGCGGGAAGGTTTTCACAAGCTTCGGCAAAATCAGCGACTTCACGTCCGCTGGATCGCGTGCACCGTACACCACACCGCCGCCATAAAGCAGTCGGTTATCGCCGGTCAGGCGGAAATAATCGAGCAGATAATTACAGTCCTCGACACAGAAATTGCTTTTCAACAGCGTTGCTCGCTGCTCATCGCTGAGCGGCTCAGTGGTGATAATTTGAGTGCCGCACGGCATGCTGCGCTTCTTCAGCTCAGGTTCGACGTCGTTCAGGTACGCATTGCCCGCCACCAGCACATAGCGCGCAGTCACTTGCCCCTTGGGCGTTTTCACCACCGCGGGATCACTGTGACGAATCGAGAGCGCGGGCGATTGCTCGAATACTCGCCCACCGTTACGGCGAATCGCGTCGGCTTCTCCCAACGCCATATTGAGCGGGTGGATATGACCACCGCTGCGATCGAGTAGGCCGCCCACATAGCGGTCGCTACCGACTTCCTCAGCGATGCGCTGCTTATCCAATAGCTCGAGCTGCTGATTGCCTAACCGCTCCCACAACTGCTGCTGCTCTTCCAGCGCTTTCTGCTGGCGGGCATTAAGCGCCGCGAACACACCGCCGTCGCGAAGGTCGCATTTGATATCGTACTGCTTGATACGATCGCGAATAATCTGACCGCCTTCGAAAATCATGCTGCCCAGCATATTGGCGGTATCAGTGCCGTACTGTTTTTCGATAACGTCAACGTCACGGCTGTATGAATTCACCAACTGACCACCATTGCGGCCGCTGGCACCGTAACCGATACGCGATCCTTCCAACAGCACCACGTCGTAGCCTGCTTCACTCAAAAACAGTGCGCTGGAAAGCCCGGTAAAGCCTCCTCCCACCACACACACATCGCAGCTGACCGACTCATCCAGCTCGGTAAACGGGGTATGCTGATTTGCGCTGGCCGCGTAATAACTGGAGACATACTGCGAGGGATAAGAAGATGAGGTCATACTGCTTCTCCATTGGAGTGAGTGCGTGCATGAAAGCGTTGGGCCTGCGCGATGAAGGCATCGAATAACCGACAAGATAGCGCGTCGTCGCGGCTATTCCACTCGGGATGCCATTGCACCCCTAGCGCGAAGGGATGCCCTGCAACAGAGACAGCCTCAATCAAGCCGTCCTCAGCACGCCCCTCGACATCGAGACGATCACCTAGCGTCGCGATCCCCTGACCATGTAGGGAATTAACGCGCCACTCGGTGGTGTCGCCCATTAACTCGCTCAAGTGGTGACCCGCTGCAATGGAAAAACCGTGCGCAGGTGCGTATTGGGTAGCCAGATCGGCACTGGTGTCTTCGCGATGCTCAATCAAACCGGGCTGCTCCCATAGCCGCCGAAACAGCTTGCCACCGGTTCGAACCACCAATTCCTGAGTACCGCGACACACGGTCAGCAGCGGCATCGAACGCTCGAGTGCATGATCAATCAAGGCGAAAGCGAGTTGATCGCGACCGGCATCGGGGTGAGCTTCGGGCGATAGATCCTCACCCTGCTCTGCGCTGAGATAATGATGGGGCTCGATATTACTGGCGCTGCCGGTCAGAAAAATTCCATCCAGAACGCTGAGCGCGCGGTCCAACTGTTCCGGCGCGGCGATTAACCCCTGTGGCAGGATGACAGGGGCAGCGCCTGCCAACGCTAGCGCATGAAGATACTTATCCTTCACATTTTGGCTATGCTGTCCGCCATGAAGGCCACTGTCCGCGACGACACCGATAAGGGGAACGGCTGAAATTTCTTCCATTATTATTATCCGCCTTTGCCTGCATTTTGCTGATTAAATGAGATAGAAGCACACATTCACACACAAAAACAAGCGAGAGCCATACAACCAAAGAGGGGGTAACAAAACCTTGGACGGACGTTATTTGTAAGATATATATTCCAAACTACTGAGCCATATGAATATAACCACTCACCTTATGGTTCATCACGCGCACGTGCGGAGGGCACGCTACTGCTCTCGACACGCACGGGTACCGCACCACATGTCGATTACAACCCACAAGATGACATACGCCTATGAACCACTCCGATTCCAGCGGCTCCGATACCCAGCCTGAATCCACGTCAGACAAAGGCTTGGCCAAAGGCCGAATGACTCTGCTGGGCTGCATTGTGCTGGGCATCTCCTGCATTGCTCCCGTGTATACGCTAACTGGCGCACTGGGGCCCACCGTGCGCGAAGTGGGTGTTCACTTGCCGGCCATTTTTATCGTCGGCTTCATTCCCATGCTGTTGGTGGCCTTTGGCTATCGTGAGCTCAACTCGCACGTTCCTGACAGCGGCACATCCTTTACCTGGTCAACACGCGCCTTCGGCCCCAAAATCGGCTGGATTGGCGGCTGGGGGTTAGTTACCGCCACCACCGTCGTACTCTCCAACCTGGCTGGCGTGGCGGTAGACTTTTTCTACCTTTTTATAGCCCAGGTAAGCGGCCACCCTGAGATAGAAGCGCTGAGCAGTAACCTGACGGTGAACATCATTACCTGCCTGTGCTTTATCGCCATTGCGGTGTGGATGTGCTGTCGGGGAATTACCACCACCAAAAGCGTGCAGTACGTATTGGTAGCGCTCCAATTGGTGGTACTGATTGCCTTCGCAGTGACCGCCTTCCATAAGGCCTCGCTGGCCCCCACGGCGAATTTCAGCCTCGAATGGTTCAATCCGTTTGGGGTTAGCAGCTTCTCAGCATTTACCGCCGGACTATCGCTTTCCATTTTTATCTTCTGGGGATGGGACGTCTGCCTGACGGTGAATGAGGAGTCGGTGGGCAGCGACCGCACGCCCGGCATCGCGGCCACCCTGACGGTACTGATCATTCTGGCGCTGTATCTGTTTACCGCCGTCGCTACGCTGTGTTTCGCGGGCATCGGTACTAACGGCTACGGCCTTGGCAGCAGCGCCGTGCAATCCAACGTCTTCGCGCAACTGGCAGGGCCGGTGATGGGGCCGCTAGCCATTACGATGTCGATCGCCGTTCTTGCGAGCACCGCTGCCTCACTGCAATCAACCTTTGTTTCGCCTGCGCGCACGCTGCTGGCGATGGGCTACTACGGGGCCGTGCCCAAACGCTTTGCGGATATTCATCCGCACCATCGTACGCCACGCTTTGCGACCATCAGCGCTGGGGTCGCGGCAGGTATTTTTTACGCGGTAATGCGCGTGCTCAGCGACAATGTGCTTAACGACACCATTACCGCGCTGGGCATGATGATTTGCTTTTACTATTCGCTGACGGCCTTTGCCTGCGTTTGGTATTTCCGCGCGTCGCTCTTCACCAGCATCAGACACCTGATTCTGCGCGGCGTCTGCCCCTTTGTGGGGGGTGTGGTACTGACGGTGATCTTCATTCAGACCGCTGTCGATAGCTGGAACCCTGACTTCGGCAGTGGCTCAGAAGTGGCGGGAATCGGCCTGGTATTCGTGATCGCGTTCTTCATCTCGCTGCTGGGATTAGCACTGATGCTGATGTCTCAGCTAAGTGCGCCGGCCTTCTTTCTTGGCGCGACGCTGCGCCATGACAGCCCCACCAACGAAGAGCCCGACATCAAGGGCTAACCGCACGCAAAAAAGGCGAGGCCAACGCCGGCCTCGCCTTTTTACATTACCTGCCCCGCAGCACAGGATGCTTACTGCTCTTCCTTGCGACGCCAACGATGGCGCAGTAGCTCGATCACGGGCGGGAGAATAGAGATCACGATGATCGCCAGGATCAGCAATTTCAGATTCTCTTTAACGACCGGCAGATCCCCAAAGATAAAGCCGGCATAGGTAAACAGCACCACCCACAGCACTGCACCCAGCACGTTGAATAATCCAAACTGGCGGTATGGCATTTTCGCCGCACCGGCAACAAAGGGCGCAAAGGTGCGAATAATCGGAATAAAACGCGCCAGCACGATGGCTTTACCGCCGTGCCGGTCGAAAAACTGATGGGTTTTGTCGAGGTAGCTGCGTCGAAACAACCGGGAGCGAGGATTAGCAAATAGCGCTTCGCCAAATAGCCTGCCAATGGAATAGTTGACCGCATCGCCCAATATGGCGGCCACCGTCAGCAGTAACGCAAACAGATGCACATTCAGGCTGTTGCTTGGCAGCGCCGCTAGCGCTCCACCCACGAACAGCATTGAGTCGCCGGGTAAAAACGGCGTAACAACCAGTCCGGTTTCACAAAACACGATCACAAACAGAAAGGCATACACCCAGTTCCCATAATCGGCCACTAGCTGCGCCAAATGGGTGTCGATATGCAGAATGAAATCAATGAAGAAATGGATAATGGTCACACTTGTATTCCCTGAAAAAGCGGTGCGTGCAGCTTCTTGATAGCGCTTACCGCTGGATACTTATGCATATAGTATTGGGTATCCGCGGGCTCAGCGCTCTGCGACGAATGTCTCAACCTGACGTGTTATGCCCGCCGCATCGAGCTCACACAGCGCTAGCAATTCCCCGCGCTGACCATGCTCGACAAAGTGATCGGGCACTCCCAGCCGCAATAGCGGCACGTCCATGCGCTGCTGCGCCAGCAACTCCGCGACGGCACTTCCCGCACCGCCTTCCACCGCGTGATCCTCGATCGAGACCAGCCAGCGATGGTCCGCCGCTGCCTTCAACACCAGCGCGCTATCCAGCGGCTTTACGAAGCGCAGATCAATGACTGACGCATCCAACTGTTCAGCAGCGCTCAATACCGCGTCGAGCAATGCACCGACGTTTAACAGCGCCACCCCGCTATTGCCGCGCCGCAGCCAGCGCCCGCGGCCCCACTCAACCTTCGGCGCGCCCGATGGCTCAGAAGCTAGCGAGCCGCGAGGATAGCGTACCGCTGCCAAGCCCGGATAACGATACGCAGCGTCTAACATCTCCTTAAGCTCTGGTTCAGTCGATGGCGCCATCAGCACCGCATCAGGAATGGAGCGCAACAATGCGATATCGAAAATACCGTGATGCGTAACGCCATCCTCGCCGACCAGCCCCGCTCTATCCACAGCCAGCGTTACCGGCAACCGCTGCACCGCAACATCATGAATAATTTGGTCAACCGCGCGCTGTAAAAAGGTCGAATAGAGCGCCACCACCGGACGTGCGCCCTCGCAGGCCATGCCGGCCGCCAGGGTTACGGCATGCTGTTCGGCAATACCGACATCGAAAAAACGCTCGGGCCAGTGTTCGGCAAACTGCGTGAGTCCGGAGCCTTCACGCATGGCAGGAGTAACCGCCATCAGCTGTGGGTCCTTCGCCGCGGTATTGCAGGCCCATTCACCGAACACCCGATGACAGGCCGGCGCAGCCTTTTTTGCCGGAGCAGAAGCGGGAGAGTGAGCATGGCCGCGGCTTAACGCATCTGCCTCTGCAGGAATGAAGCCCGCGCCCTTGCGCGTAACGACATGCAAAAGCCTGGGGCCTGATTGCTGGCTCGACTCGCTTAGCGCTGCCACTAAACTGGGCAGATCATGCCCATCAATCGGCCCCGTGTAGCGGAAACCAAAGGTTTCGAAGAATTCGGCAATATTCGCCGCGAGTGGCTGCGCTGCGCTGGGAAAACGGTCCGCCAGCGCGCCCACATGGGGAGAAATCGACATGCCGTTGTCGTTCAGCACCACCAGCAGATTAGCGTTCGCACCACCGGCGTGCGCCAGCGCCTCGAGGCTCATCCCACTGCTCAGTGCGCCGTCGCCGACCACTGCGCACACTTGCCTGGTCTGCCCCTGACGCTGCGCTGCCAAAGCCATACCGGTCGCCGCAGAGATTGCCGTACCCGCGTGCCCAACGCCGAAACAGTCCCACTCGGACTCACTCCGCGTGGGGAACGGGGCCAGACCATTGAGATGACGAATGCTAGCGAGTGCGGCTCGGCGGCCGGTCAGTATCTTGTGCGGATACGCCTGATGCCCAACATCCCACACCAGCCGATCGTGAGGCGTGTCGAGAACGAAGTGCAGGGCCAGCGTCAGCTCGATGACGCCAAGCCCAGCGCCCAAATGACCACCGTGACGCCCAATATCGAACAGCAGCTGCGCCCGCAGCTGATCGGCCAACGGCTCCAACTGGGAAGGTGCGAGGCGACGCAATGCAACCGGCGAGTCAATACCGTCCAATAGTGGCGTGGCAGGAGCCTGCTCGGGAAATTGAGAAAAGTGTTGCATACCACAACTCGAATCGCGGAAGGAGGAGGACATCGAGCGGCTGCGCACGCAGCAAACGCTGGCCCGACGCCGCACAAGAAGGCGGGACGCTTCTTCTAAGGCCCCCAGAGTACGCCTAACATCGCTTGTGCGCCATGCTACCGGCCCTGCTTGCCATTAGTCTTACGGTAAGCACTCGCTGCAGGCATCGCACCAAGCGCAGAGGCAAGGCTTCGGCACCGACGCCCCTCGTCGCGTTTGGGCGGAATTGCGTGCCAACACTGTATCGAAACACCTTCCCCCGACAGCACCCGTTTCACTGCGAGCGATAAGTGCATTTGCGGCGGGAAGAGTTGCAGGAGGCTTACCTTGCCACTCGAGGCGCGGGGCCAGCGCATTAATGGTCGCGGCTTACCATGTAGCGAGCCAATGTTTGCAGCGGTTCGGCGGCGCTGCCGAAAATCGACACCGCTTCACACGCTTCATCTACCAATGACGCGGCTCGCTCAGAGGCTTGCTCAAGCCCCAGCAGCACGGGATAGGTGGGCTTGTTATGCTCGGCATCAGCGCCCTGATGCTTGCCTATCACGCTGGTATCACCAACGACATCGAGCACATCGTCGTGAATCTGGAACGCAAGGCCGATAGCGGCACCATAGCGACGCAACGCATCCAACCGCTCATCACCTTCCTGAAGCTCAAGCAAGGCCGCCATTTCGATCGCCGCGATAATCAAGGAACCCGTTTTATGGCGATGAATGCGCATGAGTTGCTCGAGCGAGATGGACTGCCCCACTGCCGCCAGGTCAAGCGCCTGACCGCCCGCCATGCCGCGCTGCCCAGAAGCCTTTGCCAAAGCGGCAACCTGCGCCACCGCCCGCGGCTCCGGCGACGTTGCCAGCAGCTCGAAGGCCAGCGTTTGCAGCGCATCGCCCGCCAATACCGCCGTTGCTTCATCGAAGGCGCAATGCACGGTCGGACGGCCGCGGCGCAAATCATCATCGTCCATTGCCGGCAGGTCGTCATGCACCAGCGAATAAGCGTGAATCAGCTCGACGGCAGCCGCCCCAGCATCAATGCGCTGTGCGTCGATACCCAGCACCTTGCCGGTCGCATAGGCGAGCGTTGGGCGCAGCCGCTTGCCGCCGCCCATTACCGCGTAGCGCATGGCTTCATCGAGTGTCGCTTCAGCCCCCGGGGCAGCAGAAAATGCGCGCTCCAGCTCCGCATTGACGCGCTGCTGCGCTGCGTTAACCAGCGTCTGCTCACTCATTGCTGGCTCCGTTATCGGGCGCTGTGGAGGCGTTATCATCGCGCTCCAGCAAGGTCTTGATTTTCAACTCCGCGGCATCGAGACGACTGCGTGCTTCGCGCGTTAAACGCACTCCTTGCTCGAAAGAAGCCAGCGACTCCTCAAGCTCAAGATCGCCGCCTTCCAGCCGTTCGACGATGGCTTCAAGCTGCTTGAGCTTGGTGCCGAAGTTTTGCGAAGTATCGTCCTGCGGCGCACGTTGATTCGGCGCATCGGAGTGGTGATCAGCCATACGTTGAAACCCTTTAGTGAACGCGGGAGGCAGCCCTAAGCCCCTATTATGGCACAGCTGACAATGCCGTCCCCAGCCAGCGCTCTGATTGAGCGAGATTCACCATCAGCCTGAACACGCTAGCCGCGCCGATTGCCTTCACCCTATGGTAGGATTGGTGGCGACAATTCTCTTGGCGTCGGAAGCGTGCAACCGCCCTTGCTGGTGGCCGGTTCAGCCATGGCATTGGTGCTATCAAGCGCCTTTCCGGTACTTGGTGCTGCACTGCCCCGGCAACAACCCCGACGCGCCCACTCATCTCGTGAGGTTATGGCAACGATGGCAAAAACGTCCCTGGACAAGAGCAAGATCAAGATTTTGCTGCTTGAGGGCATTCACCAAACCGCTGTTGATCATCTGTTAGCGTCCGGCTACACCAACATCGAGCGTCTCAAGACCTCGCTGTCCGAAGACGAGTTGGTCGAAAAAATCAAAGATGTTCACTTCATTGGCATTCGTTCGCGCACTCAGTTGACCGAGCGCGTTTTCGAGGCGGCCGAGAAGCTGACCGCCGTTGGGTGTTTCTGCATCGGTACCAACCAGGTAGACCTCAACGCAGCGCTAGCGCGCGGCATTCCAGTGTTCAACGCGCCCTACTCCAACACTCGCTCGGTAGCAGAGCTGGTGATCGGCGAAATCATCATGCTGATGCGCCGCATTCCCGAGAAGAGCCGCAGTGCGCATCAAGGCGGATGGTCGAAAACAGCCGCAGGTGCCAACGAAGTACGCGGTAAAACACTCGGTATCGTAGGCTACGGCAACATTGGCAAGCAGCTGTCGGTACTTGCTGAAAGTCTCGGCATGCGCGTTATTTACTACGACGTCGTCACCAAACTCGACATGGGTAACGCCCATCAGGCCAACTCGCTCGATGAGTTGCTCACCACTGCAGACATCGTCAGCCTGCACGTGCCGCAGCTGCCTTCGACCGAGTGGATGATTGGCGGCGAGCAGATCGCGTTGATGAAAGAAGACGCGATTTTGATCAATGCGTCGCGCGGCAACGTCGTGCGTATCGACGATCTTGCCGAAGCGATGGAAGACGGCCATCTGCGCGGCGCTGCTATCGACGTGTTCCCGAAAGAGCCGAAAGGCAATGGTGAAGAGTTCGAATCACCGCTGCGCGGCCTGGATAACGTGATCCTGACGCCACATGTTGGGGGCTCTACCGAAGAAGCCCAGCAGAACATCGGTATTGAAGTTGCTGACAAGCTGATCACCTATTCCGACAACGGCACCACCATCACTTCGGTCAACTTCCCCGAAGTACAGCTGCCGTCGCACCCCAACAAGCACCGTCTACTGCACATTCACAAGAACGTGCCGGGCGTAATGTCGGAGATCAACCGCGTGCTGGGCGAGCACAACATCAATATCTCAGGCCAATACCTGCAAACCAACGCAGATGTCGGCTATGTCGTTATTGATGTCGATAAAGCCTACGGACGCGAAGCGCTAGCAGCACTGCGCGAAGTCGATGCGACATTGCGCACCCGAGTGCTCTACTCTGACGACGACGCTGCGTAAACGTCCAGAGTAATGCTACAGCGCTAAGCGCTACTGTGCTGCGCTAAAAAAACTGCCCCCGACGACCGGATATGCTCCAATCGTCGGGGGCAGTTTTTTGCGTGTTGCTGTTCGAGAGGCCGCTGACACAGCGTGGTCGGGCGGCGGCCTGCCATTCAGCAAGCGTCAACAAGCGGCTGACAGGCGAAGCACCCAACGCGTACCGATAGTGCTAACGACGCCTCGCATTAAGATTGCCAGCACGACACCAGTGCTACACAGCGCGTCGTGCTGCTCACCTTCAGCCGGCCACATTCAGTTACCGCTAGCTGCGTGGCGCTTTTTCTGTAGTGGCGTAAAGTTGCCTTCCTGAAGATCAGCTTCAATCTGCTCGAGACTTTTGCCTTTGGTTTCAGGCACCAGAAACAGAATAAACAGGAAGCCCAGCACGTTCAGCAGCGCGTAGAACCACATAGCCCCGCCAATCGTCAGCAGGTGCACCATCGAGAGCGCTGTGCCGGTCAGAATCAAGTTGGAACCCCACAGCGTAGCCGCGTGAAGACTGGTTGCCTTCTCACGAATGGCCACTGGATAGAGCTCGGAGCCCATCAGCCAGCCGATGACCTGAATGCCGCCCGCGTTGAACACCATGAAGGCGAACAGGAAGCCAACGATCAGCCATGAGGTACTGGGGCCATCCATGCCTGAAAGCCATACAGCGCCCAGTCCAAATAGCGACAGTGCCGCAGGGGGCATCATGATAAGCGCCAGCTTGCGGCGACCTACGTGGTCAACAATCAATTTGCCGAGAATCGTCATTACCAGATAAATCACCGCAACACCCAACGCAGAGTAGAGCGCGGCCGTGTGGCTGAAGCCCGCATCCGACAAAAACGTGGGGGTGTAATAAATCATCATTTCGATACCGGAAAGCTGAGTGAATGCCGCCACCCCAAGCCCGGCCACCAATGCAGGCCGCACCCACGGCTTGCGCACTTCACTCCAGCCTGCGCGCTGCGCCTTGGAGGAAGCCTTACGCGTTTTCTCTATTGAGCGCAGCTCACTCATGACCTCACGGTTGGATTCTCGCACCAGTCCCAGCGCGCGACGGGCATCTTTAATACGCTTTTGCCCCACCAACCAACGCGGACTTTCCGGCAGTTTGATCATGCCGACTGCCAGAATCGCCGCCGGGATAGCCGCCACCATAATCATGGTGCGCCAGCTCCATACATCTTGCAGGAAGGCGCCAACCAAACCTGCCGCTAAAATGCCAACCCCAATCGATATATTGAAGTAGGTCACCAGACGACCACGCTTTTCGGGCGGCGCCAATTCAGCGATATATACCGGCACTATCTGCGAGGCACCGCCCACCGCGGCCCCCAGCAGCAGGCGTGACATGCCTAGCCAGAATGCCGATACCGAAAATCCGCAGCACAGCACACCGGCCACGAAAATAACGGCGACTGCCATGATGGTGTAGCGGCGTCCAACAATGCCGGCCAGCTTACCGCTACCCAGCGCGCCGACAACGGCACCGACCAGAATCGCGCTGGTGACCATCTCTTGGACGTTATGAGAAAGATTGAATTCATTGGAGATTTGCAGCAGCGCACCCGAAATGATGCCGGTGTCATAGCCGTAAAGAAAACCGGCGATTGCTGCAATTCCTGCGGTGCTGAGCAGGTAGACTTCTGCACCAAATGAAGATGCGTCTCTCGAAGATTCAGCTGATGTGCTACTTGGGTCGTTGAGGTTATCGCTCACGGGCCCTCCATATTTTTTGGAATTTATACGCTACGTTGTTATAGCAGATGTTATTAACGGCAAGCTAATCAATACAGGCGGCCGCCTCTACCCATTGGTAGAGAGGTCAGCATTCATGGATGCGCTAGCCGGTCGATGTCATTGCTTCTTCTTATTACCTTGCGTTGCTTCCCACCCCGCTCCTCATAGGCGGGTCTAGTGATCGCTCCCTTGCACCAGCAGAGGAAATTTTCTCTCTGGACTTGAAAGCCCTTCCATTCGACGCAAAGGTTCCTATAACAGAGATAACACGCGCAGGCTCGTCAATCTATCCTACAGCAGCCTAATGTTCTGCTCGCCATGCGCATCGCTATCCCAGCAGACAAGCCGCTACGCTCCTGCAGCGGCGTGGTTAGCAAATACTTACTTACGTAGAGAGAGCCGTCTTATGTCCACTTCACAAACAGTCGCGGTACTTGGTCTCGGCACGATGGGCCATCCGTTTGCAGCGAACCTGGTCGCCAAGGGTTTCGATGTTCATGTATGGAATCGCTCCCCAGGCAAAGACGAGGATCTGGTAGCGCAAGGCGCGACGCGCGCAGACTCTCCTGCCGCCGCAGTCGCTTCTGCCGAAGTGGTGATCAGCATGCTGTCCACGCCAGAAGTCACCGAAGCGGTACTATTCGGCGATCAGGGCGCACTGGCGGCCATGCAGCAAAACGCCGTATTGGCACAGATGGGCACTATCGGCGAAGAGGCAACGCTGCGTCTGGCCGAGAAAGCCAAGCAGGAATACCCAGCGGTGGTATGGCTCGACGCGCCGGTATCTGGCAGTAAGGTACCCGCTGAAAAAGCACAGGTACTGGTTTTGGCCAGCGGCGATGAAGAACGTGGCAAGGTCGCCCAGCCGGCATTCGACGCGATTGGCAAAGGCACCAAATGGCTAGGGCCAATCGGTGCAGGCAGCCGCATGAAGCTGGTAGTTAACGCGTGGCTGATTATGCTGATGCAAGCGATTAACGAATCATCCATTTTGGCCGATCATTTTGGCTTCTCGAACGACGATCTTTGGTCAGTGCTGGAAGGCGGCCCGCTGGCGGTGCCTTATATGAAGCCGAAGCTCGCGAAAATTGGTAGCGATGACTATTCCACCGAAATGGCGTTGGAGTGGGGGCTGAAAGATGCCCTATTAGCGCTCGATGAAGCAAACGCCGACCAGTTGCCTAGCCTGAAGCGCGTAGCAGAGGTATGGCAACAAGCTACCGACGATGGCCTGGGTGAAAAGGATATCAGTGTAGTGGCGGACTTCCTGCGCAAGTCAAAGTAAGCACTAACTACTGACTGAAAGCCCGTTGTTGTGGGCACTATACGCCCGATGCTTTTCCAACCTGTACGGAAAGCGCATGGGGCGTTTTAGTCGATACCCGAACGGTTAACGGCGTATCGTTCACCCCACCAGCGTTGCTAAGTTGCTAGCACTGAGCGGAACAACGCGCCACGCTGACTCCTAATACGCACTCTCGCCACCCGCACTCCCACGTGCTCGTCATGCACACTCTTCTCTCTGGGCTCTGCACGTTCGATTGCAGCGTCACGCGCCCCCTTCCCCAAATAAAGCCGCACTACTGTTAACACCTTTTGCAGCCAGAAGGATGACGTTGGACGGCATCAGCGGTATTTCCACGTTTTGTGCTGATCGACGCCTGCGCTTGCTCACCTTGCCCCGGATTCCCGCTGGTCGCCAGAGAAACCCACTGTGATAGTACCGCCGCTATCGGGCAGCACGCGAACCCTCCGCCATTTACCGCTGAAACGCGCTAACGGCGAAGCGGGCTAACCGGCCCGATATTTCTGCCAACAACCGCGATCACCCACGGCATTCGCAGGAGACGCTCAGAGAAGACGTCATCTCGGCACGGAAGAACCCGCTCGCCTTTGCTTTTAGCCATTCCCACCACGGAATGCACGCCCGCGTGGCACATCATTACGGGGAAATACTCAAATTACGTCAATGATACGTAATATTATGTATTGAATATCTACAGGTTAATATTTGAACAGTAAATTTCGTCAAAAATCCGTCTAAAATAGCCGGAGGAAAACCGAATGGCGATCAAAAAATGATCAAAATACAGCCTAAAAATCAGGGTAAAAATCACGCCCAGACGAAACCGCCCTACAAAAACACCTGAAATAGCAGTAGAAATAGCGCCAAATAGCGGCATTTATAGCGAAGAACGCAACAACATCACTTTTGTCACTGATATTCTCAAGATACCAAGGAAATTCACTCAATCTCTACTGGTCAAAAAATAGCCAATCACACTACCAGCTCATCATACTTACCCGCTAATAGCAAACGTGTAATTAATCATAACAACGCATAATATGTTACGTAATATTAGTATTTGGGCCTGTTCTCGTCCCATCGCTCAACTGAGCAGCGATTTTTTCCGGAAAACGAGAGAAACGCATACATAAAAAAACGGCAGGAAACTCCCTCCGTACCGAAAAATTTTTAAATTTGGGATGACGTAAATCTGGCTCGATATGCCGGCTCCAACTATCGAGGCGACGCAGCAAATAGAGTTCAGGTAGATACGCTCCCCACCGCCACGCTCAAAGGTGTGCGTGGGCGTAGGCGTGGGCGTAGGCGTGGGCGTAGGCGTGGGCGTAGGCGTGGGCGTGGGCGTGGGCGTGGGCGTGGGCGTAGGCGTGGGCGTGGGCGTGGGCGTGGGCGTGGGCGTGGGCGTGGGCGTGGGCGTGGGCGTGGGCGTGGGCGTGGGCGTGGGCGTGGGCGTGGGCGTGGGCGTGGGCGTGGGC
>NZ_JBPCZK010000009.1:0-103137 GCF_051251145.1 Carnimonas bestiolae | reverse complement strand
ACGCGCAGGTGTAATCACCGCAAGTATGTTCGAAGAAGCCCGCAAGAAGCTCAAGAGCGGCCCTAATAAGGGACAGCCTACCGCAGCGGCAAATGATTACGCATTTCGTCTCGCAGTCGAGCGAATTAGCGGGGAGCCGCTTTCCGAAGGTTTCGAGACGTGGGCGATGCGGCGAGGACATGAGTTAGAGCCTATGGCCCGATTCGAACACGAGGCAGCTACAGGTCTGATTGTTGAAGAGGCTGGCCTTGTGCTTAGCGATAACGGGCTATTCGGTGCATCCGCCGATGGCCTGATCGATGACAACGGCGGCGCTGAATACAAATGTTTCATCGACGCCTCTAAGCTGAGATCAATCTGGATTGATAACGATATCGGCGACGTGATAGCTCAGGTGCAGGGCGGCATGTGGATTACCGGCCGAGAATACTGGCACATGGCGCTCTACTGCCCTGCCCTAGAGCCTATCGGCAAACAACTATGGTGGCGAGAGTTTAAGCGCGACGACGATTATATCGAGCAGCTAGAGCGAGATATGAACGAGTTTGCCAAGCTGGTAGATCACTACGAAAACATTTTACGTAATAAGGCCGCCTGAGCGGCCTTTTAGGAGGCAATATGGCCCGCGGTGTGAACAAAGCAATCATTATAGGAAATGTTGGCCAAGACCCCGAAGTGCGCTTTATGCCTTCGGGCAATCCGGTGTGCAACCTGCGTATTGCCACGTCGGAAAGTTGGACAGATAAACAATCAGGCCAGCGGCAGGAAAAAACGGAATGGCACTCGATTGTGCTGTTCAACAAGCTAGCGGAAATAGCGCAGCAGTACGTTAAGAAGGGTTCGCGCCTGTACATCGAGGGCCGACTGCAAACACGGCAATGGCAGGCGCAAGACGGCCAGAACCGATACTCGACCGAAATCGTTGCCAACGATATGCAGATGCTGGACACGCCGAACCGCGAACAGCAGGGGTATCAGGCACCGCCGCAAGATGCGCATCGCCAGCAGCAACAGGCGTCGCAGGGCTACCAGATGGGGTACCGTCCGGGCGGTGCTGGCGATACGGACGTAAATCAGCACAAACGCCAGCAGTATCAGCAGCAGCCTCAAAACGGCGCGCCTAATCCGTCATCGTTCGATGATTTTGATTCGGAAATACCATTCTAAATCAATAAGTTATTTAACTGACAGGCCGCTAACAAGCGGTCTTTTTTATGCCTAGGAGGCTCGCATGAGAGTGTGTAAGAAGTGTGGCATCAAAAAGCCCGTTGAGGATTTCTATAAGAATAACTCGCTATCAGGCAGAGATTCATCATGTAAAGAATGTAGAAAGAAACGGGTTAGAAAAAACTATCGAGAAAATATTGAGCATTACAAGGAATATGAAAGAAAGAGAGCTATGCTTCCACATCGAGTTGAAGCTCGCGAAAAATATCAAGCAACAGAACAAGGTAAATTGGCTATTTACAGAGGGACAAAGAAATACAGGAGGAATAACCCGATCAAACAACAAGCCCATAATCGTGTTAACCACGCACTAGTCCGTGGAAATATCTCAAAGCCTCACGCATGTGAGCAATGTGGACGTTCTGACAAGCCAATACATGCCCATCATGATGACTATTTAAAGCAGCTCGAGGTTCGATGGCTATGCCCAGCATGTCATCATCAATGGCACGCGAAATTCGGTGAGGCGGCTAACGCTGACCACGGGCCGCTGCCGCGAAAGTATTCCGCTGCGTAAGTTAAGTACCTCCATCCCGTCATCGCGGGATTGAAATTAAATCACCTTAGATGCCCGCTCTGTCGCCGTTGGCGCGGGCTACCAACTTAGTGAGGAGCCTCAATGATGCTCTGGCTTGCACATTTGCTTGTCTGCGTTGCTTAGGGTAGCGACCTTAGCCGGCGGAAAAAGCTTAACGCAGGGCGGGCATGTGCCAGACCCTTGTCCAGCATAATACACGTTACTGATCAAAAAAAGCCCAGCGTAGGGGGCACTGGGCAAATGTCAAATAACGAAGGTAGTGATCTAACTCACTCAAATGGACTATAGGAGACTTTGAATTAATTGCAAATCCGATTCGTTGACGCGCCTCATGTGTCGGGCTACTCTACTCCTGCCGCTGCAAAATCAGCGGTCGGGTTTGACAGCTCGAATATTCCGAGGCGCACAAGCGCCCCATAGCAATGGCGCTTTTTTAGTGCCCGCAAGTTATGGGCGGCAGTGCGTGGGAGGCTTCGGCCTGCCGGTATCCTTGGAAGCCGGTCTGTCAACCTGCGTACTGTCGCCCACCCTTCGATTGACAGCGAGATGGGCGGCCCCTGAGATTCCAAGGAGCCACACCATGACAGCACCTGCTGTAGTTTCATTCCACGGCAACAAACTTCTAACCGTTCGCGATGGTGAAACCATTCGCGTGGCTATGAAGCCCATTACCGATGCCATCGGTCTTCAATGGGAAGCACAACTCAAGAGAATCAAGCGCCATCCCGTACTTTCTCAAGGGGTGTCCATGATGGACATACCTTCGAACGGAGGTATCCAGCAGCACACCACGTTGCCACTTGAGCTACTAAACGGCTGGCTATTCGGCATCGACGCTAATCGGGTTAAACCAGAGATTCGCGACACGTTGCTCATGTACCAGCGTGAATGCTTCAAGGTACTGTTCGAGCATTTCCACCCGCGGCGGGTAGAGAGCTGCACCCTCACCCACCAGCACCAACGGGATTTGCAGCGCGAAGTAGCCAAGCGGGTATATGCCAGCGTAAGCAAGGAGAATCAGCGCAAAGCCTTCCCCGCTATATACCGCTACCTGAAAGACCGGTTCGGCGTAGCGAGCTACAAGGATATTCCCGAATCGAAATACACGCAGGCGCTGGCGGCTGTTGAGTCAGCACCGTTGGAAGGCGTGTATATCGGCCATGGCGAGAAGCCAGTGCATGCTGACGGTATTTGGCTGGATAGAATCGCCGTCAACCGTATCCACTGCTTGTGCTGCCACTTCGATGCGATACACCTCATATTCTGGGAATACGATATTTACGGAGCGTCAAAAGCACTTGGCAGCCCCGTAGGCGTCAAGATGATTGACCACATTAAAGACGGCACATCGCCGTCGCATCACCTACAACGGTTGATTAGCGGCACCAGTCGCTATGACCAGCTACGTATGACATAAAAAATACCCAGCGCATGGCTGGGTAAACAGTGCTTCCGCACAAGGGAACATCTCTTATGACAACCACTTATTGAGAAAGTTCATCGCCCCGCCATCGCGGGGCTTTTTGTTGGAGGAATTATGAGCGTAATCGAAATTACTAGGGCGCAGGCCATGTGCATATGCGCTTTGGAAGAACACAAAGACGCCCCCGATAAGGTAAATATTTACCACCTAGAACGTCCGGGCAGATGGGTTCACAGCAACCAGAACGTTTTCTCCTTTCTTCCCCACGGAATTGATGGCAATGATCAAGCAGCGTTACAACTGCTTTCAAATGCAAAAGAATTTTTGACTAAAGCGAGGGGCGAACAATGACCAAGCCAGTTAAATTCCCGAGCACTGACGTAATTGCACATAATGCGATAGTTACGTATTACAGCGGTAAATACCCTGACGGAACCCATCGCTTTGATTGGGTAAAACATGACCCAAATATAGGTAGTGGGTATGGCGTTGTTTATCTCCGCGCCGATACCGCCACGCCTAATGAGAAGGTGGAGCAAATGCTGTTAGATGCGATGGGAATAGTTCTGAATGAATATAGAGACATGGACGAAATTGTACAGGATGTAATGAGCCGCTATGCCCCAGATAGTAATAACGTTCGCGAACGGTAAGCAGATATGCCGCCCCTACTCTGCGCTTGGCTGGAAGTCGTGGTTTCGGCTGATGATGCAGATCGATTTAGTAGAATCAATCTGGCTGCGCTATCCAGAGCATAACGCCGAAGGCCAGATGGTCTTCTAAATCTAGCAAAATATAACCGAGTATAAGGCCGCTTGAATGCGGTTTTTTATAGCCTGAATTAAGGGGGAAGCATGGCCCATATACCAGACAGGCTGTTTATCGATGTCCTCAATGCTCATGAATTTATGGGAGTTTGTGAGAGAGACGAGACAGCCAAAGGCACTGGCGCAGCCAAGCAGGCTTCCGAGTGGGTAGAAAGAAGTCACAAGCGGCTAGCTGAATGGCTGCTAGAAAATCGGGAGGCAAATATCGAAGCCTTTGATGCGGCGAGGGAGAAAGGGTTTTCGTTTTGATCGACGAGCACTTACCCGCCACCCAGCTAGACCTACCTATCAACATACCCGACTGGCTGCAAAATCACGCGCTCGCCTGCCCTGCGTTTACGTGGTTTATGTGGCCGTTTTTGGAGGACAAGTAATGAAGAAACTATTTATAACAGCACTTGCAATTCTTCTTATCTCAGGATGTACAGATGCCAAGAGAGCGCGGTTGCTTTCTTACGGAAGTGCGGCAAACGTATCTTGCTACAGCGGAGGCAGATTGGTTCTCGATGATTTATCGACGGGAAGGGTTATCTCCGACGAGTCGGGGTCAGGCGTTTATTACGAATCGGCTAACACGGGAAAGTTCGTCCACACCTACGCCGATTGCATCATCAAGCAAAAGATATGAAACACCAGCCCAAGGGCAGCATGTGCCTAGCGTGCGCTCGCCATCGCGACGACTGTAGCAAGCTGGATTTTGCCCGCATGCGCCCTATCACTAGATACCCTGACGGCGTTATTGCCGTCAAATGCACAGAGTTTGAGGAGCGGAAATGATAACGGCCCTAGAGGATATCCAAGGAGAAGTAATTGAGAGCTTTATCGGCCTCGAAAAATACTCCGATGAAGTAACGCTTAAAACAAGATCGGGAAGGCTGTACAGATTCCATCACGATCAAGACTGCTGCGAGAAAGTGCAGCTCGAAGATTTTGACGGCGAGGCATGTGACCTGATTAACGCAACTGTTCTCAGCATCACTGAGTCGGCGGTAGACCTGAGCAGCTCCAATGGTTACGAAGAAAGCGCGACGGCGACCTTCTACACAATCAACACCGACAAAGGTCACGTTTGGATGCGTTGGCTTGGAGAGTCGAACGGATATTACTCAGAAGCCGTCGATTTTGAAAGATACCTGCCGGGCACGTGTGAATATACCGATTGGCGGGGAGGATGGGATAAAGAGGAAAGGAAATGAGCGAGTTAATGAGCGTTGAAGACTGTCTGCCCGACAGCACGGAAACAGTATTGGGTTATGGACTGCATGAAGAAGGTTGGGGGAGCTTCGTTTTTGCCTACAACTGTGGAGGCAAGATGATTGAGGAAAACTGCCCAGACAGCGAAATCGAAATAACCCATTGGCAGCACCTGCCCGAGCCGCCAAGCGACGATTAATAGCTGAACCTGCAAGCGATAGTTACATGTTGCCGCCCGCGAGGCGGTTTATTTTGGGAGATAGGAAAATGACGTCAGGAATCGAGGCAATCGCGGCGGAACGCGAGCGGCAAATCGTGGTGCGCGGCTATGATGCTGAGCATGACATGAACGTCAGCGCTTTCGATTTGATTAGCGCCTCATACTGTTACATACACGCTGCGAGACGCACTAGTGTCGGTTATGCGCCACCGGTTTACTCCCCTCTTGCGTGGCCGTGGGATGAGCATCACTGGAAGCCGGGCCAAGACCCCCGCCGCAATCTCGAAAAAGCAGGGGCGCTTATCGCGGCGGCCATCGACCGGCTAGACGCTGAAGGCAGTCAGCATGGCTAAGCGCACCACGAGCTGGGACGCTGAGTTGCGCGATTTAGTAGCCAAGGAGCTATTAGAAAGAAAACGCAGAGAGAAGAAACGATAACAGCCGCCCTGAGCGGCTTTTTTATTGTCGGAGGATTTATGAACACACAGCCAGACCCGCGATATGTCATTATCGGGAAAGAGGAAGCGGCGCGCATATGCGGCATGAGCATTCGCGAGTTTGACCGCCGCCGCGCCAGCGACCCACGCTGCCCAAAGGGGTTCAAGGAGGGTGTGCTGAGGCAATCCAAGGTTTTATTCAGGCAGCATGACATTTACGAATACAATGCACTCAGAATCGAGACGGGCGAACGTATTGAATAACGTTAACGATGCTATCGTATACCGCCCTCATCTCATCGCCCATCCCCTCAAATAGATCATCGTAATAATCTGCAAGCCACTGCATCATGGCCCGCCGCCCGTCCAGATAGGTAGCCTGATTATATACCCCCGCCACCCCGCATTCTTTGTGGGCTAACTGCACTTCCACCCAGTCTCGATGCCATCCGTGCTCCCTGAGCAGTGTGGAGGCCGTGTGGCGAGCGCCATGCCCCACTAGCCGCCCTTTATACCCTATGAGGTTCAGCGCGTTATTGAGGGCTGAATTAGATAGCGTGGGGTACATTGAGCTATCGCCGGGGAAAATATACCTGCTCCTACCTGAGAGCTGTCGCTGATTCGTCAGCAGGTCGATTACCTGATCAGATAGCGGGGTAACGTAGTCTCGACGCATTTTCATTTTGGCAGCAGGTACCCGCCAAATATCGACGTCAATCTCTGACCATTCGGCAGCACGAATCATGCCCGGACGTACTGCGGTATAAACCATCATCCGAACAGCATTGATTGTGCCTGCGCGACTGTTAGACCGTGAGAGAGCGACAAAGAAGTCGTGTAGCTCAGATTCTTTCAAGTGGGGATATTGGGTTGATTCAGGAGCGGGCTTTGCTATGTGGCGCAATTCCGATGCCGGGTTGGAATCGATCAGCCCCCTAGCTACTGCATGAGAAAATATCTGGCGCATCCATGACCGCACTTTTCCAGCAACATTGAGAGCGCCCCGCGCCTCCATCGCATCCTGCACCATAGTGCAATCAGCGCGTGTAATTCGGGTGATGTCCATGTCGCCTAGCACGGGCAGGATATCATTATCGAGATACATTCTCATTTGTCGCAGTGAGCTATGCGAGCGGCCAAGGTCAGATTTGTGGCTTAGCCACCGTTCTGCCGACTCCCTGAATGTATGCCGTGGCTTCGCCGGTGTATGCTCGTTGTATGCCGCAGGGTTATCCAGAGATAACGCATCACGCGCCTTCTGGCGAGCCTGCCTGCCATTCGTCGTGCTGAGCGGCCCAAGGCCAAGCCACGACCATTTGCCGTCAGGTTTTTTGTACCGTAACTCCCACGATTTGCGACCATCAGGTTTTACGCGCAGATAAAGGCCGTTCCCATCAAGAACTCGGTATGCTGTGGCTTCAGGCTCAAGCCCATTGATGACGGTATCTGCGAGCGGACGTCGCTTGATTTGATCACGTTTCATGTATGCCAACCCTGAGTGAGCGGTGAGCATACACAATGGCATACATATTATTCAATGATATATTGGCTAATGATGGCTAATACTGTCTAATAGGAATTTAGGGAAGCCAGCAGTCACGCGGTATTTGCGGTCATATTGGCTAGTGCTGGCTATTCGATATGGAGCGGGCAAAGGGACTCGAACCCTCGACATCCAGCTTGGGAAGCTGGCGCTCTACCAACTGAGCTATGCCCGCCTGATGGGAAATGCGGGAGCGTGGCTCCCGCAATACTGCTTACTGCAAGAAAAACTCTTTATCCATGCCGCCGCTGCACTACTGTGCAGCCTGTTACCCTACTGCGCTACTTCTTCTGACTATCACCCGCTTTGGCATAATAGCTATCAGCGTACTTATTCAGCTGTTTGGCAGAGGAATGCAGCTTCGCTAAGCGTGGGTCGCTTTTCGGCAGTTGTTGATTGGCGTCTTTCAGTTCCTGATTCAAGCGCTCTGACTGGTCGAGCACGATGCTGTACGACTGCTCGAAGGAGACGCAAATACCGCTGGAGGTTGGTTTGCCTTGCTTGATTGCCTCACTGCACTTGGCACCGAGGTCGTTGGCCGAATCAATCGACAGTTGCATGGTCGAGAAATAGTGATCGACCTGTGAGGAGGCAGGCGCTGCGTGCACTGAGCCTGCCATCAATATGGCACCTGCAGCGAAAGCGTATTTCAACATGGTGTCTCTCCAACAAAACTTGATGCGCCCGCACGGCATGCTTTAGATGACGCCGTGAGCCGCTTTCCGACGATGCTATCACAGCTAAACGCTGATCGAAGCTTTTTAGTCATGAGCTGCGCCTTAAGAGCCCCCGGACACTTCACCTGACAGCTATCGGCAATACCATGCCCTACCGCTGTTTTTTGTGGCGCGCCCCCGATTCGCGCCTTACATATAAACGCTCAATCTTCTAACCTGACGCCAATACAACAACGGAATTGCGCGCAAGCCGCTGCAGCGGCCTGCGCTGTGCTGAACTAACGCCATTCAGGTTCGCGTCTGCCTATTTCCAGTGCGCCCTAGCCAAGCTTTCGATCAGGTCTTAGAATCCGCTTTCCACAACGATATGGACAAACACTTGAATACCACCGCTGACGGACCCTGTTGTCTTTCTTGCGCACCCACATTTCAAGCGCTGAAAAGCGCTGCTTTTCGCTGTGCCAATAACTCCTTCCGCTGCGTGAACATCTGCGCTTTGGTCGGCCGCCGTGCTTGAGATATTTCTTGATCCCACCGCGTGGGCAGGTCTAGTCACGCTGATCGTTCTAGAGCTGGTGCTGGGCATCGATAACCTGGTGTTCATCGCCATCCTTGCCGACAAGGTGCATCCCTCTCAGCGTGACCGCGCTCGGGTAATCGGTTTGGCGCTGGCGCTGCTAATGCGCATGGCGCTGCTGGCCAGCATGTCGTGGCTGATGAGCCTCACCGAACCGCTCTTCTCGATTGGTGATTTGGGCGTTAGCTTACGCGATCTCATCCTGTGCGCCGGCGGCTTGTTCCTGATGTACAAGGCGACCAGCGAACTGCACGAGCACATTTCGCCCGCCACCCATCACTCCAGTGGTGATAGCCAAAGTTTCTCGCCGCTGGCGATGGTGGTGGCGCAAATCGTGGTGCTCGACGCAGTGTTCTCGATTGATTCGGTGATTACCGCCGTGGGTATGGTGCAGCAGCTTGAAATCATGATGATCGCGGTGGTTATCGCGGTATGTATCATGATGTGGGCAAGTAAGCCGCTGACCGTTTTCGTGTCGAAGCACCCCACCATCGTTATCCTGTGTCTCAGCTTCCTGCTGATGATCGGGCTAAGTCTGGTGTGCGAAGCCGTTCATATCGAAATTCCGAAGGGCTATCTCTACGGCGCGATTGTATTCTCGCTGCTGGTGGAGCTATTGCAGGAGCTGCGCCGCCGCGGCAATCGTGCCGATGCGCCCTACAGTAGCCGTCGTGCTAGAACCACAGCAGCGGTAATGCGCATGATTGGCGGTAATAACCTGTCGGTACAGGCATCGCTGAACGATGGACACACCTCAAGCGCCGCCGCTGAAGAGCTGTTTGGCGCCAGCGAGCGCCGCATGGTGGAAGGCGTGCTGTCGCTGGCAGACAAGCCAATTGAAGCGATTATTACGCTACGTCGAGACATCGAAACGATCGATTTGCACGATCCCATAGAAGAGCAACTGGCCGCCATCGCTAAAAGTCAGCATTCCTGGCTCGTGGTGATCGAAGATGGCCATAGTGATGAGCCGCTGGGCGTAATCAATACCAAACGCTTGCTTGATCCGCTCATCGCCGCCCATCCCCCAGAAGATTTGCGGGGTTGGATTGAGCAACCGCTGGTGCTGCTCGAAAATGTTTCGGTCATCAATGCGTTGGAGCACTTCCGCAACTCGGGTAATAGCATCGCATTTGTGGTCGACGAGTTCGGCACGCTAACCGGCATCGCCACCACTAACGATATCCTCGAGGAAATTGCAGGCAAACTGCCTAACAAGGGCGAAGAAGAGGCGCCGGTGGTGACTCAGGTCAATGAGCAAAGCTTCGACGTTGATGCCAGCGAAGACATTCACGACATCAATAAAGAGCTGCCGCAGCCGCTTCCTATTGGTCGTGACTACACAACGCTGGCCGGGCTAGTGCTCTATTGCCTTGAATCGTTGCCCTACATCGGCGCTACTACCAGCATTGACGGTTGGGACATCCGCGTACTCGATGTTGAGCGCCACCGCATCAAGCGCGTACGTCTTACGTTAAGCCAAGCGGTTTCCAACAGCGCTCGCGCGTAGACACTATTTACACCTTTGCAGCACTCGGCGCCTTATGGTCGGCGGGTGCTGCCGTCATTTTTGAAGGCAGCTGACGGGCTGCAAGGAAGTGCGCCTATGACAGGCGATCTGGAACAACCAATTGTTTACCGCTGGTATGCCATCCAGTGCAAAGGCGGCGAATCGCTAAGAGCCGCCGAGAACCTGCACCGCCAAGGGTTTGAAATCTTTCACCCTATAGTGGCTAAAAGCGATAAAAAGGCACGTCGTGAGCCGCTATTCCCCTATTATCTGTTTATTCGCCTGAGTGCAGTCGCGAGTAACTGGCGCCCTATTCGCTCGACGCGCGGCGTATTGCGACTAGTCAGCTTCGGCGACACGCCGGTGGCGGTGCCGGTATCGCTGATCGATATGCTGAAAGAACACGCGACCAGCTACGAAGACGATCCTATTAATCACTACATTGGACTCAAACCGCACCTGCAGCCGATTCCCGATAGCGATGCCGCACGCCTGACCCGCCTGCTCGACAAGCGCAGCGGCGAAGAACGCGTCATCGCCCTGCTCGACATAATTAGCCGCATCCACGACCCGCACACGCTGTAGTCGCTGTAGTCGCTGTAGTCGCTGTAGTCGCTGTAGTCGCTGTAGCGCAATCTTGCCACCTGAAGTAGCGCCACGATGGTATTAGAATCTCCCTAAAACAGGTCATTTAAAAAGGAGTATGATGACTCTGTCTTGTTGAGGAGAATCATAATGTCACACCGCTGTAGACTACCGGGCTGGGAATCCAAAAAAATGAGTGCCGAACAAGCCGCATCCTTGATCAAGGACGGCATGATTATTGGCACCAGCGGTTTTACCCGGGCGGGAGAGGCAAAAGAAGTACCCTTGGCGCTTGCCGAGCGCGCCAAAAAAGAACCACTTAAAATCACCCTGCTAACAGGCGCTTCGCTGGGCAACGATGTTGATGCATCGCTCACTAATGCCGGCGTACTCGAACGACGCATGCCGTTTCAGGTAGATCGCACGCTGCGCAAGGCCATTAACAAGGGTGAAGTGCTATTTTCTGATATCCACCTGTCGGAAGTGGTCGAACAGGCCCGCCATGGCCATCTTGGCCATATGGATATCGCGATCATCGAGGCGACTGCTATCACAGAGGACGGTGGTATCGTTCCCACTGCGTCGGTAGGCAATTCTGCCAGCTTCGCCAGGCTCGCTGACAAGGTCATCATCGAAGTCAACGATATTTGGCCCGAGGCGCTGGAAGGTCTGCACGACATCTATATTCCCGAAATGCGTCCCGAACGAACGCCGATCGCGGTTACCGCCGCCGACACCCGCATTGGCACCCCTTATATTCAGGTTCCGCCTGAAAAGATTGCCGCCATCGTACTCACTCACCGTCCCGACTCGCCTTCCGCCAACGTTCCTGCCGATGCCGATACTCAGCACATCGCCGATCACCTTATCGCCTTTTTCAAAAGTGAGGTGACCAGCGGTCGCTTGAGCAATCAGCTACTGCCATTCCAGGCGGGTATTGGCAGCATGGCGAACGCGGTGCTGGAAGGATTGGGCGCAGCGGGCTTTGAAGGGCTGACCATGTACTCGGAAGTACTGCAGGACAGCGCCATCAAGCTGCTCGAAAACGGTACATTCCGTTTCGCATCCGCCACCTCGATTACCCTTGGCGAAGAAGTCGGCAAACGCTTCTGGCCCAATGTTGAGCAATACAAGGATCGTATCCTACTGCGTCCGCAGGAAATCTCGAACCTACCCGAAATCATCCGCCGCATTGGTATCATTGGCATCAACACCGCGCTCGAGTTCGACATCTACGGTAACGTCAACTCCACTCACGTGTGTGGTACCAACATGATGAACGGCATCGGTGGCTCGGGCGATTTCGCACGTAATGCTCACCTGTCGATTTTCATCAGCAAATCACTGGCGAAAAACGGCGATATATCGAGCATTGTGCCCTTCGTCAGCCACGTCGATCATTGCGAACACGACGTCGATATTCTGGTGACCGAGCATGGATTGGCCGATCTTCGCGGCCGTGCACCGCGTGAGCGGGCGCTGATTATCATCGAAAATTGCGCTGATCCTCTCTACCGCCCCGCTCTGCTCGATTACTTCGAGCGTGCTTGCGAGCGCGGAGGCCATACACCGCATCTTCTCGAGGAAGCACTGTCCTGGCATCAGGCTGTTGTCGAATCAGGCTCGATGCGCCATTTGACCGAGTCCTCCAGCCCTGCATAACGCCATCCCCTGGCGAACGGCGCATTACCGCACCTATCAGCACATGCCGTAATGCGCCGTAACAAAAACACACCCTTTTGCGCGACAAATCTCATGGCGCAGCGTCCCCTTCATCAGATACATTAAAGGGACGATTGAAACTCCCTTAAGGGAATGCTCAAATAAACGCCATCTGCCTCGCTGTCGAAATGCTGGCGCACATCCAATGCGCCGCACGGCTATTTATTGCGGTGCCACGATAGCGATACTTTTTATTTACCAAGAGAGAAACTTGATGATTCGCAAAGCAGTTCTTCCGGTAGCGGGTTTTGGTACTCGCTGCCTTCCCGCCTCTAAAGCTATTCCCAAGGAAATGATTACCATCGTTGATAAGCCGGTAATCCAATATGTGGTGGAAGAAGCTGTAGCCGCTGGCATCAAGGAGATCGTCCTGGTCACCCATTCCGCCAAGGCCGCCATTGAGAACCATTTCGACCATCATTTCGAACTGGAACATCAGCTGGAAGCGAAAGGCAAAACCGAGCTTCTGGAAGAACTGCGCAACATTATCCCTAGCGACGTTTCCATCATTTCGGTACGTCAGGAAGAAGCAAAAGGCCTCGGTCACGCCATCCTCTGCGCACGCTCGGTTATTGGCGACAATGATCCCTTCGTCGTGATGCTGCCAGATGTACTGGTCGACGCCGATGGCCGCACGCCTAATGACCTGGCCGGCATGATCAAGGCATACGACGAAACTGGCAATGCGCAGATCATGGTCGAGAACGTGCCGCAGGAAGTGGCCTATAAGTACGGTATCGTATCGCTTGAAGGCGACGCGCCCGAAGCCGGCCGTCACACGCCAATCAACGGCATGGTCGAAAAACCGAAAAGCGGCAAAGAGCCCTCTACCCTTGCAGTAATTGGCCGTTATCTGCTGCCGGGATCCATTTTCCCGCTGCTGGCGGAAACTAAACCCGGCGCTGGTGGCGAAATCCAACTGACCGATGCCATCGATGAGCTGCGCAGTAGCCATCCAGTCGAAGCTTACCGCATGGAAGGTGACACCTACGACTGCGGTTTCGCACTCGGTTATCTGGAAGCCACTATTTCGTACGCCAAGCGTCATAAGTCGCTGGGTCAGGACTTCAAGGAAATTCTCAAGAAATACGTCGACTAACACGCGCTGAGGGATTATCTCTCGCTCATTAGTCACAAATTGGCAGCTGGGCTCGCGCGCAGCTGCCTTTTTTATTCAAGTTTCATCCTTCACAGCTAGCAGCTCGTATTACCGAAACCGCGAGCAACGTGTTAGGTAATTCAATGAGAAGACGTTTCGCTGCGTGTCAGCAATATCCGCGCGATAACGCATTGGTCTATAACTTATTCTTAATGCTTTGTGCTAGGATTCAGCGGTTATACGCAACCTATTAATAACGTTAGATCGCAACGCAATTGGACCTCGAAGGATAACAACATGGCCAGTGCCTCCCCCAATAGCGCTACTCGTCAAAAACGCGCACTCACAGTCGACGACGTAACGCTAATAGAAACAAAGTCACTTAAACGCACCATCGCCGCCACCGCTCTCGGCAACGCGATGGAATGGTTCGATTTTGGCGTTTACGCCTATTTGGCCGCCATTATAGGACGGGTGTTCTTCCCAGGTGGCAACCCGACAGTCCAGCTAATGGCCTCTTTTGGCGCCTTTGCCGCTGCCTTTTTGGTGCGGCCAATTGGCGGGCTGATTTTGGGACCGTTGGGTGACAAGCTGGGCCGTCAGAAAGTGCTCGCCTTTACCATGATCATGATGGCCTGCAGTACCTTCTGTATCGGCCTGATTCCCAGCTATAGCAGCATTGGCGTATGGGCGCCGATACTCTTGCTGGTGCTGCGTCTGGTGCAGGGCTTCTCGACCGGCGGCGAATTTGGCGGTGCAATGACCTACTTGGGTGAGCATGCGCCCGACCGCATTCGTGGTTTTTTAAGCAGCTGGCTCGAGTTCGGCACGCTGTTCGGCTACGTGATTGCCGCACTGCTGGCCGCGGTGCTTACTTCCAGTCTAAGCGACGAAGCTTTGCTCGACTGGGGCTGGCGCGTACCTTTCTTCGTGGCAGGACCGCTCGGCATTATCGGCCTCTACATGCGCATGAAGCTCGAAGAAACGCCTGCCTTCGAAGAGCACAAGAAAAACGCTGAGGTAGAAGAATCAGCCGCCCGTGAGTTGGTAACCATGGTCTCTGGTCACTGGCGCCCCATGCTGCTGTGCATTGGCTTGGTGATCGTGTACATGGTGGGCACCTACATGGTGCTCTCCTACATGCCTACCTACCTCTCCTCGGAGCTCGGCCACTCCGCCGACATGGGCAACTACCTGCTGATTGCGCTGATGGTCATCATGATGGTTATCCAGCCGTTTGCCGGCATGGCGAGCGACAAGTGGGGACGCCGTCCGGTTATCTTTACCGGCTGTCTCGGGTTTCTGGTGTTCTCGATTCCGGCGTTTTGGCTGCTGCATTCCGATAGTCTGGCGTTGGTATTCCTTGGGCTGTTGCTGCTGGGTGTTTTCCAGAACTGCTTTATGGGCGCCATGCCGTCTACCTTGCCGGCATTGTTCTCGACCAGCATTCGCTATGGCGCCATTGCCATTGCGCTGAACTTCTCGACCTCGCTATTTGGCGGTACCACTCCGCTGGTCTCCACTGGCCTGATCGATCTGACCGGTTCCGACATGATGCCCGCTTACTACATGATGGTGGTGGCTGTGTTGGGTATGGCGGTGATTCTGGTCACAGCGGAAAGCTCGCGTAAGCCTCTGCAAGGCTCCAAGCCTGCTGCATCGGACCGCGAGGAAGCGAAGGAGCTACTGGCTGATCATCACCGGGATATCGAAGAACGCATTCGTGATGTCGATGGTCAGATTGCCGAGCTACAGAAGATTCGCGCGGATTTGGCTGATCAGCACCCTTCCATCCACTGATAAAAGCAGCGCCACCGGCACGACCATTGATGGTCAAGAACCAGCGCCAGGTCGTGCGGTGTTCGCTCCGCCTTCAGTAGCAACACAGGCTTAACGCCAATTCTCAAATCGCTGCCATGAATGCCTGGCAAATAAAAAGCCCCGAGGAAGCGTTGTTCCTCGGGGCTCTTTTGCGTCTGAGCTTAAACGCTTAGTGAAGCTTGCTCAGCACCACACCCAGCAGCCACTTCACCAGGAAGGCGATAACGGCGATCAGTACCAGGGTAATAATGGTAGAGATCGGGTGGATAACCAACGTGGCAACCAGAATACCCGCCACAATAGGCCACAAGTAGCGATCGGTGGCTGCCGTAGTTTCATCCGGCTTAATGGGTTCAGGAACATATTTCTTCACTTGCTCGCCAAAGGAGCCATCCCAGCTTTTGTAGCCGAAACCCGCTACGACCAGAAATACTACAATCCAAATCAACGTCCACATCGCTATGTCTCCCTCAAAGCGTCCACTGTTTACTGCCTATAGTTATACCAAAGCAAGCCAATGCGTGTCATGCGTGTCGCACCGGCTGCACATCTAACACGCTCGATCGCCTAGCGTTGTTCTCCCACAAAGGGATTGCTGCGCCGCTCATCCCCAAGGGTCGAAAGCGGGCCATGGCCGGGAATAAACTGATAGTCATCCCCCAACGGCCACAGTTTAGTACGAATTGACTGTATCAGAGTGGGCATGTCGCCGCCCGGTAAATCCGTGCGCCCTATCGAGCCTTTAAACAGCACATCACCCATTTGGATAATCTTCTGTGCATGATTAACAAACACCACGTGGCCGGGCGCGTGGCCAGGACAATGCAGCACATCCAGGCGCTGGTTGCCAAACGTGACGACATCGCCTTCTTCAAGCCAGCTGCTGGGCGTGAAGGATTGTGGCGGCGCAAAGCCATAAGCGCGAGCAAACTCTGGTGCCATCTCGATCAAAAACTGGTCGTCACGATGAGGACCAACAATATCGACGCCCAGATAGCGCTGCATGTCTCCTGCGGCACCGACGTGATCGAGATGACCATGCGTTAGCAGGATTTTTTCTACCTTCACATTGGCGTCGTCGCAGGCCGTCTTGAGGCGCTCGGGCTCGCCGCCTGGGTCGACCAGCACCGCTCGACGGGTGTCGGGGCACACCAGCAGCGTGCAGTTCTGAGCAAAGGGAGTAACAGTGATCAGCGAGAATTCCAAACGAAGCCTCCGCGTTGACAAACGGCTTAGCAGTGATTGCAGGTAATTCTGCCATATCTCGATGCGCGAGGTAATTTTTCGTGTTCCCTTCGCGCTGTGCGGGGGCTCTCGCACAGATCGATAAAAAGAATTGGGTCGCGACCTTGAAAACAACCGGTAGCGTGCCCACCCTTATTATCAGATGCGCAATAAAGCGCTCGCCCACCGCTGACAAGCGCCACCTTAACGGCGTTTATCCAGGGTGAATTGATCAACTTCAAGTAAACAGGTTATCTACTATGCAGATCGCTCCTAACTCAGTCGTGTCGTTTCACTACACCTTGACCAACGACGAAGGTGAAGTACTCGACAGCTCTGAAGGCCGCGAGCCGCTCAGCTATCTTCAAGGCAAAGGCAACATCATCCCCGGCCTTGAGCGCCAGCTGGAAGGGCGTGAAGCTGGTGAAAAACTCCAGGTACGCGTCGAGCCAGGCGAAGGCTACGGTGAAGTTCAGCCGCAGCTGGTACAGGAAGTACCGCGCGCTTCTTTCCAGGGCGTTGAAAGCATCGAGGCCGGCATGCAGTTTCAGGCGCAAACCCAAGGCGGCCCGCTGCTAGTCACCGTCACTAAGGTGGAAGGCGACACCGTTACCGTTGATGGAAACCATCCCCTTGCTGGTCAGCCGCTCAACTTCGACGTAGCGATTGAAAACGTTCGCGAAGCCAGCAACGAAGAACTCGAGCATGGCCATGTTCACGGTGAAGGCGGCCACGAGCACTAATCAAGCGCTCGCCCCAACGCCAACCGGCGACGCAATAAGCGTCGCCGGTTTTTTTTGGCTTAATACCCGAGTACACATAGCGAAGTAAGCCAACAGCAAAGGTGCCGTTAGCACCTTTAAGCTCGAATGTAGTGTGCCCCCACTGCGCCCTTGATAGTCGCCATCCAATTAGCGCCCAGAGACACACCCAAACGCAAACACCCACCGTGTAAGGGTGGGTGTTTGTCATTCATCCTGAAGCTGATAAAGCGCAGACAGAACCAGTCGGCTGCCTTAGTAGTCGGCGGAGTTCATGTAGCCGCGGCTTTTACCCTCGCTTGCATGTTCGCCCAGCACCGCGGCGAGTTGCGAGTCATCCAGCGCACGTCGCGCTGTCCAGTAATGGCGCGCCCAATAGACGTTATCCAGTCGCGAGATCATTACGCCCCGGGAAGTGGACGCATGCATGAAGGAGCCGTTGCCCACGTAAACACCCACGTGGCGATCACCGCGATACGGGCGGAAGAACACCAGATCACCCGGCCGTAGATGCGATTTCAACACGCGATCACCTTCCAGCACTTGCGATGCCGTGGTGCGCGGCAGATCGTGGTCGAAGCCATCGCGGAAGATATGCTGCATCAGCGCGGAACAGTCGATGCCACGGTGGCTAACACCGCCGAGCCGATAGCGCGTGCCCTGCCACTGAGCGTACTGCTTCATCAGCACTTTGCGCACCGCCGCAGGCGTTGCAATCGTGGGCTCGGTGAACTCGGATGAGCGAGCAATTTGTTGAGCATTAACGGAAGATACAGGCTGACTAGCGGCCATCTTGGCGACAATCAGGGCAGAACTCGTATCAATGTGGGGTGTGTAGGTTGCAGTGTCGCGAGTGCTGGTTTGCTGGGAGGCGCATCCCGAGAGCAATAACAGCACGCAGCAGCAGCCTGTCAATCGGCGCATTGGGCGATTCCTGATTATTATGGCGAAGCTTGTTGGGTGGCGATGTGGCGAGGCATGTGCGCTGTAGAAAGACAGTTGCCGCCTAACCTGAAAAGAATATTACCCATTGAAGCCATGTGGTCAAACTGAATGCTACTCTAATGCAATAGTTTCCCTATTTTGCACAGTATTTGCATTATTTAACGCTTAATAATGTAAAAACCCGGCGAAATCACTGCTATCGCCCATTGGTTTGCGTTAGTGGAGCGTATATCGATCGCCACCTAAGGTGTCGATGTGCATCGACGGCCATCGATCGTCGGATTGTCCCGGAAACGTCAAACAGCTCCAACTGCCCGACAACGGCGGCGCTCCCGACAGCCATGCGACCAGCGCTTGTTTCATCTCGGTAACAACACCCTGCTGCTCGCTATCCCCGGCCATGAAAAAGCTCACTCCCGCCAGCAACCCATGCGCGTACTCCTGCCAACCGCTGTAGTGGCGTGAAGCAAGCCCTTCGGCAAGCTTCAGGTAGTGCGAAAGCTGGTCAGGTGTTAACCAGCCGACGCTAACGCCCGCCGACGCGAGATCAACCAACTGCGCGATATCCCAGGCCGCGAGGTCGTAGTCGTTGCAGCCTTCAGTGTTAGCCATCACACGACGCAAACGCTCCAAATGCACTTGCTCGTTTTCGCTGCGCGCTGCACTTTCCAGAATCGCTATCTCGCTCTCAAGACGCACAGGGTTGAGCGTGTAAGGCGCGTAGTTGATCTGGTACTCCTGCCGGTCGCCTGACTCTGCCAGGAAGTCGAGAAAAGCGACCAGCGCTTCAGGTTGGGCAATACCGTAGTGACTATCAAGCCACTCAATCAGGGTCGCTGTCGCGCGCTTGCCAGCCTTCACCGGTAGCGTCCACTGCGCCGCATTCAGCGGGCCGATCAGCGCGAGCGCGGTAAATTGCTTTAGCGAAGGACGCTCGCCAGGCTCGCTGAAGGCGCCACGCCCCTGCCACGACATCCACTTGAGTACCGAGCCGGGGTCGTTAAGATGCCACTCAAGCTCAGCCGCCAGCGATGCTTGTGTGGTACTGGAAAGCGCCGTTTCCCAACTGAGCCATGCATCAAGAAGCTGTTGATCCGAGACATAGAAACAGCACAGCGTAGCGCGCAACGCCTCTGTCAGCGCCACGAAGCGTGCGCTGTCGAGCGCTTTAGCATCCCACGCCATGATCAGATGGAAGGCATACTTCTCAGCCATATGAATGGTCGCCGAATGGGAGGCACAGGCTGCCAGTGCGTTACGCTCCTCAATCTCTTGCGGCTCAGCGCTGCCAAAAGGTGTCGTGCACAGCGGCATGACGCCGCGCACGGCATCGGCGGCACATTGATTAAGGCAGTGCACCAACGCGGGCTGCCAGCAGCGAGTGAGGCACAGGTCATCGTCTTCCGGGCGCCACTCGAGCATTTCTTCGAGATAGCGGCGTGCTTCATCGCTACGCTCGGGTGAACGCTCGCCGCGGGCACCGCAGCGCGCGACCAGTCCTGGATCACGTATCGCGGCCAGTGCCATGGCAAATTGCCAGGCCTGACCGCGCAATTGCAGCATGAAGGTACGCGCAGCGTGACGATCGCGCTCATCAATCAACTCAGCGAGTGGCATTTGCCAGGGGCTCACGCGTGCGGTCAGCAATAACTGCCAACGCTCTTGTTCGGCTTCATCGGGCGGGCCCAGCAGCAGGCAGCGCCCGCGCTGATAGGCGGCGACCAGCGCCTCCCAACTGTCATAGCGCTGCTGCATCAACTGCACCGCATGAACGGTGAATAGCCGCCCTTCTTCCTCACTTAGCCAACCGCAGCGCGTTCCTTGGCAGGCAAGTTCGGCCAGCCGTAGCCAATCCCACGCCGCCCACTCCAGCGGCTGATGGCTTTCAACCCAATCAACCAACAGCGCGGTGCGGCGCGTCTCGGTCGGATCCGCTGCAATACCTTTGGCCTGCTCTTCTATCAGCCTGCGCGTGCGCCAGGTTAGCCGATCCTCAGCGGTCAATTGCTCGAGTTCGCGCGCATCGATGTCCCAGCTATAGCGATCCCCCTGAGCCGAGAGCCACAGCAGCGTCTCGATAAGCGAATGGCGATCGTCTATCTCCCATTGGCGTGCAAGCTGCTGGCGGATACTCGAGCGCTGCTCCGGTAGTTCGCCGGGCGTGGTCGTCAGCGGTGCCATGCCTGCACGCAACCGCCACGGCAATTGCGCCTGACCGCCCCATAACGCCACCGCCGGTAGCTGCTCGCCCTGCGCCACCCGCTGCCACAACGCCACTTCGTCGCAGGAAAGCTGTTGATTATGCCGAGCCTGGTCCAGTAGCCGGTCAAGATGACACAACGCCTCGCGACGTTGTTGATTAGCGGTAACCAGACACAGCTCCGCTGCTACCAGCAGTTGCCACGCCAGCGAATCGGGATCTATCGCTGGCGATTGAGCACCAGACGCACCGGTAGCGCTGTCTTCCGTGCCCGCATCATGGGGGAACGCCTTAGCCACGCCGGCACTTCCTCTCCACCGTCATGACGACTTCGCAGCGGACTTGTTATTAGTCGCTACCGATGCCGGCGTAAGGTGAGCAATCAAGAAGCGTCGTACCCTCACCACAAATTGCTGCTGGAACAGTACGCAGAACATCACGGTAAGCAGCAGGAACAGCGGATAGAAGTAGATGGAAGGCTGCTGCGCCGCGTCGAAGCAGGCTCGCCACTGGCCGCTTACACATAACCCAGGCTGTCCCGAGAGCACGCCTTCTACGCGTGAGAAAATCAGGTAAAGCGGCACATGCAGCGCGAACATGGGCAGTGAAGCTCCGCCCAGATACCCCGCAATCTTGCGCCATTTGGGCGAAGGATCGTAAGGCACGATGGCGCACAGGAACAACAGCGCCAGTTCGGCAGGCATCAGCAGGCCGTCGTGCAGCAGGTAGTACCACACGCCGTGATAGCCAAACGACATCAGGTATTCGGCCATCGCAAGCTCAGCGACAATCAGTGCGATTAACGTCAGCACCAGCTTTGTGGTCGGTCTTCCGCCTGCCGCTGCCCAGCGGTGATACACGCCACACAGCACGATGCCCGCCATGAATTCAGGCAAGCGCACAATCGGGTTGCGGTGCAGGATGCCGGTTTCCGGCGCGCCGTGCTGGGTAAACAGCACAATCAGCACCACCGGTATCAGATAGCAGATGTTAATGATGGCGAGCGCTTTCATCGGCGCTTTGGCCGAGCGCAGCGCCGGTGCAATAAACGGAAAGAGTAGATAAAAGAAGAACAGCGCGGAAATCGACCATGACGGCGCGTTAAAGGTCAGGTAATACGGGTTCCACGCGTGGGTCAGAGTCAGATTGGTGATGGTCGCCCAGACAAGCTGAGTGTTGTTCATCCACATGCGCAAATGTTCGATGGGCGTGTCATTGTTCGAGTCGATAATGACGTAGCGAATCGAGGTGGTGTGCGCATCTTCCGGGAATATCACCAGCGCTTGCAGCGCAAAAATCACCACCATCGTGATAATGATGGCGCCAATATGGATGGGATACAGGTTAGCGAAGCGCTTGATCAAAAAACTTAGTTTTGACTCACGCAATCGGAACGAGTGATGAGGTGCGGGATCCAGATAAACATGGGCGAGTAGAAATCCGGACAAGATGAAAAAGGTGCTGGTCGAGAAAAAACCAATGTTAGAAACGTACTCTGCCCAAGGCACGCTATCTTTATAGTGATGCAAGGTATGGAAGACAACAATATAAAGACCAAGCAAGAAGCGCATCCATTCCAACGAAACAAACCGCGGCTTGCCAACGGAGATGCCATGCCCTTCTGGGGCATCGTTACGAGCCCCTGCTGCGCGCGATAGCGCGGCCGCTTCTTCCCTGGTATGGGCGTGTGTCGCCATTCAAAACTCCGCTGCCGGCACTCGTTTATTTCGCGAACAAGAGGCATCTTTGCACGCCCTTGTTTGAAATGACTGCCGGTCATTTATTTAAGAATAATTTAATTTTAGTGCTCACTGGCGAAGATAATTCATCGAAAACCCAGCAAGCCCTTTTACTTTCCAGCGCATACTCGACACACATGGCTCACTACTACGCGAACCCATGGCACAAGCGCACACTCTACTCCACGACGTTGGTAACGCCGAGCCTTTTACTTCCTCGACATAACGCAGTGCGGGATGACCGCGATACTCTGCTCGAACAAAACCTTCACTCTCGACACAGCACAAGCTAGCCGATCTAATCAGGCGGTTGAGCGGCGCGTAATTAACCGACAGGCGACATTATAAATCTACGCAACAATAAGCAAGTCGAAATGGTAACCGTCGGTTACCGTGTTACCGCCCTAACGACTAAACACCAGCGCACAGGGCAGGATACAGCGCTGCACGCTGGCATTAAGAATTACTACAGCAAGCCAACACGCTCCCCGCGCTAACGCTGGAAGCGCTGTAGTCGTAGCGCATTGGACAAGACAAAAAGGCTCGATAGCGTCATTGCCAAGGCAGCGAATACTGGCGACAGCAGTATCCCGAAAGCGGGATAAAGCACTCCTGCTGCCAGTGGAATCAAGCATAGGTTGTAGCCAAATGCCCATGCCAAATTCTGGCGAATGTTCACCAGGGTTGCGTGCCCCAGCGCCAGCGCCCGCTGCACGCCTTCGGTGTTGCCGGACACCAGCACAATATCAGCGGTTTCGATGGCAACATCAGCGCCACTGCCGATTGCTATCCCGACATCCGCCGCCGCGAGCGCAGGCGCGTCGTTGATACCGTCGCCCACAAAGGCCACCGCACCATAGCGTTCATGCAGGGCCTCAATGGCACTGGCTTTTTCCGCAGGAAGCAGCGGCGCCTGAATTTCATCAATGCCAAGCTGGCGCGCCACGTGATGCGCGGTAGAGTGTGCATCACCGCTTATCATCACTACCTGAATACCGCGCTTCTTAAGCGCAGCTACCGTCGCGCGGCTGTCGCTTTTGATCGCATCGTCGACGGTCAACAGCGCAACCACCTGCTCATCCAGCGCTACGTACAGCAATGAGGCACCACCGCCCGCTTGCTGCTCGGTCTGCGACGCGAATTGCTCCAATCCGCTAGCGCGAGCGGAAATATAGGCCTCGCGGCCTATCGACAGCGCATGACCGTCAACCCGACCGCTAATGCCCTCGCCGGCATGCACCTGAACACGTTCTACCTGAACGCCTGCCAGCTCAGGGGCCGCCGCCACAATCGCTTCAGCCAGCGGGTGCTCTGAGTGTTTTTCCAACGCAGACATCTGGCCCAACAGCTGATGTTTATCGACGTCGGGTGCGCAGAACATTCCGCTAAGCGACGGGTGTCCTTCAGTCAAGGTGCCGGTTTTATCCAGCGCCACCACCTTCACTTCATCGAGAGTCTGTAATGCCTCACCGGAACGCAGCAGAATGCCAAGCCGCGCGGCCCTGCCGCTGGCGACCATGATCGATACCGGCGTTGCCAACCCCATTGCGCATGGGCACGAGATAATCACTACCGCCACCGCCACGCTGATGGCCATCGATAGCGTCGCGCCCAGGAATAACCAAATTGCCAGCACTATGACTGCTAACACCAGTACCGCGGGCACAAATACCGCGCTAATGCGGTCCACCAGCGACTGAATCGGTAATTTGGCCGCCTGCGCCTGCTCAACGATACGGGTGATATGCGCCAGCGTGGTATCGTCGCCTACCTGGGTGGCGCGGTAGCGAAAGCTACCGGCACCATTAATGGTCGCCGCAACCACACGGCTGCCTGCCTGCTTGTGCTGTGGTGCTGACTCGCCGCTCAGCAGTGACTCGTCGACCCACGACTCCCCCTGCTCGACAGTGCCATCGACGGCGATCCGCTCGCCGGGCCGAGCGATTAACAGATCACCCACCGCAATCTGCTCGATTGCCAGTGTCTGCTCGACGCCTTCCCTTATCACGGTGGCTTCAGGCACTTGCATATTCACCAGCGCACGCACGGCGGAGCTGCTGCGACCTTTGGCCCGCGCTTCAAAGAAGCGGCCGATCATCACCAGCGTCACAATCATGGCGGCAGGCTCGAAGTACAGATGGCGGCTAGCAGCAGGCAGCCACTGCGGAAACAGCAGCACCACCAGCGAATAAAGCCATGCGGTACCTGCACCGACGGCCACCAGCGAATTCATGTCGGGAGTACGCCGCAGCAATGCGGTTAGCCCTGAACGGAAGAAAGCAGCTCCTGGCACAAACAGCACCAGCGTCGCCAACACTGCTTGAATCCAATCCACAATAGAGACCGCGCCATGCTCAACCAGCCAGTGATGAAACGGTGCCACCAGGTGATCGCTCATGGCGATAATGAAAAGCGGCACGGTAAGCGCTATCGCTAGCACTAACAGCCATTGCTGTCGCTTGGCGCGCTCAGCACGCTGGCGTTCTCGCTGATTACCCTGCCCTTGAGCCTCTGCCGCCACCTGATAGCCGGTCTTGCGCACCGCACTAGCAAGCTGCGCACGACTTACGGCTCCGCTGAGTACCGTTGCCTGAGCGCGTTCTGTCGCCAGATTAACGGACGCGGTTATAACGCCTGGAAGGCTGGCGAGCGCCTTTTCGACGCGCGACACGCAGGATGCACAGTGCATTCCCTCGATAGCCAGCTCGATGCGTTCAGTGCTGGCGCTAAATCCCGCGTCATCGATTGCCGTTTTAAGGCTGCGGCTATCGACAGGCGTATGGCTGAACACGCTGACCCGGCCATTGGCAACATTGGCCCGCACCTCTTCCACGTCAGCTACGTTACCAAGCGCGCTCTCAATGCGTTTAACGCAGGAAGCACAATGCATCCCTTCCACGTCGAAAGTAACGGAAAGGCTTGGCTGCTGAGATTGTTGAGAAGGTGAGGAGTGACTCATGGAAGACCTGTCCTTGCCAGCACTTGCTTACTGGCGGTCAATGAAGCGTGGCATGCACCCACAAGCAACGCACCAATAGCGATGGGGGGTCGATAACGCAAACAGCGGGAGCGCTGGACGCTCCCGCTGACTAATACTTGTTGGAACGGCCGGCAATCGGCGCTACGACTAGGCAAATTTCTCGCGGCAGAACGCGAAGCACCACAGCATGATCACTGCGCCGATAATCGCGGTTACCAACGAGCCAATAAAGCCGCCATCGTTGCTCAGCCCTACTAGCCCCAACAGCGGTCCGCCGATGGCACCGCCCGCAACGCCAAGCACCAGATTACCCAGCAGGCCGAAACTATCGCCACGAATCAGCTTGCCTGCAATCCAGCCCGCCAGGCCACCAATAACGACCCAAAGTAGAATTTGCATGGCGTTCCTCCCGAGCTGCGTATAAAAGCGAGCCACGCGGATATTCCGTAGCGCTGATAAACGCGATGATACCTTATGATTACTCATAATAAGTACGAATGCGTTGATTTCAAGACTGCACTGTTTAGCGACGCGGGTGTAGACTTTCGCCCGCTTCCCTTCACATCCAGGTTGTGACAGGGTGTGCAGCGACAGACCAACGCCTCGGCTCGCGCTAGCCTCACGCGCAGCTTTTCAAACGGCGCTATTTCTCGAGAAGCTTGCCCATCAAGCGCGTCGCAATGTCCCCGCGCATGGCTTCCTAACCACGATTTGACCCGTAGCGAGTTGGACATCCCATGCAGTCCTTAGCCACTCCCCACAGCCCTTTCATGCGCTTTGATCGCGAGCAGTGGGCCGCGCTGCGTAACGCAGTGCCAATGACGCTAAGCGCCGATGAAGTCAAAGCACTTAAAGGCATCGACGAAGACTTGTCGATCGACGAGGTAGCGCGCATTTACCTGCCGCTGACGCGTCTTCTAAACCTTTACTTCAATGCTCATCTGCAGCGCGACAACGTACTCGATCGCTTCCTGCATATTCATGAAAAGCGCCCCCCTTATGTGATTGGCATCGCGGGAAGCGTGGCGGTTGGCAAAAGCACCACCGCCAGGGTGCTGCAAGCACTGCTTAGCCGCTGGCCCGAGCGTCGTAACGTCGAGCTGGTGACCACCGATGGCTTCTTGCGGCCCAATCAGGAGCTGAACGATCGCGGGCTGATGCAGGAAAAGGGCTTTCCGTCGTCCTACAAAATGCGCGAGCTGGTCGATTTTGTTGCGCGCCTGAAAGCGGGCTATCCACGTATCGAAGTGCCGCTTTACTCGCATCTGGTGTACGACATTGTCGAAGGCGAACGCAAGGTGATTGAGCAGCCCGATATTGTGATTCTTGAAGGGCTTAACGTGCTGCAAGGATCCAACGATTACCCTGAGGATCACCACCACAACTTCGTATCGGACTACGTCGACTTCTCAATTTACGTCGATGCCCCGCTGGAGCGTCTGCGCGAATGGTACGTGCATCGCTTCATGAAGCTTCGCCAGAGCGTTTTCTCGGACCCGGATTCCTACTTCCACAAGTACGCTCAAATGACCGACGAAGAGAGCGTCGCAACCGCGCAGGATATCTGGTATCGCATCAACGAGCGCAACCTGCGTGAAAACATTCAGCCCACCCGCGAACGCGCCAGCCTGATTCTTACCAAGGGTGCCGGCCATCAGGTAGAGGAAATTTTGCTGCGCAAGTAGCACACTTCCTCACCGCGGCGCGGTCACTCCGCCCCAGATACTGAAAAACGCAGCCTAGGCTGCGTTTTTTTGCACTCCGCTACGCTCTCTTCGGCGCTCAATCAAGCTCGAACAGTGCTCTCAGCTTCTTCGCCACACCGGCCTGATCGTGATGGCCGATCACTTCTCTACCGGGCAGCGCTTCGAACAGCAGCGGGTTGGCGTTTTCCATGATGCAGCCGCCTTCGGCCACCTCGAGCATTTCGATATCGTTAAGGTTATCGCCAAACGCCGTGCATTGTGCCGACGTCATGCCGAGGCGCTCCAGCAACTGCTCCAGTGCTCTGCCTTTATTGACGTTGAGCGCCATCACTTCAAGCGAATTAGGCAACGCATAGGTCAGGTGGACCTGTTTGCCCATGCGCGCACGAATCAATGCTTCTATTTCTGCCAATTGCTCAGCCGGTCCAAGATACAGCACCTTGCACACGTCGCTGCGCGCGTGACCGGCAATGGAAGGATCTATCTGGTACTTGAAACCGGTGCTGTGATGGAAGGCCTCGATGCGCGCATCGCCGCGGTCTATCAGCCATTGATCCGGCGTGTATAGATTGAGTCTCACGCTATCGGGGCGCTCGATGCCGGTTAATTGCGCTACCAGGGAAGGATCAAGCACATGCTCGAACACCAGACGATCGTCGGGATCGTGCAAGCAGGCACCGTTGGAGCTGATGATGCTAGCGCTAACGCCTAGCTGCGCCCGCACCCGCTGAATATCGAGAAAATGGCGGCCTGACGCAATGGCCAACGTAACACCCAACTGTTCGAGCTGTTGAAAGGTCGTAATGGTCAATGGATCAAGCTGATGGCTACGGTTGAGAAGAGTGTTATCAAGATCGCTGACAACCAGTTGCTGAATAGCCATATAGCCTCGCTGAGCTTTAAAAACAGATAAATCGCCAACAACATTATGCCCGATTATGCTTCCAGCGTCGTTGCACGCGCCTTCGGTGAAGGACCGCCGACGTAATACCTTGGTCTATCCCGGTTGTTTCAACCCCGCGTACGGCAAGCAGATTAGCGCCGACCCGCCGCATTTTCCTTGCTTCACTCTTTATCCACCGGGAATGAGTCCTTATGATGTGTGGCTCGACTCGCCAACTGACAGAATTCAATGTTCTCTGATAATCCCCTTCTCGCTCAGCTCAAACAGCAGCTGCACGAAGAAACACCCCGCGTGACCGGCTCCATCAAAGGCACCGACAAAAGCTTCGGCTTTCTCGAAACCGACGATGGCCAGTCCTACTTCATTCCGCCTCCCGCCATGAAACGCGTGGTGCACGGTGACAAGGTCGAAGCGACGTTGCACACCCAAGGGGAGAAGCAGAGCGTCGAACCCGAAACGCTGGTCGAGCCATCGCTTGAGCGTTTTATTGGCCGCATAAAACGACGCGATGGGCGTCTGGGTGTTGCGCCTGACCATCCCTCGATCAACCTGACGCTAAACGCGCGTGCCAAGCGCGGCATCAATGATAGCGATCTCAAGGATGGCGACTGGGTAGTTGCCACGCTGGTACGCCACCCCTTGCGCCCTGACGACCGTTCTTTCCTGGTGCAGGTTGAGGAGCTTATCAGTCAGACAGGCGACCCGCGCGTGCCGTGGCGAGTCACGCTGGCACGCCATCACCTCGAATACGCTTCACCGGTTGAGGATGCGCCCGTTGCACTGCGCGACGAAGGGCTTGAACGCCACGACCTTACCGCACTCCCGTTTTTCACCATCGATAGTCGCACCACTCGCGACATGGATGATGCGCTGCATATCGAAGCGCGCAAAGAAGGCGGCTGGCGCCTGCGGGTAGCGATTGCCGATCCTACCGCTTACGTCGAACAAGGCGACGTTGTCGATAACGAAGCCAGACAGCGCGCTTTCACGGTCTACCTGCCCGGTCAGAACGTGACCATGCTGCCTGAACAGTTGGCCGACGACCTGTGTTCGTTGCGTGAAGGCGAAGATCGCGCAGCGCTCGCCTGTACCATCAACATTAGCGCTACCGGTGAACTGCTCGATTACGACTTCTATGCCGCCACCGTGCGCTCGCACGCACAACTTGCCTACGACGACGTTTCAGATTGGGTCGAAGGCCAAGGAGACTGGACGCCCAGCTTCGAAAACGGCGAACAGCAGCTAGCGCTACTAGCCGACTTCACGCGCGCCCGCCATCAGTGGCGAGTTGAGAATGCGATCGTCTTCAAGGACTTCCCCGACTACGCGTTCGAACTCGACGAAGCCGGCAACCTGCTTAACGTCAAGGTGGAGCCACGTCGCATCGCTAACCGCATGATCGAAGAGTCGATGATCATCGCCAACGTTGCCTGTGCCCGACTGCTGTCCGAAAAAGTGGGTCTTGGCGTCTTCAATATCCATCGCGGCGTAGCGCAAGAGAAGCTCGATCAGGCATTGGCGTTCTTTGCTCAGCACGACATCGACGTTAGCCGCGAGCAGCTCACCGAGATCGATGGTTGGCGCGAACTGCGTCAGCGTCTAGATCAGCGCGAAGAAGATCCCTGGTTCGAGGCGCGGATACGCCGCTTACAGGGCTATACGGTCATGGAAATGACCCCCGGGCCCCATTTCGGCATGGGCCTGGCGGCTTACGCCACCTGGACGTCGCCGATCCGTAAGTACGGCGACATGATCAACCACCGGCTGATCAAGGCGCTGCTGCTCGATCGCCAGCACCCATTGACCGATACCGATGCGCTCACTGCGCACCTGTCGGATCGTCGGCGTCTCAATCGCATGGCAGAGCGCGATGTGAAGGATTGGCTCTACGTACGCTACCTAACGCCCGCGGTCGAGGCTGCCACCTCCTTCACCGGCGAGGTGGTGGATATTCGCCGCGGCGGCATGCGCGTACGCCTGGTCGATAATGGCGCTTCAGCGTTCATCCCCGCCTCCTTCCTGCACGCTGATCGCAGTGGGCTGGCCATCGATGACAAAGAAGGCACTATCGCTATTCAGGGCGAACAGCGCTACCGCCTGGGCGATACCGTCAAGGTAGTATTGGTAGAAGCACGTGAGGACACGCGGTCACTGATCGCGCGACCTGACGCCGCCGAATAGCGTTAGGTGGCAAGGGCGCTTTTCCTCTAGGAAAGGCGCCCTTCGTGTATCACACCGAACGTCAATCTGGCGACAGCTATATGTCTCTATATAATTGGCTGTCGTCAAATTGACACCGTTATATGAACACCGCGCTCGCCGCCCTATGACGGGCGTCGAGGCAACAGGACCCGGCGCGCGATTTCCGCGTGCCTGCAGGAGGTAGCGGCAGCGTGCATATTGCCGATGTAACCATGTTTTACGCCCCGTCGAGCGGCGGCGTGCGTACCTATCTGGATGCCAAGCGCCAACGGCTCAAGCAGCTGGAAGGCGTGCGGCATACCTTGGTAGTGCCCCTTACTGAGGGCACCGCCTCCTCGTCGTCCGATGACGTCATCCGCGTTCCTTCCGCACCGCTGCCGTTCAGCAATGGCTATCGCTTCCCGCTACGTCGCGGCCCCTGGATCGAACGTCTGGTTAATCTGCAGCCGTCCATCATCGAAGCAGCCGACCCTTACGTTGCCGGCTGGGCCTGTTTGGAGGCCGGACGCAAGCTGGATATTCCGGTGATTGGTTTTTACCATTCCGACCTGCCCGAGATGATCGGTAGCCGTTTTGGCAACTTTGCCCGCCGCAAGCTTCAGGGGTACGTGAACAACCTCTATAACCGCTTTGAACGGGTGCTAGCACCTAGCCAGGTGATGGCCGACACCCTTTCCGATATGGGGGTGCGCAATGTCCATGTACAGCCGCTTGGCGTCGATTCCAGCCTCTACTGCCCGAGCAAGCGTGATCCGCGCATCCGCGAAGCGCTCGAGCTTGCGCCCGACACCCGCCTGCTGATTTTCGCCGGACGCGGTTCGCACGAGAAAAATCTGCCAGTACTGCTCGACACCATGCGTCATCTCGGCAGCGGCTATCATCTGCTGATGATCGGCTCCAATATGCCATCACAAGTGCCCGACAATGTATCGGTAATCAATCACTTCGTACCGCAGCAAGAACTGGCACGCTATTTCGCCAGTGCCGACGCGCTGCTGCATGCCGGCACCAACGAGACCTTCGGTCTGATTGTATTAGAGGCAATGGCCAGTGGACTGCCGGTAGTCGTAGCGCGAGCGGGTGCACTGCAGGAAAACGTGACCGAGCGCTTTGGCAGGCTGAGTCGTCCGCACGATGCTGTCGACATGGCCGCCGCGGTAGCAGATTTATTTGCTCACGATGCCGCGGAGCTGGGCCGTCAGGCCCGCCTCGAGGTGGAACGCCATCACGACTGGTCGGCGGTGGTTGATAGCGTCATGCATCAATACCGCGACGCACTGGGCATTAGCGAAGCGCCGCCGCTGCAAGAGGCCTTTAACTCATGAGCACTTCCTCACAGCAGTCCTTCATCGTCGCGCTGCACGATATCGCGCCGCAAACCTGGCAGGATTATCGTCCCTTCGTGGACCGCATGGACGCGCTCGGCAACGTGCGCATGAGTTGGCTGGTAGTGCCCGATTTTCATCACCAAAGTGCCACCTTCGAAGATCCCGCGTTTCTTGATCTGCTCGAAAGCCGCCTCGCTAAAGGCGACGAACTGGTGCTGCATGGCTACTATCATTGCGACGACGCGCCAGCGCCCAAAACAGTGCGTGACTATTACATGCGTAGGCTCTATACCTACGAAGGTGAGTTTTATCCGATTGACGAGCAGCAGGCACGCGAGCGGCTTGAGCGTGGCATCGAACTCTTCGCTCAGCGTCGCTGGCCACTTGACGGTTTTGTGGCTCCCGCTTGGCTGATGGGCGAAGGTACTCGCAAGGCGCTGAAAGAGCTGCCGTTTCGCTACACCAGCGACCCGGGGCACTTCTACGAGCTGCCGTCATTTACCGCGCATCGAGTCCCGACGCTAGTGTGGAGCGCACGCGCCGCGTGGCGCCGGGCGATGTCGAAAGTTGTTAACGACGTATCAAAATGGCAGTACCGGCAGCTTCCTACCATTCGGATGGGGCTGCACCCTATCGATATGCGTTTTGATTCTTCGCGCGAATACTGGCATCGCTGTGTCGAGCAGTTGCTTAACAAGGGCTATGTGAGTGAAACCAAGCGCGATTGGTTTGATCGCAACATCGGTAAGCGTTCTACAGCATGACGTTTGTAAGCAACATCAGCGTTACCCCATGACCTCGCCCGTTATTTGATCGTTTTTTTACTGCGAATAGGATCTGCATGCATCGCACACTATGGCTGCTGCTCGCTGGACTAGTGCTGGTTATCAGCATTCCGCTGATACTCGGCGGCGGCCAGCTTTGGCACGAGCTCGTGAACTTCCCGCTCGACATGCTGGCGCTGATGGTAGCCATGATCTTCGTGTGCTGGTTCTTGAATGCAGCCAAGCTCAAGGTATTGCTGGCGGGCCGCTCGGGCCATCTTACTCACCGTGAAGCGATGGGCGTGGTGATGGCGACCGAGTTTGCCATCTGTGCGACGCCAGGCGGCGCTGGCGGCCCCCTTACGCTGATCGCGCTAATGAAGCAGCGCGGCATGCGCCCTGCGCAAACCACCGCGGTATTTGCCGTCGATCAGATGATTGACCTGCTGTTCTTCTTCACCTCCATGACGGCGATGCTGATTTACATCACCATTCGCGCGATCAATGTTGAGTTCGGCTGGATGCTTGGCATGCCGGTCATCCTGATGGCTACCGGCCTTACCCTGCTGGTGCTGCTGGCGCGCTATCAAACCAGGGTGATTCGCGGTATTGCATGGCTGTTGCAGCGGCTGAGAATGCGCGAAGATCGCCGTCGTCGGCTGCTACGGCGTTTGCTGGTATTTCGCGATGCGTTGAGAGAAACCTTGCGCATGCCCCGCCACCTGCTGCTATCGGCGTTTATCTTTGGGGTGCTGCACTGGATCGTGCGCTACAGCGTGCTTTATTTCACACTGGTGGGCTTGGGCAAGCCGTTGGACTGGGGCTGGACCTTCCTGGTACAGATGCTATCAATGGCAGCCGGCCAGTTAACCCTGCTGCCTGGCGGTGCGGGCGGTGCCGAGCTCAGCTCGCTAGCGATGCTGTCGCCGCTGGTGGGGCAGCACGTGGCCGCTGCCGCCATCTTGATTTGGCGGGCAGTTACCTACTACTTCTATCTGATTGCTGGCGCACCGGTCTTTCTGATGCTGGCGGGCAAGCCGCTGATCCACCGCGTATTCAAGTTCGGCAAGGATAAACAATCCGAAAATCCGCCGTTGGAAAAGCAGCGCTAGTGCCCGCGTCGAGCAAGCATCCACTGTGCTGAAAGTAGACTTAGTCGTCTAACGCCAGCGCTTTTTCCAGCCACTGCCGCCCTTCTACCACCGCTAGCTTGTCAGCCCGCGCGAGCTGCTTGAACGCATACTCGCGCTTGAGGGCCATCGAGCGATCGCCTACCGGTACCGAAAAACGCAGCGTTAGCGGCCCTTTTCCACGCAGCGCACGGGCACCGCGCTTGCCTTCACAGTGCTCGTTGAAACGCCGCTCAACATCGGTGGTGATACCGGTGTAAAGCCTACCAGCCGCCGTTTCAATGACGTACAGCCACCACTCGCCGGTGGCTGTCGCCCGCTCAGACATTCGCCAGTTTTGCCTTGAGCTCACCGATAATGCTGTCGTAGCCGTGCGCATCGGCGTCGGAATGCGCGCTGAAAATGGCCGAGCCCGCCACGAAGGTGTCGGCGCCCGCTGCAGCAATGTCAGCAATGTTGTCGAGCTTCACCCCGCCATCCACTTCGATGTGAATATCCTTACCGCTGCGGTTAACGAGTTCTCGGGTCTGCTTCAGTTTTTCGAGCATTTCAGGAATAAACGCCTGACCACCGAAGCCCGGATTAACACTCATGATCAGGATCATGTCGATTTTATCGAGCACGTAGTCGAGATAGTGCAGCGGCGTGGCAGGGTTGAACACCAGCCCGGCGGTCAGGCCGCCCTCTTTGATAAGCTGCAGAGAGCGATCGATGTGCTCGGTGGCTTCCGGATGAAAGCTGATGTGGCTAGCGCCAGCTTCGATGAAGGCTTCAATCAAGCCGTCCACCGGGCTAACCATCAAATGCACATCGATGGGTAGCTCAACGCCTGTACGCTCCATGTGCTTTTTAAGCGCCGCGCACACTGAAGGACCGATGGTCAGGTTGGGAACATAGTGGTTATCCATTACGTCGAAATGGATAAGATCAGCCCCGCTTTTGATTACCGCTTCGACTTCATCTCCAAGCCGCGCGAAGTCGGCTGACAAAATGGAAGGAGCAATACGATAGGAAGTAGCTGCGGCCATCAGAGCCTCTCCAAGCTAGGTAGTTGAATTGCCATAGGGATGGCGACGTATTGGCGCGCAATATCGCCATCACTGATTGGGTTAGTTTACTGGATCAGACGCTGCCGTGCTCGCCTAGCACGTTTTGTCGCAGCCAATAGCGGCGCTGTTCGGCATCAAGCTCGGCGCTGCAGCACCAGTAGAGCTTGCCAAGGGCTGCTTCACGTGTCATTCGGCCAGCCCCGATAACGCCTGCCTTGGCGAGCCGAGAACCTGCTGCATAGGTATCGAAAACCACATTGCCCTGTGCACATTGTGAAATTGCCAGTAACAGCACCCCGCGCTCTGCCGCTCGCTCGAATGCCGCCATCAGTGCGCTGTTCTCACTCGGCGCCGTGCCACTGCCGTAGCACTCGATCACCAGACCATCGACTGCCTGCAATAGTGGCTCGGCGTAGGCGGCCTGAATGCCCGGAAACAGCGTTAATGTGGCAACCTGTGGCGATGCATCGGCGTTGATCCTGAGGTTGCCTAATTTCGCTAACTGCGTGTTCGCAGATGCGTGCGTATCCTCCCACGCCGGTACGAAGGCGTGACGCCCTGTGCTTCTCACCTTGCGGCAGTTCCATGCAGCCATACAGATGTCGTGAAAGAACACTTCAACGACCGGCGTCGAGATTTGCTCGAATGCAGTCAGCGCGCCAAAGAAATTCTCCCAGGCATCACTTTGTGGCGCACCGGCGGGCAGCATCGAACCGGTAATAATCACCGGAATATCGAGCGTTGCCAGCAGAAAGGCCAACGCACCGGAGGTAAAGGCCAGGGTATCGGTGCCGTGCAGAATCACTACCCCTGATGCGCCCTGCCGTCGAGCTTCCCAGCACTCTTGTGCCAACCGCTGCCACTGCGGCTGAGTCATGTTGGCGCTATCGATTAACGGTGCCAACTCTTTCAGCTGCCACTCGGGCATCTGCGGCGCGTCACTGCGCTGGGCCTGCGCCGCACGTGCTAACGCCTCGAATCCCGAAGCGGGCGCCAACCCATCGGCACTGGGCTGCATGCCAATGGTGCCGCCCGTGTAGAGAATGTGAATCATATCAACTGCCTATACGTGCTAATTGCTATTATCGTGAATCTATTATTGCCCTATGCCGCTGAGGTAGCGCAGCCCCGCAGGCTGGCCGTTTCAGCAGCGCGTCGATAGCACCATGAATAGCTGGGCGAAGCGCTTGGCTGATGCTGCGAAGGCGCGCTTAGTATAACGCACACGCGGTACCGAATGCGGTGGTCGATGCGCACGGCAGGCTTTCGATAGGTGCTTTCGAGAGCTGCTTGTCGCGTGCGTTTCGGCAGCGCATTGGCCGCTATCCGGCAATATCCATACTCGCCGACAGCTCATCAAAAACGCCCATCCGAAAGCATCGAATGGGCGCGCGTCGCACTGGTGATCAGTTTGTCACCTGCGCTAGAAGGCGTATCGCCGAATAACCTGCGACGGCTCAGCCTTTGGCGTGAGGATTGACCATGTTCTCGGGGCTCATGATCCGGCTCAATTGGGCATCATCAAGCAGTTGCTCTTCTTTCACCAGATCGAGCACGCTGCGATTTTCGTGCAGCGCTCGCTTCGCAAGCCGGGTCGCGTTTTCATAGCCAATATAGGGATTGAGCGCCGTCACCAACCCAATCGAATTTTCGACCAGGTGATGGCAGTGATCAGCATTTGCGGTGATGCCGTCGATGCAGCTACTGCGCAGCATGTCCATGGCACGTCCCAGCGAGCGTACCGAATCGAACATTTTGTACGCGATCAATGGCTCCATCACGTTGAGCTGCAACTGCCCTGCCTCGGCGGCCATGGTAATCGCCGTATCGTTACCGATCACCTCGAAGGCTACCTGGTTGACCGCTTCAGGAATAACCGGATTCACCTTGCCAGGCATAATCGAGCTGCCTGGCTGACGCGGCGGCAGGTTGATCTCATTGATACCGGTACGCGGACCGCTGGAGAGCAACCGCAGGTCGTTACAGATTTTCGACAGCTTCACGGCCAGGCGCTTCAATGAGCCCGAATACAGCACGAACGCACCCATGTCCCAAGTGGCTTCGATCAGATCGGCTGCGGGAACCACCGGCTGTTTGCTGATACGCGCCAGCGCCTCGACAGCAAGCTTCTGATAGCCATCAGACGCATTAATACCGGTGCCAATGGCGGTACCGCCCAGATTGACTTCGACGAACAGCTCGGGCGCCTGGCGTTTCATGCGCTCAAGATCTTCACGCAGCGTGGTAGCGAAGGCATGGAACTCCTGCCCGAGCGTCATCGGCACCGCGTCCTGCAGCTGAGTGCGGCCCATTTTCACCACACCGGCAAATTCTTCCCCTTTGGCGGCAAATGAATCGCTCAACTGCTCAAGGCTTTTCCACAGCCCCTGCTGACCCAGCAGCAGCCCCAGACGGATGGCGCTGGGATAGGCATCGTTGGTGGACTGCGCCATGTTAACGTGATTATTGGGATGCAGGTGCGTGTACTCACCCTTGGCGTGCCCCAAGTATTCAAGGCCAATATTGGCGATGACCTCGTTGGCGTTCATATTGGTGGAGGTACCTGCGCCCCCTTGAATCATGTCCACCACAAACTGGTCGTGATAGCGCCCTTCGATCAATTGCTCGCACGCGTAGCGGATGGCCTCATAGCGGCGATCATCCAGATCGCCCAACTGATGGTTAGCTTCAGCAGCCGCCAGCTTAACCATGCCCAACGCCACGATAAGGCGCGGATGATGCGACAGCGTTACGCCTGATAGCTTGAAGTTACGCATCGCGCGCAGCGTTTGAATGCCGTAATAGACGCCATCGGGCACATCCAGTTCACCCAACAAATCGTGCTCGCGGCGGAAAGCCTCGGGCGTTGCAGCCGGTTGTTCGCTATCGTCGAGCACATCAGCACCGGGCCGGGTCATTTCCTGCAAGGATTGATCGTTAACGTCTACCATGGCATCCACTTTCTAGTTAGGAGGGAATCACCGTCTCACTGAACGGTGATGAAAGAGTCGACACAGAGCGTAACGCCAGCCTGACAGCCTGCCCAATGCGGGATTGAGTTACGCTATGCGCAACCGGCATCGTCTCCCCCGCACGCTTGGGAAACTAATAGCGCACATTTCCCTGCGCCAGCGCCTAGTCTCCCGTCTCGCTATCTCGTTGAGCAAGGCGTTTGCACGAGATAAAAAGTGGCCTAACCGGCGTCAACACCTGCTGCTGCCAGCAGGGTGTCACTCCGGCGCATCTCAGCACCAATTAAGCTATGGCTACCAACGGGCGTAAAAAAAGCGCTCACCGAGTGGCAAGCGCTTCGATTAGCCGATACGCATGGCAAGCGCTCAAGCGTTAGGTGCGCCGAGCGTAGACAACATGCACACCAGGCCAGGCGGAGTTAGAACCAGTTGCCCTTGCGCTTCTTACGCTTGGGTATCATGTTCGGCAATACGAGCCCCAACAGCAGGCCGATTCCACCCACGCTGCCGCCGTAGGCGAAGTAGCGCATTAGTACTTGCTGGCGCTCGTTCCCCACCTGAGCTTTGGCGTCGCGTGCATCGGCTTGCGCACTTTCAAGCTGCTGGTTAAGGCGACTACGGGTGCCCTCCAACTCCTCGATGTACTGCTTCTGACCGTCGATGTTCTGCTGCATCGACGCTACCTTGTTCTTCCACTCATCGTCGATACCATCGAGTCGCTTGGTCAGTTCCGCCACCTGCTGCTCCAGCTTGGGCGCGCGGGCGCTGGCACCTTCATTCTCTTGCAGTTGGTCGCTGGGAATCCACACGCTATCGCCGCTATCGGTACGAATTTGGGTGTAGTCGTTTTGGCTCGACAGTACGGTAACCGGTTGCCCCGCATTTACCTTGCCAACGATGCGATAGCCGTCGGTAGGCCCGCTGCGAACAAACGTCGACAGATTATCGGTGACCCAACGGTCAGACGAGGCCGCGCAGGCTTCGCCGGCAACACCGGCCGCAGCGGCGGTGAGAAGCGCGGCGGCTGCGTAGCGGGAGAAGGCGGACTTAGTGCGTTGAAAAGACGACATATCAGACATGAACATTATGCTAACTTAATATGGAATTTGATTTTTTAAACAGTCACTTATACACGTAAAAACAAGACTACTTGCACTAGCGTGACAACGTAAACAGGGTGCACCACTCACACGACACACCCCAGCAAAAAAAGCCACCAATAAAGGCTGGCAATGCCTCATCTGCGGATTAGCGCTTGCAAAAGATGATCGCGCTATATTGATCGTACCGCGTATCGATCCTTGCGACATTAACGCTATCTATTATAACAAGCCTCGACGGGCTGCGCGGCTTGAGGTGTCCGATGTTGCGATCAAGGCGCGCGGCACGCTATATGTCTCAAAAAAAACGGTTATTCGGGCGCAAGCGCAGCGCTCACGTAGCAGCAAAGGGGGTACGAGCGGTTGCTTCCTATGCGCCTGAACAACAAGGGCAGAATAATGCTCGCTTCCCATTCGGCGCTAACGCTGATGGTGGCGCTTGAACGGCCAGACAGTCGACGGAAGCGGTCCGCTGCGCGCCGCTCTGAATCAATCGTCCGACGGCTTGCGCGGCCATTGGGCCGGCTGCGGAAAACTGGCAATCTTGCCGTCGCTTTTGAAGGTTTTTGCTTCACCTTCGCGCTCAACTTCGTCAATGCGCACGATCATATTAACGGGAAGATAGCTACGCTTAACGTCTTCGAAGGTGCGCCGAAGTTTATCGGTGGACGTATCGATAACGAGTTTAGCGGTGTCGCTGAAGACAAATTCTTCTACTTCCAGAAAGCCCCACAGATCGCTTTGGTAAATCTCGCGAGCGTAGAGCTCCCATACTTCACCCTGCTGATGAACGATAACGCGGTAAACAGGTTTTACTGACATGCTTTTTCCATCATGGTTAACGTCGAAGGCACCGCAGCTGCGGATCGCCCAAGCGAGCCTATCTCGATTGCCTGATTGGCGCTGTCGATGATACCTCTGCAACAGGCTAACCATGCGTTCGGCTAACGCAGCGCTGACTGCGTTCAGCTGGCTCCAGGCGACACTCTGTAAGTGTCTGCCAAGCGGCGCACAGCGTAACATGGCACGGGGTTTGGTCGCACAGGCATAATGACCGTATAATATCGCCCCCTGGCGTAGTAGCAGCGCAACCGCAGGCAGTTTTGCCGCTCGTGGCGAGGCGCCCACCAACAACAGCAACGTTGGCATCTATTCGAGAGCAGGCGCTGTCAGTTAGCGACACATCGCAACGTGATGGCCTCTGCCTGGCGCATCATTCCCGGGCTGCGACTTGCGGCCACTTTTTCACCGTCTATTCACCCACCTATCCGGCGTGAATAGCTCTGGCTTGGCATTTATTGGCGAACGGCATGGCAAAAAAACTCTTCATCAAAACCCACGGCTGCCAGATGAACGAGTACGACTCGGCACGCATGGCGGACCTGCTTGGCGAATCACACAAGCTCGAACTGACGCACGACGAAAGCGAGGCGGATGTCATTCTGCTGAATACCTGCTCTATCCGTGAAAAAGCGCAGGAGAAGGTATTCCACCAGCTTGGACGTTGGAAAAAGCTCAAGGAAAAGAACCCCGATCTGGTGATCGGTGTGGGGGGATGTGTGGCCAGTCAGGAAGGTAGCGCTATCCAAAAGCGTGCACCTCACGTCGACCTGGTATTCGGCCCGCAAACCCTGCATCGCGTGCCGGACATGATCAACAGCCGCAGCACTCCCATCGCAGGCAGCGGCGGTATTCAGGTGGTCGATGTGACCTTCCCTGAAATCGAAAAGTTTGATCGCCTGCCGGCGCCGAAGAGCGAAGGTGCCAGCGCGTTCGTTTCAGTGATGGAAGGCTGTTCGAAGTATTGCTCGTTCTGTGTAGTGCCCTACACGCGCGGCGAAGAAATTTCGCGCCCGTTCGAAAGCGTCATCGACGAGTGCATCCATCTGGCCGGCCAGGGCGTGCGCGAAATCAATCTACTGGGACAAAACGTTAACGCCTACCGCGGCCTTGATGAGTTTGGCGAAGAGGTAGATTTGGCCGAGCTGATTGCAACGGTAGCGGGCATCGACGGCATTGATCGCATTCGCTTCACCACCTCGCATCCGGTCGAATTCAGCGAAAGTCTGATTCAGGCCTACGCTGAAGTGCCCGAGTTGGTCAGCCACCTGCACCTGCCGGTGCAGTCGGGCTCCAATCGCATCCTCAAGGCGATGAAACGCGGCCACGAACGCGACATGTACATCGATAAGCTCGAGCGCATTCGCGCGCTGCGTCCCGATATCAGCTTCTCATCCGATTTCATTATTGGCTTCCCCGGCGAAACCGACGACGACTTCGAGCAGACCATGGATTTGGTCGAGCGCATTGGCTTCGACCAGTCGTTCAGCTTCATTTATTCGAAACGTCCCGGCACTCCCGCCTCGGCACTGCCTGATGACACCTCAGAAGAGATCAAGAAAGCACGCCTGGCGCGACTGCAGAAAACCATCAACCTGCAGTCGCAGCAGATTTCGCGCCGCATGGTAGGCAATACCGAGCGCATTCTCGTCACCGGTTTTTCGCCCAAGGATCCCGGCGAGCTGTCAGGCCGTACCGAAAACAACCGCGTGGTTAACTTCAAAGCCGCCAACCCCATCGAGCTGATCGGCTATTTTGTTGACGTTGAAATTACCGAGGCCTATGCCAACTCATTGCGCGGCGAATTGCTGTCGGCGGAGCGCTATTAAAAGCCCCTCGGCAAGCTTGTGGCAAAAGATCTACAGGGGTGTGCGCGTTGCTTGGTAGCAATGCGGTTGTGCAGCATACCAAGTGCACGTGTACACTCATCTTGTACCAACCTTCTGCGTTCGTCATGAACCTACGCAGCACGCTGAATACTCCGTTTTCCTCGATTTGGAGACACTAACCGTTGAGTCAGGATACCGCCACTAACCATCGTGTTCTGCAGCTAGCTCTGGAACCCAACGATCCCATGCGTCTTGCCACGCTAAGTGGTCAGCAGGACGAAAACCTGAAACTGGTCGAGGAAGGCCTTGCGGTGACCATCCGTAATCGCGGCAACACCTTCCAACTGGCGGGCCCCAACAAGCAGGTGAAGTCTGCTGCCAACATTCTCGAGCAGCTTTACCATGAGACCGAAGGGGGCGATCTGACGCCCGATACCGTGCATCTATTCATTCGTGAATCAGGCATGGAAAGCGCAGAAGGCGTCGACGAGCACCAGCGCGGCGATGTCATCATTCGCACCCCCAAGCTGATGATCAAACCACGCGGCTTGAACCAGCAGGACTACGTGCGAGCAGTGCGTCAGCATGACATCAACTTCGGCGTTGGCCCGGCCGGCACCGGCAAAACCTACCTTGCCGTTGCGGCAGCGGTCGAAGCACTCAACCAGCAGCAGGTTCAGCGTATTCTGCTGGTGCGGCCAGCAGTCGAGGCAGGTGAGAAACTGGGCTTTTTGCCGGGCGATCTGGCTCAAAAAATCGATCCCTACCTGCGCCCTCTTTACGATGCTCTCTACGAGACCATCGGCTTCGAGCAGGTCAACAAACTGATTGAGCGTCAGGTAATTGAAATCGCGCCGCTGGCCTACATGCGTGGCCGTACCCTCAATAATGCCTTCATCATTCTTGATGAAAGCCAGAACACCACCCGCGAACAAATGAAAATGTTCCTGACCCGCATTGGCTTCGGCTCGACCGCGGTGATTACCGGCGATATCACCCAGATTGACTTGCCGCGCGGGTCAAAATCGGGGCTCACTCACGTGCTGGGCGTGCTCGACAATGTGCCGGGCATCAGCATCACCCGCTTTCTGTCGAAGGACGTGGTGCGCCACCCGCTGGTACAGCGCATCATCGATGCCTACGACCGTTTTGAAAGTGAGAGTGAAGCCGAATCGTGAGTCACCCCCCTATTACTGGCGAAATCGATATGCAGGTAGCGGTGGAATTTTCACCGCTGCCCAAACCAAGCCAGCTCGAACAATGGTTCAGCGTCGTGCTGGCGGCCCATCCTAACGATCAACGCACCGAAATGACGGTGCGCTTTGTCGAAGAGGACGAAAGCCGCACGCTGAATCACACCTATCGCGGCAAGGACTCATCTACCAACGTGCTCTCCTTCCCGTTCGAAGCACCTCCCGGCGTGCCGCTACCCTTACTGGGCGATCTGATCATCAGCCCCCACGTGGTCGAACGCGAGGCCCTTGAGCAGCACAAGCCGCTGATCAATCACTTTGCGCACATGGTCATCCATGGCACCTTGCATTTGATGGGCTATGACCATATTGAAGATGACGAAGCAGAGGAAATGGAAGCACTCGAGCGCCAACTGCTGGCCCAGCTCGATATTCCTGATCCTTACGCACTGGATGCACCCTAACCCCTTGGCAAAGGGCTATACTCTGCGCTGCATAAGCTACTTACCCAAGCGCACCATCCCTGATAAAGAGGACAAGAGACCGCCGTCATGAGCGACGACCGATCGGCTGACCACAGCAGTAAAAACTGGCTTGAACGCGTAATCCAAGCGTTTTCCAACGACTCCGACGAGCCCACTAGCCGCGCTGAACTGCTGGAATTCCTGCGTGAGACAGGACCCAGGTTCGATCTCGATGGCGATGGCCTGGCAATTATCGAGGGCGCATTTGCCATCACCGATCAGCAGGTGCGCGATGTCATGATCCAGCGCTCGCAGATCGAGGTGATTCGCGCCAATCAAAGCGTCGACGATTATCTGTCGATGATTCTCGACTCAGGCCATTCGCGCTATCCGGTCGTCGACGAAGACCTTGATGACGTTATCGGTATCCTGCTGGTCAAGGATTTGCTGCCGCTGATCAACAAGTCGCAGGCGGAACGCGACAACTTTAACTTAAGCGATATCCTGCGCCCCGCCATTTTCATTCCCGAATCCAAGCGGCTTAACAGTCTGCTCAAGGAATTCCGCGACACCCGTTCGCACATGGCGATTGTGGTCGACGAATACGGTGGCACTGCCGGTATCATAACCATCGAAGACATTCTCGAGCAGATTGTTGGCGATATCGAAGACGAGCACGATATCGACGATGACGATGAAGTTCGCGAATTGGGCAGCGACGTTTATGCGGTCAAAGCGATTCTTAGCATCGAAGATTTCAACGAACGCTTTGGCACTGCCTTCCCCGATGAAGAATTCGATACCGTTGGCGGACTGGTAATGCAAAGCTTCGGCCACCTGCCCGAGCGGGGCGAATCCACCGTGCTCGACGGCTGGCACTTTGCCGTGACCAATGTCGATAATCGTCGCCTGCACTGGCTGAAGGTATCGCGCAGCGCCACTCAAAGCGCCTGACAATATTCCGGCGGCCGTCGCGCCGCCCTGCCTTATTCACCGTCCTGTCACTGCTTGCCCCGCCTAGCGGACGCAGCCGGTGATGGGGCGGCACCCTTTTTAACTACCCACATGGCATGACTGCCATCAACGAGGAGCAGTACATGGCTCGGTTATGCACCTCTCTCTGCCGCTGCCGCTGGGCGTGCTGTCTGGCAGCGCTGCTGCTGGGCGCGCTGACCACGCTCACCTTCGCCCCATTTGGGCTATGGTGGCTAGCACCGCTACTCTGCGCGCCACTGTTTGGGCTACTGCGCGGCACCACGGTGAAGCGCGGCATGCTATTGGGCTACTGCTACGGCCTCGGGCTTTTCACCAGCGGCGCCTCATGGGTCTATGTGTCCATCCATGACATAGGCGGTTCTCCGATGCCGCTGGCGCTGGTCATGACCGCCCTCTTTGTCGCTGGGCTAGCGCTGTTCTATTTGATCGTCGGTGCCTTCTATCGGCTGCTATCACCACGCGCGTCGGTGCTCGAGCCGCTCACTTTTGCCGCCGCCTGGACACTGGGTGAGGTGTTTCGTGGCTGGTTCCTGACCGGCTTCCCCTGGCTGCTGCTGGGAACGTCGCAAGTGGAGGGTCCGCTGGCTGGCTATGCGCCGATCGGCGGTGTTTTCCTGATCAGCTTTGTTATCGCGCTCAGCGGCGCGCTGTTATGGCAGCTGTTCACCCGCCGCCACTATTGGCTGGCGGCTCCTCTGATCGCACTATGGGTGATTGGGCTGATACTGCCAACGCGCTGGCTCGACGCTGAGCCGCGCGCGCTTTCAGTGGCACTAGTACAAGGCGACCTGCCGCAAACCATGAAGTGGAGCGTGGGCGGCGTGCAGAATGCGGTGAATCGTTATCTCGATCTGACGCGAGAACACGCCAGCGATGCAGAATTGGTGGTATGGCCTGAAGTGGCACTGCCGCTTACCGAAGGTGAGGCGCGCCCTATCTTTGCCACCGCTCAATCGACCATGCGCCCGCACTCGACCCTGATCAGCGGCATTCTGACTCGTCAGTCCACTGGCACCTTCAACAGTGCAGTGGCCTACGATCAAAGCGCTCCGCAAGGACAGCTGCGCACCGCGTATGCCAAGCACCGGCTGGTGCCCTTTGGTGAATACGTACCTCTGCCCGGGCTGCTGCAGCCGATCATCCAACTGCTGGGACTGCCCGCCCCCTATGTGATTCAGGGGCCCGCCGACCAACCGCCGTTGCACGCCGACGCGCTGCGCATAGGTATGGCAATTTGCTATGAAATTGCCTACCCCGATCTGGTTCGCGATCAAGCGCGCCACGCCAATGTGCTGATGACCATTTCCAATGACAGCTGGTTCGGGCACTCCATCGGGCCGTTGCAGCATATGCAGATGGCACAGATGCGCGCACTGGAAAACAACCGCTACCTACTGCGTGATACCAGCAACGGCTGGACTGGCGTTATTGGGCCCGATGGCAAACTGCTCAGCGACATACCGCGCTTCGAGCCCGGCGTACTGAATGCACAGGTGCACCCGATGCTCGGCGAAACGCTATTTACCCGCACCGGTAGCCTGCCGATCATTCTGATCAGCATCGTGCTGGCTGCCGCCGGGGCATTGGCATCACGCTACCGCCGCGCCCGCGATCAGCGCGCGCAGCACGATGAAGCCTCGCCCCAATGACCAGCACTACCCTGCTGTCGCTGTTAAAGGCACTGCTGTTTCCGCCCGGCGGCGTGGTGGTCGGGCTAGCGGTCGCGGCCCTGCTCGCGCGCGGGTGGCCGCGCGTAGGCGCCGCAATGGCGGTAGTGATTGGTGTGGTGTTTCTGCTGCTGTGCATACCACGCGTTAGCCTGTGGCTAAGCGCTCCAATCGAGCGCGTTAGCGCCGCCGCCCCTGCACAGTGGAACCGGGCCGGTGCGATTGTGGTGCTTGGGGGTGGGCGCGCTGCCGCCTCTTCCAAGGAATCCGAGCGGCTTAATCTGGACAGCTTTGCTCGAGTGGCTGAAGCAGCGCGAATCGCACGTGCGACCAAGCTTCCTTTACTGTTGACCGGAGGTGCGCCAGGCGGCGAGCGCCGCTCGGAAGCACAGCTAATGGCGCAGGCGCTTGACCAAAGCTTCGCGCAGCAGCCACGCTGGCTGGAAAACGACAGCCGCAACACCGCTGAAAATGCCCGCTACAGTGCCACGATATTGAAAGAGAACGGCATCGACACGGTAGTGTTGGTGACCACCGCTTTCCATATGGCGCGTGCACAGCGTGATTTTGAGCGCGCGGGAATCCACGTGATCGCAGCCCCCACAGGATTCTCCAGCGCGCCGCCGGGCGTGTTGGGTTGGCTTCCTTCAACGCTTGGCCTGGCGCAAAGTCAGCGTGCACTGCATGAGGCTATTGGCTGGCTGGTCGGACGCTAGGCGCATTTCGCATCAGCAGGGCGCGTTATAGTCTCCTTCCATTAGCCACAGGCGGCAACGCGGCAAGCGCTATCTGTCGCCGTCTCGGTAAGGTATGCTAGCGGCACTGGAATTTTTAATCGTTCGCGGCCTATATGGCGGAGCGTCATTGGACGGCAGCCAGCCATCTGTCCAATCGCCCCCACCAGCGAGCGACGATCGACCCATGGCAGCCGTGCATTGCAGCGCGGTTTGCGACAACAACTTCACGGTGTAGAAATCACGCAATGGAAGCACAGTATTCACCTGCCAACGTTGAGCGTACGGCGCAGCAATTTTGGGAAAAGAACCGCTGTTTTAAAGCGATCGAAGACGCCAACCGCGAAAAATACTACTGCTTGTGCATGTTCCCCTATCCCAGCGGCAAACTGCACATTGGCCACGTTCGCAATTACACCCTCGGCGATGTTATTGCCCGCTTCCAACGTATGCAGGGCAAAAACGTACTGCAACCAATGGGATGGGACGCATTCGGCATGCCTGCCGAAAACGCCGCTATCAAGCATCAGGTAGCCCCCGCCAAATGGACTTACTCGAACATTGCCGATATGCGCGATCAGCTCAAGGCGCTGGGCTTTGGCTACGACTGGGATCGTGAATTCGCCACCTGTGACCTCGACTATTACCGCTGGGAACAGTGGTTCTTCACCAAGCTGGTCGAAAAAGGTCTGGTCTATAAAAAGAACTCTACCGTTAACTGGGACCCGGTCGATCAAACCGTACTGGCCAACGAGCAGGTAATCGACGGTCGCGGCTGGCGCTCAGGCGCCAAGGTTGAGCGTCGCGAAATTCCGCTGTGGTTTTTGAAAATCACCGATTACGCCGAAGAGCTGCTGGCGGATCTCGACAAGGTCGAGTGGCCTGAACAGGTCAAGACCATGCAGCGCAACTGGATCGGTAAATCGAAGGGGATCGAGCTCGACTTTGAAGTCCCTGAGGTAGGCGAAGAGCTGCGCCGTCTGACGGTCTTCACCACCCGTCCTGACACCCTGATGGGCGTTACCTATGTGGGCATTTCCGCCGACCATCCGATTGCCAAGCGCGCCAGCGAAATCGATCCAGCAATTATGGAATTCTGTAAGGAGTGCCGTTCTGGCGGCACCTCTGAAGCTGATCTGGCGACCATGGAAAAACGCGGTATGGATACCGGCTATGTCGCTCGGCATCCTATTACCGGTGACGAAGTTCCCATCTACATCGCCAACTTCGTACTGATGGAATATGGCACCGGCGCGGTAATGGCAGTGCCCGCCCACGACCAGCGCGATTGGGAATTCGCCAACAAATACGACCTGCCCATCACTCCGGTTATCGCCGACCTTGACGGCAACGAGCCTGACGTTAGCGAAGGTGCCTATACCGAGCACGGTCAGTTGATCAATTCGGGCGAATTTGACGACATGCTGTTCGACGAGGCCTTCACTGCCATTTCCCGTCAGCTCGACAAGGAAGAAAAAGGCCGCGTTCGCATCAACTTCCGCCTGCGCGACTGGGGCGTTGCCCGTCAGCGCTACTGGGGCGCCCCTATTCCGATCAAATACGGTGCTGAAGGTGAAACCGTCCCCTTGACCGATGCCGAACTGCCGGTGGCGCTGCCCACCGAAGTCGAGATCGATGCCAGTGGTTCACCGCTGAAGAAAATGCGCACCTTCTACGAGATGGGCGAAGGCTGGACACGCGAAACCGACACCTTCGATACCTTCATGGAGTCGTCCTGGTATTACGCGCGCTTCTGCTGCTCCGATAACAAGGAAGCGATGCTCGACGGTCGCGCTAACTACTGGCTGCCGGTCGATATCTATATTGGCGGCATCGAGCACGCCATTTTGCACCTGCTCTACGCCCGCTTCTTCCACAAGCTGATGCGCGATTTCGGCATGGTCGAAAGCGACGAGCCCTTCCAGCGCCTACTCACTCAAGGCATGGTGATCGCCGAAACCTTCTATCGCGACAATGAAGACGGCAGCAAGGAGTGGTTCAACCCGCTCGATGTCGTTGTTGAGCGTGACGAGAAAGGCAACGTAACGCGCGCCACGCTGGAATCCGACGGTGGGCTGGTTAACGTGGGCGGCATCGAAAAGATGTCGAAATCGAAAAACAACGGCGTCGATCCTCAATCGCTGATCGATCGCTTTGGCGCCGACACCGTGCGGCTGTTCATCATGTTCGCCGCCCCTCCCGAACAGTCGCTCGAATGGTCTGATTCAGGCGTCGAAGGTGCTCACCGCTTCCTCAAGCGCCTATGGAAGATCACCTTCGATCATATCGAGCAAGGTGAACCGGGCCACATTGTTTCTGCCGAACTGAACGATGCACAGCGTGAACTGCGGCGTAAAACCCACGAGACCATCAAGAAGTGCACCGATGATATTGGTCGCCGCACCACCTTCAACACCGCCATTGCTGCGGTGATGGAGCTGACCAACGCGCTCGGCAAATTCAGCGACGATACCCTTCAAGGCTTGGCGGTATCGCGTGAAGCCGTCGAAGCCTGCGTTATACTGCTGTCGCCCATTACTCCGCATATTTGCCACTCGCTGTGGCAGGAGCTTGGGCACGACACCGCGCTGATCGATACACCATGGCCGGAAGTCGACGAGAAAGCGCTGAAACGCGACTCGATGACGCTGGCCGTGCAGGTCAACGGCAAGCTGCGCGCCAAGCTGGAGCTGCCCGCTGATGCCGATCAGGTTACTATCGAATGTGAGGCACTATCCAACGAAAACGTGCGCCGTCACGTAGAGGGCAAAAGCATTAACAAGGTGATTGTCATTCCCGGCAAGCTGGTCAATATCGTCGCTAGCTAACGCCAGCGTGCGAACGGCCACTCAGCCTTAACGCTTTGTGCAATGCTATTCTCGGCGGTCGCCTCACCCCAGTGCGCCCGCCGGCAACATTCAAGGAGATATCGCTTGACTCGCGCAACCCAACATCGCCGCAGCCCTCTGCTGGCCACGCTACTGGCAGGCTCACTGTGCGCGCTGACGCTGAGCGGCTGCGGCTTCCAGCTACGCGGCATCGATAACGAATCACGCCCAATCGTTCAGCATCTGCAGCTCAATATCCAGGGGGATACCCCGCAAAACGCGGTCGCACGCGAGCTACGTCAGCGTTTGGAAACTGCCGGTGTAAGCGTTGATAGCTCAGCCAGTCTTGAGCTTAATGTGGGCGCTCCCGAGTACGACGAAAGCCAGGTGGGCTACGGTGGCTCCGGCGGCAATCAGGAACGCAACATATCGCTGCGCGTGCCCTTCTCGGTACAGCGTACGACAGACGGCGCTTATGTAATTGACGGACAGGTCGTGCAAGTGAACGGTACTTACAACACCAGTACCAGTCAGCTGCTACAGCGTGATCAGGAGCGCGATCAATTGCAGCGCCGCTTGTCGCGCGAAGCTGCCAGCCAGCTAGTCGAACGTCTGCGGGCAGCCTCAGCCAGCTCGAACGCTGATATTTTGTCACCAGGTACACCTTCAAGCTCTGCCTCCTCCACTTCCGAGGCCCAATGAAGGTATTCCCTGACAAACTTGGCGATCAGCTCGCCAACCAACGGCTCTCACCGGTATTTATCGTTGCCGGTGACGAGCCGCTGTTGCATATGGAAGCCTGTGATGCCATACGCCGCGCTGCGCGAGACAACGGTGCCGATGAGCGTGAAATCCTTGAGGTCGAGCCAGGTTTCAATTGGGGGCAACTGGTAGAAACCTCACAGTCGCTATCGCTGTTTTCTTCCAAGCGTCTGATTGAGCTACGGTTGGGTTCTCAATCGCCGGGGCAGGAAGGCGCCAAGGCGCTGGAGGCATATGCCGCCAACGCCAAGCAGAGCGACGACGTGCTGTTGATCAGCGCGGCGCGACTCGACTACCGCACCCAGCAAAGCAAATGGTTCAAGACGCTGGATGCACAGGGCGTCTTCGTGCCGGTGTGGCCAATCGATTTCAAGCGCCTGCACTACTGGATTGCCGATCGCGCGCGGCGCTACCAGTTGGAGCTCGACAATGAAGCCTGCCACTCGCTTGCCGAGCGCTATGAAGGCAACCTGCTGGCACTCGATCAGTCGTTAATCAAGCTGCAACTGCTGTATCCTCCGCACAGTCGTCTAAGTCTTGAGCAGATTGAGGGCGATACCGGCGACGGCGCGCGTTTTGATGTGTTCACCTTGACCGATGCCTGTATCGCTGGCGATCGCGCCCGCGCGCTGCGCATTGTCGCCGGTCTGCGTGCTGAAGGTATCGAAGCGCCGGTAGTGCTATGGGCGCTCACCCGAGAGCTGCGCACGCTGCTGTCATTGCGTCAGCACATCGATCAGGGGCAAAGTTTCGAGCATGTCTGCAAACAGCATAAACCGCTGATTATCGAGCGCCGTCGTCCTGCCTATCAAAGCGCGCTGAAGCGCTTGCCGCGAGCGCGCTTGCACCGGCTGTTAACCTTCTGCCAACGCCTTGATCTTGCAGTGAAAGGCGCCATATCTATCCCACTGTGGGATGGACTGGCCGATGTCTCGCTTACCTTGGCAGGCGGCCGCGGGCTGCTTTGCGAATGGCGCGATGCTTATCGAAGCACCGGATAACATTTCCCGCGGGCTGTTCACTCAGCAGCGAAACGCAGTAATATTAATAAACCATTACGAAAACTGTCGTGGTGGCACACTTCGCGGCCCTCCAAGGGCCGCGCAGGTTCTCGAAGGGCAGCGTACCGAGAGTGAGGCACCTTGCCACTTCCAATTTCGCAGTGTCTTGAAAGGTGTGGGAAGCAAGCTGAACAGCCCTAAACGTGAATATTAAGCGCTTCTGACAGACCTTTAAACAACAACTAGAATCAAGACACATACCCAAGTTTTACTATCCTTGACGCACATGGATTATGACCAGTTCTCACGATAGCCGCGCCGCCAAAGCGGAAAAAATTGGCCAACACATCGCTCGCTTCCCTCGCCATTGGCGTGCCGTATTGGATGATCGACTGGCTCCGCTTGGGCTAACCCAAACGCGCTGGGTAACGCTTTATTGCCTCGCCAAGGGTGGAGAAGGTGCCGTTCAGCGCGAGTTAGCCTCCACTATCGGTGTCGAAGCACCTTCGCTGGTGCGCACGCTCGACCAGCTTGCCGAACAGGGCCTGATCGAGCGGCGCCAGTGCGGCGACGACCGGCGCTCCAAACGTGTCTATCTGACCGCCAACGCCACGCCCTTGATCAAGAAGATGGAAACCATCGTGCGCAAAACGCGTATGGAGCTTCTACAAGGGGTCGACGAGAAGGATATCGATATCCTGATCAACATCCTCGATAAACTCGACCACAACTGCTCGCTGCTTTTGGATCAAAAGCGCTAGTCGGCAAGTCAGCAGCCGCATGGCGCTGTCAGCGCCGGCGGTTCCAGCAGATCGGCGCGGGGCCACCTGCCAAGGCGGGTCTGGCAGCGATAAATCAGCTTCCTGCAGCGGATGGAAAAACGTCCATGACCTCTCTCTATCAACATGTTGCCGTTGCCGTCGACCTTACCGATGAGTCGCGCTATGTCATCGACCGAGCGTTGCCCATTGTGCAGCGCAGCGGTGCCAAACTGTCCGTGGTACACACCCTTGGCGAAGTCAGCGCCACCTATGGGGGCGATGTCGCCGTCGATGTGGATACACTGCGGCAGCAGCTTACCGAACATGCTTCCGCGCGGCTGAAGGAGCTGGCTGAGCCCTACGGCATTGATAGTGCTCAATTGCATATTCTCAGCGGTCAGGCCGACGCCGCGATCAACGCCTTCGCCACCGAGTATCAGGCCGATCTGATTGTGGTGGGATCACACGGGCGTACTGGATTAGCGCTAATGCTGGGCTCCACCAGTGCCGAGGTATTGCGCAACGCAAAATGCGACGTGCTGGCCGTCAAGGTAAGAGGCATTGACCAGGAGCCGGTCGATTAACGGATCGATCGCTGCGCATAACGCCGTCTTCAATCAGATACAAAAAACAGGGCGCGAGCTACCATCTGGAACTCGCGCCCTGCCTGCGTATAGCGCCTCTATTGTTCTGAGTTGCTCATCTCTTCCAATGCCATCCAACGCTCCATGCGCGTTTCAAGATGAGTCTGGCGCTCACTCAGGGTTGCGAGCGTCGCTTGTACGGTTTCCTGATCGTTCTGATAAAAATCAGCGGACCCAATACGCTCTTCCAACTCAGCAATCTCTGTTTCGAGCGACTCGATTTCAGCAGGAAGGCCGTCCAACTCGCGCTGAAGCTTATACGACAGCTTGCGCGGTTTGGAGGCAGTGGACGTGCCGCCACCATTCGAAGCTGGTGCAGCCGTATTGTCTTCGCGTCCTTTGCTGGTAGTAAGTGCCGCATCCGCTGAAGTTTTACCACTACCCAGATCGCCAGGCGCTGGCGGAAGACGTCCGCCCTGGCGTTGCCAATCGCTGAAACCGCCCACGTAATCACGCACGACGCCATCACCCTCGAAGGCCAACACGCTGGTTACCACGTTATCCATGAAGGCGCGGTCGTGGCTGACCAGTAGCAGCGTGCCGTCGAAGTTGAGCAGCAGCTCTTCCAGCAGCTCGAGCGTTTCAACATCGAGATCGTTGGTCGGCTCGTCAAGCACCAGCACGTTGGCCGGCTGGGTAAACAGCTTGGCCAACAGCAAGCGGTTCGACTCACCGCCTGACAGCGCATGTACCGGCTGACGTGCACGCTGCGGGCTGAACAGGAAGTCCTGCAAATAGCTCATCACATGGCGCTGGCGACCGCCTACCGTCACGTGATCGCTGCCCTGCGCCAAGTTGTCGTACACCGTGGCCTGCATGTCGAGGCCCGCGCGCAGCTGATCGAAATAGGCGACCGACATCTTGGTACCCAACTGCACCGTGCCCTCGCTAGGCGCCAGTTGCCCCAGCATGACCTTGAGCAACGTCGTTTTACCGGCACCGTTACGCCCAATCAGACCGATACGATCACCGCGCTGTACTTCAAGGCTGACATCGCGAATCACGTACTCGCCTTCGCTGCGCCCCGGCACCCGGAAGCTAACATGCTGCAGCTCGACGACACGCTTGCCGCTGCGCTCTCCGCTGTCGACTTCGATTTTTGCCGTGCCCTGACGCTCGCGACGCTGTGAGCGCTCCTCGCGCAGTTGCTTGAGCGCGCGCACCCTGCCCTCGTTACGGGTACGGCGCGCCTTGATACCCTGCCGAATCCAGGCTTCTTCCTGCGCCAGTTTCTTGTCGAACTGGGCCTGCTCACGCGCTTCTATTTCCAGCTCGTGTGCGCGAGTCTGCTGGTAGGTATCGAAGTCGCCTGGGTAGCGTCTGAGCTGACCGCGATCAAGCTCCAGGATAGCGGTCGCCACACGATTCAGGAAAGCGCGATCGTGGGTGACAAACAGCACCGCGCCGCGAAACGCTTGCAGCTGTTCTTCAAGCCACACGATGGTGTCGAGATCAAGGTGGTTGGTCGGCTCGTCCAACAGCAGTAAATCAGGCTCGGCCACCAGTGCACGCGCCAACGCGACACGCCGCCGCCAACCGCCGGACAGCCCCTCCATCATCGCAGCACCAGGTAGCCCAAGGCGCTCCAGCACGTTATCGATGCGCTGATGGAACGACCAGCCATCGAGCGCCTCCAGGCGCTCTTGCAGCACCGCCAAGCGCGACATATCAGGCTCGGCAGCGGCCACCAGCTGATCGTATTCGCTGAGCAAACGCCCTACTTCAGGCAGCCCCTCAGCCACCACATCGAAGATACGCCGCCCCTCCGCTGCGGGCAGGTCCTGCGCCAGCACCCCGACACGCAGCTCGGCGCTGCGCCGTACCAGCCCGTCGTCGGGTTGGATGGTGCCGTCGATCAATGACATTAATGTCGACTTGCCGGCCCCATTGCGGCCAATCAATGCCAGCCGCTCGCCGCGCTCAATGGTCAGGGCAGCGTTATCAAGCAATACATCGGGGCCGTAGGCAAGATGCACCGCATCGAGTTGGAGCAGGCTCATCGCGAGCGTTCCTCTTGAATCGTGGTAAAGGGCCCAGATTGTACCTGATCACGTCCCTAAGCCGAACCGTAAGGTGTAGAATCGTGGCCTGCACAGAAGTGCGCGAGCATTTTCTCGCTTAACGATGCTCGTTCGAAGCCATTGCTGCCGTCTATCAAGGAGTCTTATGTCACCGCTCGCCGAGGAAAATTGCATTGTGTCACCCGCCCCCTTGATCGACATTGGTGCCAATCTCACCCATGAGAGCTTCAGCAAGGATATCGACGCGGTGCTCGAGCGCGCCCACGCCGCGCGTGTCGAGACACTCATCCTGACCGGCACCGACGCCGCTAGCATCGATGCCGCTATCGCGCTGCGTGAGCAATTTTCCAACAGTGACGTCGCGCTCTATTCGACAGCCGGCGTTCACCCTCATCACGCCAGTGATTGGACGCCTGCACTAGAGCGCCAGATTCACGACGCGCTGACCCAGCCAGGCGTTCTTGCGGTGGGCGAATGCGGGCTCGATTTCAACCGCAACTATAGTAGCGAGCAAGCGCAGCGCAACGCCTTCGAAGCACAGCTGCAGATAGCGGCTGAGCTTCAGCTGCCGCTGTTCCTGCACGAGCGCGATGCCAGCAGCCAGATGCTCGATATGCTGAAGCAGTGGCGCGACGATATTCCGCGCGCGGTGATTCACTGCTTCACTGGTGATCGATCGATCCTTTACCGCTACCTTGATCTCGACCTTTATGTCGGCGTAACAGGCTGGCTGTGCGATGAACGGCGCGGCAGCGATCTGCGCGATGCGCTGCCGGAAATACCGACCCACCGCCTGATGATCGAGACCGATTGCCCCTATCTACTGCCGCGCCATTTGCCCGGCAAGATAAAAGGCCGCCGCCACGAGCCCGCGCTGCTGCCGTGGATTTGCCGCGAAGCCGCGCAATTGCGAGGCGTGTCCGAACAAGCGTTGGCGCTCTCTACTACTGCCACGGCTAGCGAGTTCTTTGCATTGCCATCGAAGGCGTAAGGTAATCCACGCTGGATCGCCTAACGTGGTCTGAAATCGGTCAACGCAAGTCCGACTCTGCGTTCATTCGACCCAGCGCCGATGACGCAAGGCCTTTAATCAAGCTAACCAAGCGATAAAGCGTTTATTCAGATGAGCCATCGACCCTTATCCAGTGTGACGTTCGCGCTTTATCACTGCGGCTACCATCGCTGCTATCGTGACAACGCCACACTTACTTTTCACGCTATCGAAGGATTTGACCATGCCCGCTAGCCGTTCAGGACTGCCCGGTTTTCTTCATATCGTCACGGGCGACGGTGCCCTGCCGGTTGCCATTGCATGGAGCTTGAAGGATGGCCGGATCAAACACACCTTGATTCAGCCGCTGGAAAGCTGGCTTGAAGAGGAGAATATCGGGCTGGAAGGCTTCGATGAATCGAATCTGTATGGCATGGGCGTGAGCCCGCTGGATGTGATTCGTGAACTGGAAATGGATCACGATAGCGAGACGCTGTATGTTACTGGTACCAGCGATGAAGAAGGCGCGCTGGAACGCATCTACGCTGAGTACGGGCTGAACCCGGTGGTCGAACTGGCGAATGCCTGGCAGCTCTATTCGCAGCTTGATCGCGAGCAGTGGGAAGACGAACGTCGCGAGCTGTTCGAAGAGCGCGGCCTTACCCCCATGAGCCCCGAGCACGAAGTCGAGGCGATGCTTTTTCTGCATCAGCGCTTCGCCGACGAATGGCCCGAAGACGCCCCGCCGCGCGATCACTACTAACGCCCTCACAGCGTAGCGATCGCTCCCACCACTAACCCCCAATCATGGCGGCGTGCCCCGCTGAGCAAAAATTGCCTCAGCGGCCTGCACCGCCTGTGCTTCGCTGCACTGTTCGGCAAAGCGCAGCTTCAGCGCTTCACACAGCACCGCCACTCTGACCGGAAGCTCGTTTTCCAGCCGCTGGGCAGCGCGCGCTTTTACCTTGGCAAAAAAGGCCTCACGGTCTACTTCGACATTGGGGTTCAGGTTATCGACGCTAATGTTGAAGCGTCGGCCGCAGGCGTGGGTCAGGAGCAGTTCGATCGCTTGCGGCTCTACTTCTGCTTGCTCAAATGCCCCTTGCTGCTGCTGGCTGCGTCCATCGGGAATATACCAATAGCCGAAATCTTCCTGCTGGCGGCGCGCAGGCCCCGCTATACACCAATGGCTGATCTCATGCAGCGCGCTAGCGAAGTAGCCGTGCGCAAAGACGATCCGGTGATAATCGTTAAGCGCATCGGCGGGCAAATAGATCGGTTCGTCATCGCCGCGCACCAGCCGAGTGCGATAGCGCTCAGCGAAAATCGCGTCGAACAACGCGATCAGCTGCGCTACTTCTTCGCGCTCATCATGGGGGTCAGTGCTCATGTGCCACTCCTGCTGCTTTCACGGCGCAGCAGTATAGCGAACCTCGCTCGCTTCTCACATGGCAATCCAGATGCCCAACGAAATCGACGGCGTAATGCGGGGTTTCGCGCCGGTTTAGCCTAACGTTTAGTCGCACTAATGAGCAGCGGCTCTGGTACACTGCCGCTCCTGCAATTTGTTGGATCCTTTTCATGTCAGCACTTCCGGAATTCAATCGTAAATCAGCCAGCGCATCGCTGATTCGCATGAGTATGCCCATTTTGGTGGGACAGCTCGCACAGATGGGCATTAGCACCGGCAATGTCATTCTTGCGGGACACTCATCGACGGTCGATCTTGCGGCGGTCTCCCTCGGCGCTAGCCTGTGGGTACCGCTGCTGGTGCTGATGAACGGTATCCTGATGGGGCTGACGCCGGTGATCGCTCAGCTGTTTGGCGCCAGACGGTTTGCCGACATGGCTGATCCGGTACAGCAAAACTGCTGGATTGCGCTGTGCTGCGGGATAATCGCTGCCGTTTTGATCTACCTGGTGGCGCCGTCACTGCTGGCACTGATGTCGGTGCCCGATGACGTGCAGCAGGCCGCTACGCGCTATTTGGAAGTGATGGCGTTCGGGATGCCGGGACTAGCGTTCTACTTCGCGCTGCGCTCCTGGTCGGATGGCCTCAATCACACCAAGCCCGGGCTGTGGATCAGCCTGCTGGGCCTTGCTGCCAGTATTGCGGTGGGCGTGCTATTGGTGCCCGGGATTGCGGGCTTGCCACGCCTCGGTGCCGTGGGCTGTGGTCTGGCCAGTGCGGTATCGATGTGGGTGAGCGCCCTGTGCATGTGGCGCTACGTCGCCAAAGCGAAGGTCTATCGCCCGGTTGAGGTATGGAAGAATGGCCTGCAGCCGCCGCGCCTTTCGAGCATCATGGCGTTGCTGAAGGTAGGACTGCCAATTGGCGTCGCGGTGTTTTCAGAAGTCACCATGTTTTCAGTGATTGCGCTGCTGATCTCGGTATACGGCACCATCACCATTGCGGCTCACGAACTAGCGCTCAATATCACCGGCGTACTGTTTATGGTGCCAATGTCGCTGGGCATTGCGCTGACCATCCGTGTGGGTACACGGCTCGGTGAACAGCTGCCCCGCACCGCGCGCAAGGAAGCCTGGAACGGCATGCTGCTGGCGGTGCTGGGCGCACTGATCAACGCCCTGATCATTTGGTTGTTTGCCCGCCAAATTCTGGCGATCTACACCAGCAACGCTGACGTTATGGCGCTGGCGCTTAATCTGCTGCACCTGACCATGATCTTCCAGCTTTCCGACTCGCTGCAAGCGGGTTTGGCAGGTGCCCTGCGTGGCTACAAGGATACCCGTGCGGTCATGCTGATCACCCTCACCGCTTACTGGCCGATTGGTATCGGTAGCGGCGTGGTGCTGGGCTACGGCGTTGGCGATGCCTTCGAAGGCTTTGGTATATATGGCTTCTGGACCGGCTTTATTATCAGCCTTACTTCGGCGGCGGTGCTGCTAGCGATGCGCTTGCACCGCGTTGCACGTCGCCACGCGCCGCCCTCTTGGCTGCTCAAGGAAACACCCGCGCCCCATAGCTATCCTCAAACAAAACTGTAAATCCCTCTGTGCGCCACGCTAAAGGTGTGTTAATAGTGACGTGTGGGGAAACTGGCCATGTGCTGAAACTCCCCGCACTATCGTGGCCAACGCGCAACCGCTCAAGGAGCTCGAGCCTGCAGCACGGAGCCATGACACCGCGGTCAGCGTTGTAGCTACAGCGCTTGGCCAATGCGGAACAGAGCGCACCGAGTTGTACGCCCGCAGCCTTCGACTGATGCCCGTTGCTCACTCGCATCAGGCGTGATGCAGCAAGTTGCCTTGCGCATTACGGTCTGATCATCGGCAAGCATATCGTTCGACACCGTCGAGGAGGGCTTTCATGGGCACCCCACTTCCCCGCACTGCCAAGATCATCGATTTTTCCAGCGTCCGCGATAGATTCCGAGCCAACCAGCGCGTTATTCGCATGGCGCCCGAGCACGATGGCATCGAAATGATCTATCGAATTGCATCTGACGATGAATCGCTTTACGCCATGCCGGTGCTGGCCTGGGCTCTAAAGCAAAGCGGTGATGTCGTCGGCATGGTGCCATGGATGAACAAGCTGACGCCCTGCCATGAACTCGACGATCCTGAGCATGGCACCTTTGTTGGCTACCGTGATCCCGAAACCGAGGAACTGCTGCCTGAACCTCCCGAGCACAAGGTGCAGGAGCTTGAGCATGCGGCGCACTATTTCGACTACGAGGCCACCGCGGAAGCGACCCTGATTCAGCAATTGCCCGATACTCTCGGCACTCACGCGCTGTGCATGAACGACGCAGAAAGCCCTTGGCTGCTCAAACAGGTATACGGTTGGCGTTTATTCAGCGATGGCAGCATTGATGTGCTGCTACTGGACGAAGAAAAGATGATCGATACGCCGGTGTTGCCAGGCGACGACTGCCTCTATTCGGGCAGCCAGCACCACAGCGCGCTGTACTTCTTCCAACGCAGCATTGCCAATCGTATCAAGCGCCAGGACCCTGAAACGCTCGAAGCATTGGCAATGATGGTTAACGACGACTGATCCCCTCTCAAGCCCATACCCCGGCGGCCACACTAAGAAGCCGGGGTATCTTCCCTTCTGTTAGCCGATTTCAATCAGGTAGCGAAACACCCCATCCTGTTCTGTCTGGTTAGCCAGCCGGTGCCCTAGGAACGCGCAAAATTGCGGAATATCGCGCTGGGTAGCGGGATCGGTCGCCACGACTTCCAGCCACTGCCCAGACTGCAGCTCGCGTACCTTGTTATGCATCATCATGATGGGCTCGGGGCAATAAAGCCCTTGGGTATCGAGCACATCGTGCGGCGTTGGGGTATCACTCATGGGGTGTTCCTGTGCAGATGCCAATAAACAGCGCGAGCAGTGCGCCGCACGGGAAATGGCATGTCACCGCCCGTGCCTGCTCGCATCAGGCGATGTTCAGCGCAACGCTTCCACGAATACGGTCACTTCCTCACGGTCGTGGTAAAGCTGACGACAGCGCAGCTGATAGCGAATACCTGCGTCGTCGAGTAGTTGGCGCAGCAGAGACAGACATTCGGCCACTTCCTGCCAGCGCCGCTTCATTGGCAATTTCAGATTGAATACGGTGAAGCGGCAGTGCCCGCCAATCAGCCACATCGCGATGGTGTCAATGACCCTCGATGGCCGCTCAACCATGTCGCACACTAGCCAATCGAGCGGCCAGGGTGGCAACCACTTAAGGCCATCCTCTTGCAGATGCTCGACCATACCGCTGCGCATCAGGCCCTTGTCCATCGGCCCGTTGTCGATGGCGTATACCTGCATGCCCTTATTGACCAACTGCCAACTCCAGCCACCGGGCGCCGCACCCAAATCTGCGGCGGTGCTGCCAGGTGCCAGCACCTCGTCCCAGCGCTCGGCGGGCAGGAACTGATGCCAGGCTTCCTCCAGTTTCAGCGTCGAGCGACTAGGCGCCCCGTGCGGGAAACGCAGGCGCTGAATACCGTTGGGATGCTCACTGCGATTACCGCGAAAGCTAAGCCCAAGCTGCAAACTGTGGCCGCTGGTCATGAATACGTGAAGCCGACGCGCACCGGCGCGCCTGCGGAGTACCTTGCGCCGTTTTAGCTGGCTATTCAGCGGCCGTTCGAGCGCTTTGGCGAGAGACGTCAGCGCCTTGCCCTCGTTGGTATCGGGCGCTTCGAACACCACCTCTTCAGCGCTCCACCCCGCCGCATCAAGTTGATCGAGGATCGGGGCCAAGCGATCGCTACGCTCCAGCTCGTTGAGCGGCGGCAGCGCCACCAGCGATTGTCGGGCGAATACCAGTGATGCAAGACTGACCTGGCGCTGCAAGTCGTTCAGTGCTTGCCCTTCAGGAGCAATCACGCGGACGTAGCCGCCGTGGGGAAGCTCGTCGATTTCAACATCGATGGTAATACCAGCGGTCGCGATACGATCGGCCAATTCAGCAGCAAGGTCTGATTCAAGCCCAGGACGACAGTACAGGAGCCATTCACTGGCAAGAAGAGAGGAGCGCTGATCGGACATGAACCACCTGCTATTGCTGAAGACGCGAAAATGCGCTCCAGTGTATCGCATCCCCCTGCGGGGCCATAGCGAGGCCACCGTCAGCGCGCAAAAAAACGGCGTATCGTCATGTACGATACGCCGTTCCGATTAAGCCTTGGCCTGCCGTGGTGTTACGGCAAACGGCTTATTTTTGCTGCTGAACCATCGACTGAACGCGTTTCAGAAGATCAGGGTTCTGCTGCAGAGACTGACCAATCTTGTTGAATTCGTCCACTTTCAGGTTGTTGTCCTGAACGGCTTTGACCATTTTACCGTTAGCTTCCTGACGGATGCTGTTGACCTTGTTGCTGTCTTCGCCAGCAGCCTGAAGCTTTTTGGTGTAATCCTGAGAAATGCCAGCAATACTCTGAGAGGCGTTAGCGAAGTTTTTCAGCTGAGCATCGCTGAAATTCTGTGCACTGGCGGACGACGCTTGAGCACCACCCTGCTGAGATGCTGCGCTCTGCGCGAATACGGCAGGAGATGCGATCATGCCAGTAGAAACCAGGGCAGCTGAGATAATAGCGGTAGTCCGTTTCATTAATTCCTCCGAGGAGTCGCTTTTTTGAGTGTACCAATCTTGGTCAACACGAAATTCGTTTAGTTCCCGACCCTTCGGTCGGAAGGCGAAAAAGCCGTGGATACCTTTCACGGTATAGGCAAGTTTCCTCTATAGCGTAGAAACTTGTTCCGCCCTTCGCCACACCCCTTAACCTGCTGGCGTACCTGATTCTTTTCAACCCCAGGCAAATAAAAAAAACCGCCGCATGTAACGCCTTGCAACTGAACAAGACACCATTAACGCAATAATGCGTTTGATAACCTTCTCTAACATTTTCGCGCCAACAACTGACACTCTCTCTTCCTTAAAGAGAGTGGTAGACTCGCTGACGCTCTTTTATCTGCCGGAGGTTGTCCATGTCACCCCACTTACTGTCCGTCGATCAACTCGACCTTGATCGCATTAGTACATTGTTCTCGCTTGCTCAGCGCATGGAGCCTATCGCTCGGCGCGAGAAAGTGTGTCGTGTGCTGGAAGGCGCAGTGCTCGGCAACCTTTTCTTCGAAGCCAGCACGCGTACCCGCGTCAGCTTCCATACCGCCTTCTCACGCTTGGGCGGCTCGGTCTGTGATACCACCGGATTCACCTTCTCCTCGATGGCCAAAGGCGAAACCCTGACCGACACGGCGCGAGTGCTGGCGGGCTACTGCGACGCGATCGTGATGCGTCATCCTGATCTTGGTTCGGTCAGCGAATTTGCCAGTGCTATCAATGTGCCGGTTATCAACGGCGGCGATGGCCCCGGCGAGCATCCCAGCCAGGCGTTGCTGGATCTGTACACCATTCAGAAGGAATTCAAGCGCGTAGGACGCCCGCTGGAAGGTGCCCATATTCTGATGACGGGTGACCTGAAATACGGACGTACCGTCCATTCGCTGATCAAGCTGCTGACGCTCTATCCCCCGCTGCATATCACTCTGGTAGCACCCGCAGGGCTGGAAATGCCCACCTATCTACTGAGCCTGGCTGAAGATCGTGGCCATAAGATAGAGCTGCGCGCCACGCTGCACGAAAACTTCGAACCGATCGATGTGGTATACGCGACCCGCATTCAGAAAGAGCGTTTCACCGAAGAGATGGTCGAGAACTTCGCCGGCGTTACCGATGAGTACCGCGTGAACAAGGCCTTTCTCGACCAGCGCTGCACGCCTGACACCATCGTAATGCACCCACTGCCGCGCGATAGCCGCCCCGGCGCCAACGATTTGAGCCCCGACCTGAATCAGGACCCTCGCTTGGCCATCTTCCGCCAAACCGATAACGGCATCCCTGTGCGCATGGCGATTTTTGCCGATCTGATGGACATTAGCAGCGACTTCGACAAGCACCTTGCGCCGGTAAGCTGGCGCGTGCCTGCTCAGTATGGCGTGAATGACACGACCTTCTGATCACCGCTGCACCGCGCTGCAAGGGCAGCCGTCGCGTTGCGAGGGCGCGGTGGCTAACAGCGTCTTTGGCTGAGCAACCAGGCCATTACACACCAATAATAATGAAGGAATGCTGTTATGGAGTTCATGCTTGACGGAAGTACCCTGGCAATGCTCGGGATTGCTGCACTGTGTGCCGGTTTTATCGACACCATCGCGGGCGGCGGCGGATTGATTACCGTGCCCACCTTGATGCTGGCACAAATCCCACCGGTACAGGCGCTGGCAACCAACAAGCTACAAGGCAGCTTTGGCACCCTCGCCTCATCGCTTACCTTCTGGCGACGCGGACACCTCTCGTTCTCGGCGATCAAGAAGCCCTTCGTATTTGCGCTGATCGGCGCGGTATTGGGTACCTTACTGGTGCAGCGGATTAACACCGATGCGCTGCAAGTATTGGTGCCCATAGTGCTGACCGTGATTGCGCTCTATTTCCTGTTAGTGCCTAGCGCTGGCAAGGTAGAGCGAACTCCACGCTTAAGCGCGCGGCTGTACGATGCCACGGTGGTGCCGCTGATTGGCTTCTACGATGGATTCTTCGGCCCGGGCACAGGCTCGTTCTTTTCTCTCTCGGAAGTTGCGCTGCGCGGCCGCCAACTGATTCAGGCCACCGCCACCGCCAAGGTGCTGAATCTGGCGAGTAATATCGCGTCGCTAGTGGTGTTCATCATTGGCGGCCACGTGCTTTGGACAGCCGGCATCGTGATGCTGCTGGCGCAGCTGATCGGGGCCTATTTGGGATCGCTGGTGGTGCTGGGTGCAGGTGCGCGCATCATTCGTCCGTTAATCGTGGTGGTGTGTATCGCGATGCTGATACGCTACGCATGGCAGAACGGCCTTTTTAGCGGCTGGTGGTAAAGAGTGAATTTCTGCCAGGCCAAAAAAGGGCGTCGTTGGAAAACCAACGACGCCCTTTTTGTTTATCGCGCTATTAGCGGGGATTAGTGTCCGCGAATGGTACGCGCGATGCACATGGCGGCAAAATAGATAGAGCTTGCCACCAGTCCCCACACTGCCCAGCTTGCATGCATCGGGCTCGACAGGATAAGCGCTGTCATGCAGACGCACCATGCCACGGTGACCGCGATATTGATCGGCATCAGCAGCTTAACGCGGAACGGGTGGAGGAACTTGATTTGGGTCATGGTCAGCCCTGCCATCACTAGAATAACGGCAAACGATACCCAGGGCGGCAGTTGGAATACGTAAAAATAGGCCGCCACGATGTTCCACGCGGCAGGAAACCCAACGAAATAGGCATCTTCACTTTTCTCGTTGACGTTGCAGTAGCAGAACATCGACGACAGCAAAATGATCGCCACTGACAGCGCGCTCAGATACGGCGGTAGCGGAATGAACTGGAAAATAAAGATGGCAGGAATAAACGACCAGGTAAGGTAATCCACCATCACATCGAGAATCACGCCATCGAAGTTGGGCAGCACCGATTTGATTTCGTACTTGCGGGCGAGATTACCGTCGACGCCATCTATCATCATGGCGGCGCCCAGCCACAAAAGACACGCCACTACGTTACTGTTCAGCAAGGCCATCAAGGCCAGCATGGCAAATACCACGCCACTGGCGGTAAACGCGTGGATGCCCCAGGCCCGTAGCACTGATACGCGCGATCCGGCGGAAGGCGTCATCGATTGCGTCACGTCAACTCCTTTATGGCGGGAGAATTCCCGCTCGTTGTGTTCGTTGCTCATTTAACGATACCTCACCTGCAAAAACATCAGAACGGCAAACGAGACATCGTTATATCAATGAAGAGTATCAAGATATCGAGTTCCGCCCAACTGTCTCATCTGGCGCAACACCCACCGTGAATGATTGGCCACCCGTGCGTTGGGACGGCTAGCGCTCCAGTGTCGCGGCGCAGGCAAGACAGACGCAAGCAGCGCCGCCTGCTGTGCACTAAGCGCGTTGGCATCGGTGTGGAAGTAATAGCGCGCTGCTGCCTGGGCGCCGTAAACTCCATCGCCCCATTCCGCCAGATTGAGATACACCTCGAGAATACGCTGTTTCGACCATAGGTTTTCAATCAACAGCGTAAACCACGCTTCAACACCTTTACGCGCAAGGTCGGAATGGGTCCACAGCCACACGTTCTTGGCCGTTTGCTGGCTGATGGTACTAGCACCGCGCAGCGCTTCACCAGCGCGCCAATTACGCCACGCCAGCGCCATTTGGTGCTCATCGAAACCGTGATGATAAGGAAAGCGTTGATCTTCGCTAGCGATAACCGCGAGCTTGAGCTGCGGCGAAATGTCTTCGTAGCTTACCCACTGATAGCGATAACCGGTACTGCGCCCCGCTACCGCTGCCTCGATCTGCCGCTCGACCATCACCGACGACACCGGAATAGGCACCCAGCGAAATAGCAGCACCGTTAGCACTGACAGCAGCACGAACACAACGATCGCTATCGCGACAACTTTGCGTGCCACGCGCACAGTGTTGGAGAACGGTGAAGACATAGGTAATTATCGAGACTCAGGCGCTAATGGATATAAGGGAGCACCAGTATAGCAGCGCTAGGTCGACGCGCTGCCACCCGGGCGACAGGCTACCGCTTATTGCTGCGCCAGATGGTGCGCATGAAACCTAAGATGATCATCGATGAAGCTGGCAATGAAGAAGTAGCTATGGTCGTAGCCCGGCTGCATCCGCAGCTCGAGCGGAATACCTTGCTGCCGACATGCTTCCTCCAAACGCTGCGGTGTGAGCTGCCCTTCCTCAAGGAAATTGTCGGCGTCGCCCTGATCGACCAGCATCGGAATACCGGTACTGCCGGGTGCTTGCGCCGCCACCAGCGCCACCGCATCGTACTGTTGCCAATCATCGCGGTTGTCGCCGAGATAGTGCGAGAAGGCTTTCTCGCCCCAGGCCACCTGCGACGGATTCACAATCGGCGCGAAGGCCGATACCGAGGCATAGCGCTGCGCGTTGCGCAACGCCAGCACCAGCGCACCGTGCCCGCCCATCGAATGGCCGAAAATGGATTCACGTTCGCCAAGTGAGAAGTTGTGGCGTACCACCTTGGGCAGTTCGTCTACCACGTAGTCGTACATGCGATAGTGCTGGCTCCACGGAGCGCGCGTCGCGTTCAGATAAAAACCGGCACCTGAGCCAAGATCATAGCTATCATGCTCGTGCGGTAAATCAGTGCCTCGCGGGCTGGTATCGGGACACACAATGGCGAGGCCCAACTCACTGGCCAACCGCTGCCCCCCTGCTTTCTGCATGAAGTTCTCATCGTTGCAGGTTAGTCCCGACAGCCACCACAGCAGATTGGGCGCAGGATGCTTGCGCTCGTCAGGCAAAAAGATACCAAAGGTCATCTCGCAATCGAGCACCTGCGAATAGTGTCGATAGCGCCGATACGAACCGCCGAAACTCCGGTGAGACGACACCATCTCGATATGGGAAGGCTGACGACTGCTCATCGCGTGAAGCACTCCTTGAATTGAAACGACAGCGACGCTGGGCCCATCAGCACAGCGCCGCAGTGGCATGGATAAGAGCGTACCGTTCCGCGTCCATGACATTTACTCAACGGGCCCGCCGTAGCATAGACAGCGCTAGCAACCCGCCGTTCCTTCCCAGGCAGGCCCGTGTACGAGTGGATTGGCGGCGTTAAAAGTGCAGCACGCTCCGAATCGACTTGCCTTCATGCATCAGCTCGAAGGCTTCATTGATCTGCTCGAGCTTAAGATCGTAGGTGACAAAATCATCGATATTGATTTTGCCGTCCATGTAGCGCGATACATAGCCCGGCAGCTGCGTGCGCCCCTTCACACCACCAAAGGCGCTACCGCGCCAGACGCGCCCGGTCACCAGCTGGAAGGGACGCGTCGAAATTTCCTCACCGGCACCTGCGACACCGATGATGATCGACTCGCCCCACCCTTTGTGGCAGCACTCCAAGGCTTGGCGCATGACGTTAACGTTGCCGATACATTCGAACGAGTAGTCGACACCACCGTCGGTCAGATCAACGATAACGTCCTGCAGCGGCGCATCGTAATCGGCAGGGTTAACACAGTCGGTGGCACCTAACTGACGCGCGAAGTCGAACTTCTGCGGATTGAGATCAATCGCAATAATGCGCCCCGCATTGGCCAGCTTGGCTCCCTGAATGACCGAGAGGCCAATCGCTCCTAGCCCGAATACCGCGACCGTGGCGCCTTCCTCTACCTTAGCAGTGTTAAACACCGCGCCGATGCCGGTGGTAATGCCGCACCCTAGCAGGCACACGCGATCGAGCGGCGCATCGGGGCTCACTTTAGCCAGCGAATATTCCGACACCACGGTGTATTCAGAGAACGTTGAGGTGCCCATGTAGTGATAGAGCGGCTTGCCTTCGAACGAAAAGCGAGAGGTGCCGTCGGGCATTACGCCTTTACCTTGCGTTGCACGCACCGCGCTACACAGGTTGGTTTTACCGGATAGACAGAACTTACATTTGCCACACTCAGCGGTGTAGAGCGGAATAACGTGATCGCCGGGTTTTACTGACGTAACGCCCTCGCCCACTTCCTCGACGATACCGGCACCTTCGTGTCCGAGCACGGAGGGAAACAGTCCTTCGGGGTCAGCGCCCGACAGCGTAAAGGCGTCGGTATGACACACGCCAGTGGCAACAATGCGCACCAATACCTCGCCCGCCTTAGGGCCTGCAACGTCGATTTCTTCAATGGAAAGCGGCTTGCCCGCCTCCCACGCAACAGCAGCACGTGATTTCATTGGGCTCTCCAAGCGCATTAGGAATGTCAGCGTCGCTCTATGCGGCCCCTCGCCAAGATGGCGCGGCGATAACCGATAGCCGGATGGATAAGGTACGACGCTGCTTTATAGCGAGAGCTTAACGCCCAAGGAGAGTGAAGAGAAGGCTGGCGCACGCATAAATCCCTGATAAGCCCTTGTTTGTTATGTAATAACGTACGTATATACGGAACAAAAAAACGCCGGGAGCACGCCCGGCGTTATGGCCTATCAACGGAAGCCTACGGCGAGCGCCGTCGGTTACCAGCCAGTCGCACGCTTCAGCCCTTCGCCAATATCAGCCAGCGAGCGTACCGTGACAACGCCAGCGGCTTCCAGCGCCGCGTACTTGCCTTCCGCGGTGCCCTTGCCTCCAGAGATAATCGCGCCGGCATGGCCCATTCGCTTACCTTTCGGCGCAGTAACGCCCGCGATATAGGACACCACTGGTTTGCTGACGTGGTGACGAATGAATTCAGCGGCTTCCTCCTCCGCTGTACCGCCGATCTCGCCGATCATCACGATCGCCTCAGTGGCTGGGTCCTGCTCGAACAGCGTCAGGATATCGATAAAGCTGGTGCCGGGAATCGGATCGCCGCCAATGCCCACGCAGGTCGACTGACCAAATCCATAATCGGTGGTTTGCTTCACGGCCTCATAGGTCAAGGTACCCGAGCGCGACACGATGCCTACCTTGCCGGGCTGATGAATACTGGCCGGCATGATGCCCATCTTGCACTCGCCGGGAGTAATGATACCCGGGCAGTTAGGGCCAATCAGACGCACGCCCAGCTCATCGCAGCGGATTTTGCACACCAGCATATCGAGGGTGGGAATACCTTCCGTAATGCACACGATCAGCTTGATTCCCGCGTTGGCAGCCTCGAGAATCGAGTCCTTGCAAAGCGGTGCAGGCACGAAAATCAGCGTCGCATCGGCATGGGTATCGGCAACGGCATCAGCGACGGTGTTAAACACCGGCAGCCCCAGATGCAGCTCGCCGCCCTTGCCCGGCGTTACGCCGCCCAGCAGTTGGGTGCCGTAGTCGAGTGCCTGCTTGGAGTGAAAGCTGCCCTGGCTACCGGTAATGCCCTGACAGATAACGCGTGTGGAACGATCAATCAAAATACTCATTCGCTGCTTCCCCCCGCCAATGCAACAGCGCGCTGCGCTGCATCTTCCAACCCCTGGGCGGCAATGATGTCCAAGCCACTTTGATCAAGAAGGCGCTTGCCCTCGGCGGCGTGGGTACCCTCAAGGCGCACGATTACCGGGACCTTAACGTCGATCTCCTTGATCGCGCCAATAATGCCTTCGGCAATCAGGTCACAGCGCACAATGCCGCCAAAGATGTTGACCAGCACCACCTTGACCGATTGATCGGAGAGAATAATCTTGAAGGCTTCGGCAACACGCTCGCGGGTGGTACCACCGCCGACATCGAGGAAATTGGCAGGACGACCACCGTTAAGCTTGATGATGTCCATGACGCCCATCGCCAGCCCGGCACCATTGACCATGCAGCCAATATTGCCTTCGAGCGCCACATAGTTGAGCGACCACTCGGCGGCACGCACTTCGCGCTCATCTTCCTGGGAGGTGTCGTTCATGGCCTCGATATCGGGCTGGCGGAATAGCGCGTTGCTATCAACGTTGATCTTGGCATCAAGGCAGCACAACTTGCCTTCATTGGAGATTACCAGCGGGTTTATCTCAACAAGCGAGAGATCGCGTTCAACGAACAGCTGCGCCAGCGCGATGAATATCTGACAAAACTGCTTGAGCTGATCCTTGTTCAGACCAAGCTGATAGCCAAGCGCCCTTGCCTGCCAAGGCTGAGCGCCGCTTAGCGGATCGATGGTCGCGGTAAAGATACGCTCGGGGCGCTCGCGCGCAACTTCCTCGATGTCCATGCCGCCCTCCGAAGAGGCCATGAACACCACCCGCTGGCTGGAACGATCGATGACCGCGCCAAGATAGAGTTCGCGGTCTATGGCAGCGGCTGGCTCAATCAGAATACGATTGACCGGCTGACCTTCAGCACCGGTTTGGTGAGTAACCAATCGCTTGCCCAGCCAGCGTTCGGCAAATTGCTCTGCCTCCTGCGGCGATTGGGCGATCGTTACGCCACCCGCCTTGCCCCTGCCACCGGCATGGACTTGTGCTTTGACAACCCACCGGCTGCCTCCCAACGCGCGGCATGCATCCGCGACTTCGAGAGGAGATTCAATGGCGCGGCCATTGAGTACCGGCAGGCCATATTCCTTGAACAACTGCTTACTTTGGTATTCATGCAGCAGCATGGCAACCACTCCACAAGCAAACCAGGTCTGTGTCGCCAAGGCTCGGCCGGTAGCGATAATGCCACCCACCTCGCCACCGGTCCCGCTTGACGATGCGGCTCTGGAGTTTTAACTCCCCCAAACGCAAACAGGGCGATGTTTTCACATCGCCCTGCTTAGTGCAGGGCCCTCGAAAATTTTACTTCCAAAGGCCCCTGCCGAGTATTCAACCTAAGAATAGTCTCAGCGTTTTTTGCGGTTTGCCATATGAATAGCGTGACCGTCTACCGCCAGCGCAGCCTCGTGGATAGCCTCTGAGGTAGTCGGGTGCGCGAAGCAGATCAGGCCGATGTCTTCGGCACTGGCGCCAAACTCCATTGCGGTTACCGCTTGCGCGATCAACTCACCAGCATGCTGCGACAGAATATGAACGCCCAGAATGCGATCGGTGTTGGCATCGGCAATGACCTTGGCGATACCTTCCGGCGCATTGTTGGCAAGCGCACGACCGTTGGCCGAGAACGGGAAGGAGCCGGTTTTGTATTCGACGCCCTCTTCCTTGAGCTGCTGCTCGGTCTTGCCGACGAAGGCCACTTCCGGCGCGGTGTAGATAACGCTAGGAATAGCGTCGTAATTCATCTGCGCCTTGCTGTGACCGGCGATAATGTCAGCCACCATTACGCCTTCTTCGGAAGCCTTGTGAGCCAGCATTGGGCCGCGCACGACATCACCAATAGCGTAAACACCATCGACGTTGGTGCGGCACTGGTCATCAACGGTAATGAAGCCACGTTCGCCCAGCGCGATGCCAGCATCGTCGGCCAGCAGCTTCTCGGTATAAGGCTTGCGACCAACCGCTACGATCAGCTTATCGAAGGTTTGCGTTTTCTCACCTTCGCTATCGGTGTAGCTAACTTCAACTTCACCGTTGCTGATATTAGAGCCGGTTACCTTGGCACCCAGTTTGATATCAAGGCCCTGTTTGCCCAGCAGTTTCTGCGCTTCCTTGGCAACCTGTGCATCCACCATCGGCAGGAAGCTATCGAGCGCTTCAAGCACGGTCACTTCGCTGCCAAGGCGGCTCCACACTGAGCCCAGCTCGAGCCCGATCACGCCCGCGCCGATAACGCCAAGACGCTTGGGCGCTTCGGTGAACTCCAACGCACCGGTGGAATCGACAATAATGTCGTCGGTGAGCGGTGCCGGCGGAATATTGACCGGTACTGAGCCTGACGCAATGATCACGTTGTCGGCTTCATAGGTTTCGCTAGCGCCGTCGTGGCCGGTAACTTCCACCTTTTTACCCGCCAGCAGCTTGCCGGAGCCTTCCAGAGCGGTCACGCCATTGGCCTTGAACAGCATCGAGATGCCGCCCGTATTCTTGGCGATCACCGACTGTTTGAATTCGAGCATTTTGCTGACATTGGTCGAGATATCGCCGACCTCGATACCTACCTCAGCGAAATGATCGCGTGCTTCCACAAATTTATGCGAGCTTTCAAGCAGCGCCTTGGAAGGAATACAGCCAACGTTGAGGCAGGTACCACCATGAACGGTTTTGCCTTCCTTGTTCACCCACTTTTCGACGCAGGCAGTTTTGAGCCCAAGCTGCGCTGCTCTAATGGCAGCGACGTATCCACCGGGGCCAGCACCAATGACGATTACATCGAATTTATCGGCCATAAAATCTTTCCAGTCGTTAGAAGAAAAGGTGTGGCACAAGCTAAATTAACTGCCTGACAGAACGGCGTCTCGCCGCATCGCTGCCGAGGCCTTAACGATAACCCTGGCCTGTGCCAAAAGAATGAAGGCCGGGCCGCCCCCAAGGGCCGCCCGGCGGAGCGCTATGTCACGCGCTGTTTACACGTCCAGCAAGAAGCGAGCAGGATCTTCCAGCAGCTCTTTTACGGCTACCAGGAACTGAACCGCGTCCTTGCCATCGATCATGCGGTGATCATATGACAGCGCCAGATACATCATCGGCCGGATAACCACTTCGCCGTCAACGGCCACCGGGCGCTGCTGAATGTTATGCATGCCCAGGATGGCGGTCTGCGGCGGATTCAGGATCGGCGTCGACAGCATCGAGCCGAAGATACCGCCATTGGTGATGGTGAAAGTACCGCCGGTCATGTCTTCGATGCCCAATTTGCCGTCGCGGCCACGCTTGCCGAAGTCAGCAATCTGCTTCTCAACGTCTGCCACTTTCAGCGTATCGGTATCGCGGATAACCGGCACCACCAGCCCGCGCGGAGTAGATACCGCTACGCCGATGTCCTGATAACCGTGATAGACGATATCAGTACCGTCGATCGACGCATTAACGTCAGGGAAGCGTTTGAGCGCTTCGGTACAGGCTTTGACGAAGAAGCCCATAAAGCCCAGCTTGATGTCGTGTTTCTTCTGGAACACGTCACGATACTGGCTGCGCAGGCCCATCACCGCGCTCATGTCGACTTCGTTGTAGGTGGTCAGCATGGCAGCGGTTTGCTGCGCATTCACCAGACGCTTGGCGATGGTTTGGCGCAGACGGCTCATTGGCACGCGCTGTTCGGGGCGATCACCCTGCGGCAGCTCAGCGCTTTTCGCGGCGGCCGGAGCAGAAGCCTTGCTGGCAGCGCTGGATTTAGCGGCGCTACCCGACTGGATGGCCTTCTGCACGTCTTCCTTGAGAATAACGCCGTTACGACCGCTGCCGGCAATTTTCTCGACATCCAGATCATGCTCGGCTGCTAGCGGACGTGCTGCCGGCGACAACCACTTGCTGCCTACCTGAGACGCGCCGTCTTCTTCGCTTTGCGCCTCGCCGGAAGATGCCTCGCTGGTGGCTGCCGGAGCGTCGCTGGCTGCGGAAGCGGCCGCGCCTGCACCTTCGGTGAAGATTGCCAGCACCTGTTCAGAGGTAACCTGGTCGCCCTCATTGGCCTTGATCTCGCTGATCGCGCCGTCGGCGGGCGCGACGACTTCGAGCACGACTTTGTCGGTTTCGATGTCGACCAGCAGCTCATCTCGCGCCACTTGCTCGCCGGGCTGCTTGTGCCACGTGGAAACGGTGCCCTCGGCCACTGATTCAGGGAACGACGGTGCCTTCACCTCATGCGTAGCGCCACCAGCGGCTGCCGGAGCTGCCGTGCTCTGCGCAGAGGAGTCAGCGCTCTGCGCTTCTGCCGCAGGGGCTGCATCAGCGCTGCTTGCCGGCGTTTCTGTACTTGCTGCGCTTTCACCGCCTTCCTGCGCTGCGCCCAAAACACCCAGCACCTGCTCTGAATCACAGGTTTCGCCTTCCTGAACCTTGATATCGCTCAGTACGCCGGAGTCGGGGGCCACTACTTCAAGCACCACCTTATCGGTTTCGATTTCAACGATGAGCTCATCGCGCTCAACGCTATCTCCGGGCTGCTTGTGCCAGGCAGCGACCGTTCCTTCCGCTACGGATTCAGGAAAACTGGGCGCTTTAATCTCGGTAGACATGTTATTTGGTTCCTTAACACTCGTGTCTGTGACAGTCGGTGTGGAGCGTTCCTCAAAGGAGCGCTCCTGCGCTTACTACAGCAGCGCCCCTTTAGTTGTTGAATGCGTCGTTAATCAGCGTTTTCTGCTGCGCCAGATGGTCGGCCATGTAGCCTGCCGCCGGTGCAGCTGAAGAAGCACGCCCAGCATAGGAAAGCACGCGATCCAGCGCCGGATGACTGTTGACGATAGCGTCTTCGAGCTCATCCTTGATCATGAACCATGCCCCTTGGTTACGCGGCTCATCCTGACACCAGCATACGCTTTCAAGCTGCTCGAAGCGCGCCAGCGCCGCTTCCAGCTTGTCGGCGGGGAACGGATAAAGCTGCTCCAGACGAATAATGGCAACGTCGTTGCGCTGCTGCTCTTCGCGATAGGCCGCCAAATCGTAGTACACCTTACCGGAGCAAAGGATAACGCGACGAATGTCACTCGGCGGCTGCCCGCCCTGATCATCAATCAGGCTCATGAACTGGCCGTTCGACAGCTCTTCCATTGAGGAAATTGCCGCCTTGTGACGCAGCAGGCTTTTCGGCTGCATGACCACCAGCGGTTTACGCAGCGGACGCACCACCTGACGACGCAGCAAATGGTACATTTGCGCTGGCGTGGTGGGCTGCACTACCTGCATGTTGTTCTCTGCCGACAGCTGCAGGAAGCGCTCCAAACGCGCAGAAGAGTGCTCAGCGCCCTGACCTTCATAACCGTGTGGCAACAGCAGCGTTAGCCCGCACAGGCGCTCCCACTTGGTTTCGCCTGACGAGATAAACTGATCAATCACCACCTGAGCGCCGTTGGCAAAGTCGCCAAACTGCGCTTCCCAGGCCACCAATCCATCAGGAGCAGTGTTGGCGTAGCCATATTCAAAGGCCAGCACCGCTTCTTCGGACAGCAGTGAATCGTAAATCCAGAAGTCCGGCTGCCCTTCCTTGAGATGCTGCAGAGGAATCCAGGTCGAGTCGTCGTTCTGGTTATGCACTACCGCATGACGGTGTGAGAAGGTGCCGCGGCCGCTGTCTTCACCGCTAATACGCACGAAGTGACCTTCATCAAGCAGCGTCGCGTAAGCAAGTGTTTCGGCGAAGCCCCAGTTCATGGGGAGCTCACCGGTAATCATCTTGCGGCGATCTTCGTATACCTTGGCCACCTGACGCTGCACGCTCACATCCGACGGGATGGTGCACATGCTGTCGGCCAGTTCGGCAAGGCGCTTGGCATCGAACGAGGTATCAGCGTCATCGCTCCAGCGCTGCCCCACATATGGACTCCAATCGACGAACAGCGCGGTGTTGGGCTCTTTCACCAAGGCGTTGACCACCTGATCGCCTTCGTCGATCTGAGTGCGGTAGGTATCGACCATGCCCTTGGCCTGGGCTTCACTGATAACGCCTTCCTTGACCAGATAATCGGCGTAAAGCGCACGCGTGCTCTTGTGCTGCTTGATGGCCGCGTACATGGAAGGCTGCGTGCCGGAAGGCTCGTCTGCTTCGTTATGACCGCGCCGGCGATAGCACACTAGATCGATAACGACGTCCTTGTGGAACTGACGGCGATAATCGATAGCGATTTGGGTTACCAACTGAACGGCTTCGGGATCGTCACCGTTCACGTGGAAGATCGGCGCCTGCACCATCTTGGCGATATCGGTGCAGTATTCAGTCGAGCGCGCATCTTCGCGGCGCGAGGTAGTAAAGCCGACCTGGTTATTGATGACGATGTGCACGGTACCGCCGGTTTTAAAACCGCGGGTCTGTGACATCTGGAAGGTTTCCATCACCACGCCCTGACCGGCAAAGGCAGCGTCACCGTGCACCGAGATTGGTAGCACCAGATCACCGCTTTCATCGCGGCGACGATCCTGACGCGCCCGCACCGAGCCTTCGACGACCGGCCCAACAATCTCGAGGTGCGAAGGGTTGAATGCCAACGCCAGGTGAATTTCACCGCCCGGTGTCATGACATTGGAGCTATAGCCCTTGTGGTACTTCACATCGCCCTGACCGCTGTGCTCGGGATGCTTGCCATCGAACTCATCAATCAGATCGGCGGGGCTTTTGCCCAGGATGTTGACCATCAGGTTAAGACGACCACGGTGCGCCATGCCGATGACCACTTCCTTGGTGCCATAGCTGCCGGCACGCTGGATCATCTCGTCGACCATGGGGATGAAGGATTCACCGCCCTCAAGACCGAAGCGCTTGGTGCCGGGATAACGGCTGGCCAGATAATTTTCGAGCCCTTCTGCCGCCGTCAGACGCTCAAGAATGTGCTCGCGCTGAGTGGTCGAATAACCGGGATTGCCCTGCACCGATTCAAAGCGCTCTTCCAGCCAGCGCTTTTCATCGGTGTTAACGATGTGCATGAACTCGCAGCCAATCGAACGGCAGTAGGTATTCTTCAGCGCTGCGACAATCTCAGACAGTTTGGCTCGCTCTTTACCAATAAAAAGCGAGCCAGTCTGAAATTCGGTGTTCATGTCAGAGTCGGAGAGCTGATGGAAAGCGAGATCCAGATCAGGCACCGATTCTGTTTTACGCAACCCGAGTGGGTCGAGGTTGGCGTGCTGATGACCGCGGAAGCGGTAGGCGTTGATGAGTTGCAGAACGCGTACCTGACGGCGGAACTCTTCGTCGGAAGAACCTCCACCGGCGGCTTTGGTACGCTGCCCCTGACGGCCAAGACGCTCGAAGTCGTCTCGTACGGGAGCCAACGGCACATCCTGTGCAGGCCCCCCGTCGTAGGTGGGCAGCGTATCAAAATAGCGGCGCCACTCATCGGGGACCGATGAAGCGTCGTTAAGGTACTGCTCGTAAAGCTCCTCAACGTAATGAACATTCGCCCCACTCATGTGCGACGTTCGCCACATCAAATCCATGGTGCCTTGTGACATGGTTATCTACCCTAAATCCTGTGACGGGCTATTGTTCGGGCTGCGGCGGAGATACTTCGCCTTCGCAGCAACTCTCTCGACTTACAGCTGATTGAACTGCACCGCTGCTGACAGCCCGTCTGCATGCAGCAGTGCCGAACAAGGCGCTGGTAACGCGCCAAATGACGCTGAGCTTAGGTTGCCTGAGTCATCAGCATTTCACGAATCTTACCGATCGCATGCGTTGGGTTTAGTCCCTTCGGACATACGCTAACGCAGTTCATGATGCCACGGCAGCGGAAGACACTAAACGGATCATCCAGACGCGCCAATCGTTCTTTGGTGTGTTCATCACGGCTGTCGGCCAGGAAACGGTACGCCTGCAGCAGCCCGGCTGGCCCCACAAACTTGTCGGGGTTCCACCAAAACGACGGGCACGAGGTCGAGCAACAGGCGCACAGAATGCACTCGTACAGTCCGTCGAGCTTGTCACGATCCTCAGGAGACTGAAGACGCTCGATGGCGGGCGGCGTGGTGTCGTTTTGCAGGTACGGCTGGATGCTTTCGTACTGACGGTAGAACATTTGCATGTCTACGATCAGGTCGCGAATAACCGGCAGTCCTGGCAACGGACGCAGTACCAGCTTGTTATTCTTGACCACCTGCGAAAGCGGCGTAATGCAGGTCAGGCCATTACGGCCATTCATGTTAACGCCATCAGAGCCGCACACGCCCTCGCGGCAGCTGCGACGGAACACAACGCTGGCGTCCTGCTCCTGAATCATCATGATGACGTTCAGCACCATCAGATCACGCCCTTCGGTGTCGACCTGAAAGTCCTGCATGTAAGGTTTGTCGTCGGTATCCGGGTTATAGCGGTATACCGAAACGGTCAGCATAGTCATTGTCGGTCTCCCCACTCTTTTTTAATAGTGACGTTCAACAGGCTTGAAGTGATCCATCGTGCGCGGCGCCATGTTGACATCACGCTTGCGCAGCTCTTTTTCCTGCGGGAAATAGAGCGAATGCTTCAGCCAGTTTTCATCATCTCGATCGGGGTAATCAGGACGGGAATGCGCCCCGCGGCTCTCGCGACGGTTGAGCGCGGCAAAGGCAGTTGCTTCCGCAACCTCAAACAGGTTGTCGAGCTCGAGTGCTTCGACGCGCGCCGTGTTGAACGTGGTGCTCTTGTCGGGCAGGTAAGCATTGGCGATGCGCTCACGCATGGCGTCGAGTTGATCAAGGCCTTTCTGCATGTTCTCTTCTTTGCGGAACACGCCGAAGTTGTTCTGCATGATGCTTTGCAGTTCACGTTTGAGCTCGGGCACCGATTCGCCGTCGGTCGACTCGTTCCAGCGATTAAGACGCTTGAGCGCCTGTTCGACGTCGGATTCAGTCGGCTCAAGCTGCTCAACGCCCTGGTTAAGCGCATCTTCGATGTACATGCCCGCTGCGCGGCCAAACACCACTAGGTCAAGCAGCGAGTTGCCGCCGAGGCGGTTACCGCCGTGTACCGACACACACGCCACTTCACCACAGGCAAACAGGCCGTTAACGATCTGATCGTTGCCGTCCTTGTCTTGCGTAAGCACCTGACCATGCACGTTGGTGGGCAAACCACCCATCATGTAGTGGCAGGTCGGCACCACGGGAATCGGCTCTTGCACGGGATCGACGTGAGCGAAGGTTTTCGACATTTCGATAATGCCGGGCAGACGCTTGTGCAGCACTTCTGGACCAAGGTGGTCGAGCTTCAGCAGGATGTGGTCCTTGTTGGGGCCACAGCCACGTCCTTCGAGAATCTCGATAGCCATCGAACGAGCAACAACATCGCGGCCTGCCAAATCCTTGAAGTTGGGCGCGTAGCGCTCCATAAAACGCTCGCCATCAGCGTTAATCAGGTAGCCACCTTCACCACGACAGCCCTCGGTGACCAGACAGCCAGCACCGTAGATACCGGTTGGGTGGAACTGCCACATTTCCATGTCCTGCACTGGAAGGCCCGCGCGCAGCGCCATGCCAACACCATCGCCAGTGTTGATCAGGGCATTGGTGGTAGAAGCGTAGATACGGCCCGCGCCGCCGGTGGCGAGTACCACTGCCTTGGATTTGATCAGGCAGGTTTCACCGGTTTCCATGCTGAAGGCAATCACACCCACGATATCGCCGCTGGCATTTTTCACCAGATCAACGGCATACCACTCATCCAGAAAGACGGTGCCGTTTTTCAGGTTGTTCTGATAGAGCGTATGCAGCAGCGCGTGACCGGTACGGTCGGCAGCGGCGCAGGTACGGGCAGCCTGACCGCCCTTGCCGAAGTCCTTCGACTGACCACCGAACGGGCGCTGATAAATTCGACCATTGTCGAAACGCGAAAACGGCAGGCCCATGTGTTCCAACTCGAACACCGCCTTGGGGCCTTCCATACACATGTACTCGATCGCTTCCTGGTCACCGATGAAGTCGGAGCCCTTGACGGTGTCGTACATGTGCCAGCGCCAATCGTCGTTGGGATCAGCGCTTTGAATGGCACAGGTGATGCCGCCCTGCGCAGACACAGTGTGAGAGCGCGTAGGAAACACCTTGGAAAGCACTGCGGTATTCTTGCCAGATTTGGCAAGTTCGAGGCCTGCGCGCAGGCCTGAGCCACCACCGCCAATGATGATGGCATCAAAACTCATTTCATGAAGATCAGACATTTAGATCATGCCCCCCAGAGCACTTGTACGGACCAGATTACGAAGGTAAACAGCGCAAGAATAACCACCACCTGAAGCACGAGACGCAGGCGGGTGCACTTGACGTAATCGGTGAAGATTGTCCACAAACCTATCCAGGCGTGCGCAGCAATAGAGAGCAGCGCAGCAAGCGTGAAGATACGCATGCCGGTGCCCTGGAACAGCGCAGACCAGGTGGAGTAATCGAGCTCGGGATGAAACAACACATAGGCCACGAGGAACAGCGAATAAAGCGCCAGCACCACGGCCGAAATGCGCTGCACCAGCCAGTCGGAAAGACCGCTGCGTCCAAGATTTGTAATGACAGTTACCATACCCACACCCCCGCTAGCACAATGACAACAACCGCTACGACAACGACGATTTTGGAAGTACGCATACCGCCTTCGCGATCGTCAGCGTAGTGAAGGTCCATTGCCAGGTGACGAACACCCGCAACGAAGTGCCACGCCAGCGCTGAGAGCAAGCCCCAGGCAACCAGTTTGGCAAAGAAGTTGTGTTCAAGAGCGTGCTTGACCGCGTCGAACCCTTGTTGGGACGACAGCGACGCATCGAACGCCCATAGCGCGAAGATGAGTCCAACGAAAAGCATGACGCCAGTCACGCGGTGGGTAATGGAAACAAGGGCGGGGAGCGGCTGCTTTATAGTACCAAGATCCAGATTGACTGGACGTTTAGCAGCCTTTATAGGCTTTTTGCTAGTCACGGTGATCACTCTCTCGACCTGACCATCGCACGGCGCGACGGTGAGGGTTAGCGTTGATTTACTGCTTTTTAGGTTCTGCACTCGCAGCCACAGATCGAGAGACACGCCAAACCACTGGCAAACTGCCGATTGACCGGGAAGCGAGAGGCAGCCCAAAGTCTTTATTTGACGGACGAAAAGTATATGCCTGCTAAGGCAGGATGACAAATTGCTATCGCCCGACACGAGAATGCATCGCCGCGCCCATGAGTTACTTTGGTAGCGCTGCACGCGAAGACATGGCAGATATTGCATTTCATCAACGCCATCAGCGTCGTTTAGGGCGCAAACGTGTAAATAAGATGGCATGCAGCCACTTGGACATAAGACTAAAGTGGAGGAGTTGCACACAAACGAGGCTACCAGCGTTACACTAGCCTTCGAATACGAGAGAGAAGTGATTCCTTGCGGGCAGTAACGAACATGATTGCCGCGCTGGTAATTCGGCACGCCCCATTATTTTTCAGTGCTAGCAGCACGCCCGTTTAGCGCGCGGAATCACGCCAAAGACTAAAAGATGAGGAGTTCGACATGGCTGACAATACTGTCCATTTAAGCTTGGAAGGCACCGACGAAAGCATCGAGTTGCCAGTTTACTCAGGCACCGTCGGCCCGCGTGTCATCGATGTCAGAGCGCTGAGCAAAGTCGGCTACTTCACTTATGATCCAGGCTTTGTATCGACAGCCGCGTGTAACTCCGCCATTACCTACATCGATGGTGCCAAAGGCATGCTGTTGCACCGCGGCTATCCGATTGATGAGCTCGCGAAACACTCCAACTATCTGGAGCTCGGTTACCTGCTGTTTTACGGCGAACTCCCCACCAAGGAACAGTACGAGCAGTTTGCGAATATCATTCGCTATCACACGCTGGTTCACGAGCAGGTTCACAACTTCTTCAAGGGGTTCCGCCGCGACGCTCACCCGATGGCCATCATGTGCGGTACCGTCGGCGCGCTGGCAGGCTTTTATCACGACAGCCTTGAAGCCAGCAGCGAACACGATCGCAAGGTGGCGGCCCATCGCCTTGTGGCAAAAATGCCAACGCTGGCAGCCATGACCTACAAGTACAGCATTGGTCAGCCGTTCTCCTACCCGCGTAACGATCTCGATTACGCCGCCAATTTCCTGCACATGATGTTCAGTACGCCGTGTGAGGAATACAAGGTGAATCCGGTGCTGGCGCGGGCGATGGACCGCATCTTCATGCTGCACGCTGACCATGAGCAGAATGCCTCCACCTCCACCGTGCGTTTGGTTGGCTCCACCGGCGCCAATCCGTTCGCCTGTATAAGTGCTGGCATCGCTGCCCTATGGGGACCTGCACACGGCGGCGCCAATGAAGCCGTACTGGCAATGCTCGATGAAATTGGCGACGACTCGGAAGAAAACATTCAGCGTTTCGTCGATCGCGCCAAAGACAAGGAAGACCCCTTCCGTCTGATGGGCTTTGGACACCGCGTGTATCGCAACTTCGATCCGCGCGCCAAGGTCATGAAGGAGACCTGCGACGAAGTGTTGAGTGAGCTCGGCGTTGCCGACGATCCCAAACTGAAGATAGCCAAGCGCCTTGAGCAGATCGCTCTCGAAGACGACTACTTTGTAGAACGTAAGCTCTACCCCAACGTCGACTTTTATTCCGGCATCATCCTGCGAGCGATTGGTATTCCCAGCAATATGTTCACGGTAATTTTCGCCATGGCTCGTACCATCGGCTGGATTTCTCACTGGAACGAAATGGTCAGCCCCGGCAGTGTCAAAATCGGTCGTCCGCGTCAGCTTTATGTGGGTTCCGACTTCCGCCACTACCCCGCCGATAAATAAGCCTGCACGCTCTGCATGCCCAAAAGCGCCAGCCTCGAGCTGGCGCTTTTAGTTTCAGACAATTGGCAATCATGCCAAAATAGCGACACTTCACCGACGCGCCGCTCTACCACCATTTGCAGTGGATCGGATACGTCGCGATCACCTTCTTTTAAGAAGCACTTAGTTTCTATCGTTATCATCAAGGTTCTGCTCCATGACCGTTCGCACTCGCATAGCCCCTTCCCCAACAGGCGATCCGCACGTAGGTACTGCCTATGTGGCGCTGTTCAACCTGTGCTTCGCCAAACAGCATCAGGGTGAATTCATCCTGCGCATCGAAGATACCGATCAAACCCGCTCGACTCGCGCCTCCGAGCAAATGATTTTTGATTCACTGCGGTGGCTGGGTATCGAATGGAGCGAAGGTCCTGACGTAGGCGGTCCCCACGCCCCCTACCGCCAGAGCGAGCGCGCCGACATCTACCAGCGCTACGTTCAGCAACTGCTGGATGATGGCCATGCCTTCAAGTGCTACCGCACTACCGAAGAGCTCAATGAGCTGCGCGAGCAGCGTAAGGCAGAAGGCAACTTCAGCGCACTGAAACAGGACGACCTGCTGCTGGATGAAGCTGAAATCGCGCGACGCGAAGCGGCCGGCGCGCCCTACGTGGTGCGCATGAAGGTACCCACTGAAGGTACCTGTATCGTCAAGGACATGCTGCGCGGCGACATCGAGCTCGACTGGGCGCAGGTCGATGCGCAAATCCTGATGAAATCGGACGGCCTTCCCACCTACCATCTGGCTAACGTGGTCGACGACCATTTAATGGAAATCACTCACGTGCTGCGCGGTGAAGAGTGGATCAACTCAGCGTCCAAGCACCAGCTGCTGTACGACTACTTTGGCTGGGACATGCCGGTGCTGTGTCACCTGCCGCTGTTGCGCAACCCGGACAAGACCAAGCTTTCCAAACGCAAAAACCCCACTTCAATTAACTACTACCGCAAGATGGGCTTCCTGCCCCAGGCAGTGCTCAACTATCTGGGTCGGATGGGCTGGTCGATGCCCGATGAACGCGAAAAATTCACGCTTGAGGAGATGCAGGCCGAATTCGACATTCAGCGCGTATCGCTGGGCGGGCCGGTATTCGATCTTGATAAGTTAAGCTGGCTGAACAGCGTCTATCTACGCGACGATCTCGACGACGCACAGTTCATCAACGCCATGCAGCAATGGGCGTTCAACAGCGACTACATTCAGCAGCTGCTGCCAGAGATCAGGCCACGCGTTCAGCTTCTGTCCGACGTTATGCCGCTTGCGGGCCACTTTTTTGCCGGTATCCCAACACTCGAAGCCGACGATTTTGAGGCCATCAACATCGATCAGGATCGTCAGGTGGCACTGCTGCAGTTTTTGATCTGGCGTTTGGAACAGCTTCCGGAATGGAACAAAGCGTCGATCATGCACCAGGTCCAGCAATTGGCGGCTCACTTCGAGCTCAAGATGAAGGTGATACTGGCCCCGGTATTCGTCGCGATTACCGGCCAGCTGAGCTCAACGTCAGTGCTGGACGCCATGGCCATACTCGGCTCCGACATCACTCGCGCGCGACTGCGCAACGCGATTGATATATTGGGCGGCGTTTCGAAGAAAAAGGCCAAAGCATTGGAGAAGGAGTACAAGGGCATCGAATTTGACGCCTGATTGCACTCTCGCCAACGAGTAACAGCACGCTTAGCGCAACCAGCGATGAAATGGCACCGACAGCTTGGCTGATGTCGGTGCCATTTTTTTTCGTTGATAACGAACTTAAACCGACGCTTTTACGCACGATCAAGGACGATGCTACCAAAATCCTCCGAGATCAATTTTTTGCTTGGTTGAGCTTGACAACCCGATACTTTTCCACTGCGTGCACCCTTTTTAAACATTTTCAGAAAACTCGCATCCCACCGTCATAAAAGATCAACAACTTAGCACTATTTTCTTATAAATCAGCAACTTAAATATGGTTAAAAAATACACAATTCGCTGATACCCCTTGATTGATGCAGATTAGGCGGCGGCGGAAGGAGGTTTTTCACAAGGTTATCCACAGAAAGTGTGGACAACGGCAAATCGCTCGGAAAATTTAGGCTCGAGCCTGAAAGTCAAGCTATAAATCAGATTTTACCAGTGGATAAACAGCCGACTTTTCTCTCGTCGATTACCCCGAATTATCCGCTCGTGCGACAGATCGTCTCGCCCACTTGGCGAAACTATCCTTTACACTGGTCAGCCTGATGGGGAGTTTCTATGACAACATCCGTAACTGACCGTGCTGCTGAACCAACCTCTACCCATTCGCCACCCCGTTACACTGCCAAGACGTGGCTGCGCAGTAAGCTTGACCATGCGGGCAGATGGCCCAAAACGGCGGTTGCAATGGGGTCGCTTTCAACTGTGCTGTTGCTGGTACAGGCATATGCCATCGCGACCATTGCCCAGCAGTTGGTGATTGAGCGAGCACCATTTGCACACCTTTATTCCCTTTTTGTCTTGCTGCCTGCGGCAATGGTGCTGCGCGGACTTTGCCTGCGCTTCAAGACCATCGCCAGTGCACGCGCGGGTATTCAGGTTCGCCAAGCGGTACGCGCAGAGCTGCTGTCCAGTATCGCCACGCGCAGTCCGATGTGGGTGCGCAGCCAGCACAGCGCCACGCTCGGCAGCCACTTGTGCAACGACGTTGATGCCCTGGATGGCTACTACGCTGACTATGTGCCGCAAATGTACTTGTGCGGCATTATTCCCCTTATCATCATTGTTGCGGTCATGCCGCTCAACTGGGCCGCTGGGGTAATTCTTCTGATTACCGGCCCGATGATTCCGCTCAATATGGCAATGGTGGGCATGGGCGCGAAGAACTTGCAGCAGGCCCAGATTGTCGAGATGGGAAGATTGAGCCGTCACTTTCTCGACACGGTTCGCTGCCTGCCCACGCTCAAGCTATTTGGATTGGGAAAGCGCCAGGCGCGCAGCGTAGAGCGCGTATCGGAGGATTTCCGCAAACGCTCAATGAAGGTGCTGAAGCTGGCATTTCTCTCCTCTACCGCGTTGGAATTTTTTTCCTCTGTTTCTATCGCCATCCTCGCGATATACATTGGCTTCGTTTATCTCGGACAATTTCACTTCGGTAACTGGGGCGGCTCGCTCAGCCTGCAAGCCGGCTTGTTTATCCTGATTTTGGCACCAGAGTTCTATCAGCCATTACGTGATCTGGGCACCCACTATCATGCCAAGGCGGCGGCAGAGGCTTCTGCTGAGGTGCTAATGCCCATCGAGAGCGATGCCAACGAGCATACCGAGAGCGTGTCGTCCTCAACGTCTGATTGGAACTCTCAAGCGCCGGTATCCATTTCATTCAACGGCGTGACTGCCCACTATCCCAACCGCGCCAAGGCCGCCTTGGAGGACGTCTCATTCGCCCTCGAGGCTGGACAGACACTCGCTGTTATAGGCCCGAGTGGTGCGGGTAAAAGCACTCTTTTATCTGCGCTGATGGGATTTCTGCCGCTGACCAAGGGCGAAATACGCTGCAACCAACAATCGCTCGCACAGCTGCCCCGCGACCAATGGCATCGCTCATTAGGCTGGGTAGGTCAACATTCGGCGATCATCAAAGGATCGCTGGCGGACAATCTTTGCATGGGCGCTCACGCAAGCATTGAGAAGGAAATGTTGTGGGACGCGCTTGAGAAGGTGCACTTGAAGGCCTGGGTAGAGAGCCTTCCCCATCAGCTCGACACCCCTATTGGCGAAGGCGGCCAACCCATTTCTGGTGGTCAGGCACGTCGGCTATCGGTGGCGCGGGCGCTGATCAGAAACGCACCGCTAACGCTGCTGGACGAGCCGACGGCCAGCCTGGATGCCGATAGTGAACGCTTGGTCATTGATGCATTGCGAGCGCTCAAGCAGCAGCGTTCACTGGTGATTCTGACCCACCGTTTAGAGCTGCTCAAACTGGCGGATCACATCGTGATGCTCGACGACGGACACATTACTGCACAAGGCAGTTTCACTGAGCTCAGCGCTGAAGGCGGCCCGCTACATCCAGCGCGCAACGTAACAGGAGGTGCACCATGAAGTCTGGCCGTGAATCATGGCGCGATCTCACCCCCTATCTGGCGATGATGAAACCCTACCTACCGCTACTCGCTGTGGGGCTGGTGCTCAACCTGTTCGCGATGCTCTCAAGCATTGGTCTGGTGGCCGTTTCGAGCTGGTTTCTTAACGCTTCTGCACTTGCAGGTGCCAGCGTCGCTACTGCGTTGGCATTCAACTATATGCTGCCGTCATCGGGGGTTCGCTTTTTCGCCGTCTCAAGAACGATCACCCGCTACGGTGAACGCGTTATTACTCACCAGGGGACTTTCAAGCTGCTATCGCAGCTGCGAAAACGTACCTATCTGTTAATCGAACCGCTATCGCCGCCGGCACTGCAGCACTACGGCAGCAGCGAGCTCAGCACTCGCCTAACGGCTGATATCGATGCCTTGGATGCGCTTTACGTACGAGTGCTGGTGCCCTCTATCGTGGCGCTGCTGAGCATCATCGCCAGCGGCGTATTGATCGGGCTGTTCGATCCCGCTATTGGCCTTTTTGTCGCGCTGTCACTGGGGTTTGCTGGCGCAATGGGCCCCTGGATCGCGTGGTATCGCGGCCGGCGTCACTCATCGCGCTATCAGCAGCTCGATACAGCGCTACGAGCACAAACGATCGAGCGCCTCGATGCGTTTGCCGAATTGTCTCTGTACGGTCAGTGGCAGCAGGAGTGTGAATCACTGCTGAGGCAACAGCACGAGCGCGATCAACAGCAGCTCAAGCTGGCCCGCCAATGGGGGGATGCGCTGTGGCTATCGCTGGTGTTACTGAGCGTTAGCGTTACCGGCGCCGCTATACTGGCGGCCTATCAAGCAACCCATCATGGCTTGGCCGCCACGCTGGTAGCGGCGATTGTGCTTACGGTGGTAGCGACCTTCGAAGCTATCATGATGCTGCCGCAGGCATGGCAACAGCTAGGCAAGGTTCAGCGCGCAGCGCGCCGCTTGAACGAGTTGCAGGAAAATGTACCAAGCACTCGGTTTCCTGAGCATGATGCTGCGCCGGTCACTCACTATCGAGTGGATATTGAACGTTTGACGGTGGCGTTCCAAGGCAATCGCGCGCTCGATCAACTAAGCCTCGGTATCGGTGAGAACGAGCATTGGTTATTGAGCGGCCCTTCCGGCACCGGTAAAACTACCCTGCTTAACAGTTTGGTGCGTTTCATCGATCCTGATGCCGGTGTGATTCGTATCGGTGGTGTCGACATCACCACGCTAAACGAAGCAACGCTGCGACAGTTATTCAGTGTGTCGCCCCAGCAGGTGCAGGTATTTAATGCCAACTTCCGTGATAACTTGCGCATGGGACGAAACAGCATTAGCGATAACGACATTGTCGAGGTTCTGGAGGGACTAGGGCTTACGGCATGGCTTAAGTCGTTACCCGAAGGGCTCGACAGTTGGCCCGACGAGTCCGGCGCTTCGCTCTCCGGAGGACAGCTACGGCGTTTCGGAATTGCCCGAGCGCTGCTCAAGGAATCTCCGGTAGTACTGCTCGACGAGCCCAGCGAAGGACTGGATGCTGAAACTCAGCGGCAGGTAATGACCTTCGTGAAGCAACGCTGCCAAGGCAAAACCCTGCTGGCGATTAGTCATCGCGCCTCTGACCTGCAGTGGTTCGACCACTACGCCGTAATGGACGGCGGTTCCATCATCGAGCAAGGTCTCACTGCTGAAGCGACGAATAGCCGTTACCTGCATCACATGAGCCTTTAAGAAACACAGCAGCAAAGCAGTGTCGTACAACGACAAAAGGGGAAGTCCGACGACTTCCCCTTTCGCTTACTAGCCTTGCGTTGCGCATCTCATGCGATGCTTTGCGCCGGCGATTTAAAAGGTAGCTTCGATACGGCTGCCCAATACCCAGCCATCATCTACCGAGCTTGCGCCAGATGGATTCACGACATACTGAATATTTGGGCGAATGCTCAGATAATTGGTGAGCTGGAAGCCATAGTAAATTTCCGCATCGATTTCGTGCCCCTGACGCAGATAGTGGGTGCCATGTTGGCTATTGGACCAATCAACGAAGTCGTTAACGTCGTTATTGAAGTGTAAGTAAGCAACACCAATACCCATATCGTCCTTGGGACGTGCGTCAAACAACCCTTTATAGGTCAAACCACCGGAGATATAGCGATCGACACCGGCAGTATCGCCGTGGTTGATATTCCCCAAACTGAACAGCGTCAGCCCACGGTTATCATCATTATTCTGGCGAGTTACCTGCTGCTGAGCGACATAATAAAGGCCGGAGTTTGAGTCGTTGGTTGACGACTCACGAGCGCCCCAACTGCGGGAGTCAGCGTTGTTATAGTAGTAACCGAAGCGATACGTCCCCTGTAGCCCATTAATCTTGGGTGTATACCCCACCTCGATAGGATAATGGGTGCCTTGTGAGCCGTTGGTGGTCAGATTGAAACCGTGCCCGTTTTCAAGGTTACTGTCGTTAACGTTAAACGCGCCTACCTGGAAATACGCCTCGGGAGCAAAGTTATAGCGAACGATTGCTGCCCACTGGGCAATAGGCGAATTATAAATATTATTGCCCCAGTTACCTGCCTGGTTACCGCCAAACGCCAGGTTCTGGAAATGGTTGATGATAACGCCGAAATCATCGCCTGCTGGGATGCGCCCAAGTTTCAACTCCAGTGCGTCATTGAACAGTCGCTGGTGCCACCAAAATGAGGTCAGACGAGTAACGGGACCACGGCCCTCGACTTCCTGAGTGGAAGAGCCTGATACCAGAGAATCGGGGGAATTCAATCGGGAACCGATGTTATGACCATTTCGGTTGGTGATACTCATGTAGACGTCAGCGCCCGACACACCGAGCAGTTTCTCAAGGTCGAAGCCTACCCCTGCGCCAAATTGGTCGGCGAACTTGGTGGTACTGCTGGATCGATCCCCGCCGCCGATGTTGCGCGCACCTTCACCAGTGAAGTCCAGATCAAAGAAGATGCCCGATTCTTCCAGACGCGTGCGCTCCCCGCCCCAATCGCCAAACATGTACTCAGAATCAGGATCGAATGCGGAGTATGCCAATACATTTGAAGATACAGCAGAACAACCGACGCACAGCACACCGGCGCACGCCACGATAAATTTTCCCATGGAATGATCACCTCAAAATAGAGCCCGAAATTTATTATGAGCAAGGGCTCAAACAGGGACGCCAAGCGTACACTTAGAATCGCCGGGAAAGTATTAAGCGAAAGACTAAAATAGAGTTTTTATGACTAAAGTCGCAATGTAGATAGCAGAAGAGAGCCACTAGGGCTCTCTTCGTTCAAAACACTTATTGAACACTTAAGTTTTAAACTAAAAACAGCGCGATCAGCACCAGTACCACGAGAATTAAAACATAGATGCCAAACCTCGCTAGCGGCTTGTATTCCAGCGGTGAAAGCGACAGCAGCGACACATTGGTGCAGCGCAGTACCAAAAGCAGCAGCCCTAGCACCACCAGGCTGACAACAAAGACGATGATGTTGGAGAAGAACAGCTGCTGCCATAGCGTGGTATCGCTGCTCTGCCCCAGAATAACCGTCAGTAGATAGCCGCCGAAGGCGAACATTCCCAGATCAAAGGTGGTTGCCAATACACGAGTAGCCACCAGGCTCAGCGCAGTGGCGGCAGCATTGGTGCCGGAAAAATCACGCAGCAAAAACGCCAGCACGGTGAAAAACAGCGCTACCAGCCCCAGGGCATTCCAAAAGGATGGCTCTCCCCCGCCTGCCAGCGCCAAATGAGTGCTATCGGGCATCAGCCACTGCACCAGCATGCCGATCAACAGCCACAGCACTAGTTCGAAAAAAAACTCACCGATGCGACGCCCGCGGTGCTCTACGGGTTTTTCAACGGTGTAGTCTGGCGAATGGGCAACCATGGGAAGTCTCCTTGTTGAAATTCTAGGTTGGCTCTAGAGTAGCATTGCTTGCCATCGAGCGCTCAAGTGTAATGCGACTTTACGTCAACATTAACGTAGTCGCCCATTTTCCCTTATCTCGGCTTCGCTGTCCGCCTCGCAATGCAGGATGTCTGATACTTCTGCGCGAAGGTAGTCGTCTAAGCTACTTAGCACGGCTGCCCCAAACTACGCATGCGTAGTTTCCCATCGGCTGCGTTTGATCAAAAAAAAGCCCCACGACGATAAACGTCATGGGGCCTGCGTGCTTAGCAGCAGTGATCAGCCGGTGCGACGACTGCTGTTGCCCTCGCTGCGACGATCGAAACGCTGCGAATCCTCGCTGATTTCGAGCGAACGCCCGGCGACACGCGCACGTGCCATTTTGCCAAGGATACTGGCAGGCAAGCTGTTGGGAAGTTCCACCAAGCTATGCGATTGACGAATATCAATACGCCCGATGCGCGCACCTTCAATACCGCCCTCGTTAGCGAGTGCACCCACCAGTTGGCCGGGCTTCACGCCGTCACGATGCCCTACCGCAACGCGGTAGCGCGTCATGCCTTCGCGTGGCGCGCTGTCTCGATTGCGACGCGGCGGACGCGAATCACGACGATCACGATCACCGTCGCGACGATCACGCGGTGAACTGCTGCGAATAGCGTGGATCGGCGCCTCATCGGCACGCGCCAACTGAGCAAATACAACGGCGAGATCAGCGGCGTCGTATCCTTCAGCGAGCAGCGCATCGACCAACTGACGCTGACGGTTGTCAGGCTCGGCCAGTGCTGCTTCAGCACGTTTTTTGAAGCGTTCATCGCGATGAGCACGCACCGCCTGCTCGTCGGGCAGCGGCATGGTTTCGATAGGCTGGCCGGTAGCGCGTTCAAGCCACTGCACTTTACGCATCTCACGCCCGGTAACAAACGTGATCGCAGTACCTTCGCGACCAGCACGGCCGGTACGACCAATACGGTGCACGTAAGCTTCGGTGTCGTGAGGCAGATCGAAGTTGATAACGTGAGTGATGCGCGGAACGTCCAAACCACGAGCAGCTACGTCCGTCGCCACAACGACATCAACCTTGCCACGTTTAAGGCGTGCCACGGTGCGCTCACGCAGGCTCTGGTCGAGATCGCCAGAAAGCGCTGCTGCAGAAACACCACGAGCGGTGAGCTGCTCGACGACTGTCGTACAGGCCGCACGGGTACGAACGAATACGATTGCAGCATCGACATCTTCAACTTCGATGATGCGCGACAGCGCCTCAAGCTTGGAATTGCCTTCTACGCGGCACATTTTCTGCTTGATCGTTGTGGTGACCGCTTTGGTTTCGATCTGTACCTTGACCGGATCGACCAGATAGCGGTTGACAATTTTCTCGATCTCACGCGGCAGTGTTGCCGAGAAGAACACGCGCTGGGTGGATTCAGGCGTATCGCGCAGCACGCGCTCTACGTCGTCGATGAATCCCATGCGCAGCATCTCGTCGGCTTCATCGAGCACCAGCGCCTGCAGGTCTTCGAGCTTCAGCGAGCCACGTTCGAGGTGGTCGATGATACGTCCCGGCGTGCCGACCACAACCTGAGCACCACCGCGAAGACCGCGCAACTGATCGCGATATTCCTGACCACCGGTAACCGTAAGCACCTGCAAATTGCCAAGATGCTTGCCATAACGCTCAAAATTGACGGCGACCTGCTGGGCGAGTTCGCGGGTGGGCGCCATCACCAGCACTTGGGTCTTGCGCTCTTCGGGGTTGATACGCGTGAGCAGCGGCAGTGCGAAAGCGGCGGTTTTACCGGTACCGGTTTGCGCTTGTCCGAGAAGATCACGGCCCTTCAACAGCGATGGAATGGTTTGTGCCTGAATCGGAGAAGGCGTTTCGTAGCCCAGCTCGTCCAGTGCTTTTAAAAGAGACGGCAGCAGTTCAAGTTCGGAAAAGCTGGCGATTTGAGTATTCGGAGAGACGTCGGAATTCGAGGTCATTTCACACCTTGAGTAGGCTGTGCGATCTGCGCGGACACCATTCCCAGGTGACAGAGCAAAATAGAACGCAGCATTCACAGCGGGGGGAGAGAGGTTGCAAACGCCGCTCATGGCGATTGCAACAGGTCGCACCTGGCATAGACCCTGCCAAAAACAGGCTCGATACGCGCACCTGCGGCGACCATCAAGCAAATCAAACGTACAGTGTGTACGCTGTTCGCATCCATCTAGTTTGCCAATAATGCAGCTCAGCGCCTTCGGCCTGACTGCACTATCAACCTTCCGAGCCGCTCGAGCACCGTCAATACGACTGCTCGCTATCAACGGAGCGAAAAATTCCGCGAGGGAATGAACGCAATGGCCGGGATGGAAAGGTCTTCACATGTGAGGAGCGCGTATTCTATCAACGAATGGTTTATCATGCACGCGTTAAAATCAGCCAAGGCTTAAGATGATGCCCGCTATTTGGATCGACGCCGATGCCTGCCCAAGGGCAATCCGTGAGATTATTCTTAAGGGGGCGAATCGCACTGGTACCAGCGCTACGTTTGTGGCTAATCACGCATTGCCAATTCCGCGCTCGCCGTACGTCTCGGCACTGAGTGTTCCCCAAGGCGCTGATGCCGCCGACCAGCTGATTGTCGAACGCGCCAGCCCGGGCGATCTAATTATTACCGCAGATCTTCCGATGGCGCACGACGCCATCGAGAAAGGCGCGCTGGTAATCACGCCGCGTGGTGAAGCGCTCGACCGTGACAATATCAAGGCGCGCCTCGGTATGCGCGACTTCTTCGAGACGCTGCGCGCCAGCGGCGAACATACCAGCGGCCAGAAGGCCCTGCATGAAAGGGATATTCGGGAATTTGCCAACGCCTTTGACCGTATTCTGGCGCGCCTCTGCCGCTAAAAATAGCCACCCCTAAAGTAATGCAGGCCAGCCCGATGTCGCGGTCTGGCTATGGAAGACTCGTTAATAGCCAAAGGGTAAGTGCTTAAATTAGCGGCTACCGTTTATGCGCAGTAGCGGCGTAATAATATCAATGATGGGGTTAAGTGGCTTTTTTCTACATTATGGAAAGCAGCTGTGACTCCATCTAAGCAATCCCGGCTTCCATAATATTATCTTAATTGCTCAATATTCCCTGCCAGCGAAATGTATCGATAAACATATAGCACGCATTTAGCTCAGTTCGCCCTCTGCGGCTCCCCACCACTGCCTTCGTGTACTTGCCGAGCGTCATGGTTCCATAAGGTTTGGCTATCCTATCCGGAACATTGTTAGGCTCTTGCCATATTCATTAATTATCCGGCGTGAAGGCCGAGCTGCTCTAGCATGACGCCGACTGTTCCGCTATCATTACAACGGGATTTTGTACGTTTTTTCTTTCTTTTTGGTATTTATTTATATGTCATCTCTTTTTTCATCACTACCTCGCAAACAGGTACTTTTAATCATCCCGGTTACTACAATGGCGGCAGTGCTGGGTGTCCATCATTTCACTTCTTCCCAGCAGGATGATTCGACAGATCAGCAGCGCTCCATTGAAGAATCCATCAAACAATTAGTGCCTGACAGCTATGCCGACACTGTCGATAGCGCGCCCGGCGGCAGCGATGTTAATGCGGCCAGCGCGGTAGCACTGATTAATTCTGTTGAGGGCAAGTCGCGTCAGGTGGCAACTGACCTCGACAGACAAGCACTGATTGCCTCCGTGCAAAGCGTTTCCAGCGATGCCGCTTCTGTTCAGGACGACAGCGCGACTGACGCCGATTTTTCCGAGCCTGAATACGATTCGCGCAAGGACAGCCCTGCTACTCTGGCCGACCAGATTGATGCCAAAGGCAGCAGCGCCGACGATTGGCGTGTTTACACCGTGCAGCCAGGCGACTCCTTCACCGGAATCGTCAGCGCGAATCTTGGCATGGGATACTCGGAAGTAATGCGCCTCTTGAAGTCGGCGCCGGATTCCAAAACACGCTCAACAATGACCAACATTCACGATGGCTCCACGCTGTCCTATCGCTTGAACGACAGTGGCGATCTGGTGGGGCTGCGCATCATGAACTCCCCGATCAAAGGCGTTGAGCTTACACGCAGCAAGGCCAGCAACGACTTCGCATTCACCAATGTCAGCGGGAAAGTAGAGAAGACCGAGCGTCTCTTCGCTGGAACGGTAAACGGCAACTTTGGGGAATCCGCGCAGTCAACGGGGCTATCCAGCTCTGAAGTCGCAGAACTCACCAAAGTGCTCGCCAAGAAGATGAGCTTCCACCGCCAAACCCGCGATGGCGACCATTTCCAGGTATTGGTGCAGTCTGATGTTGTCGAGGGTGTTCCGGTTAGCTCTCGGTTAATGGCCGCGCAGTATGAAGGTGCAAAAGCCAATCTCAAGATAGTGCGCTACAACGACAGCTTTTATACCTCGGACGGCAAGAGCCTCGAGCCTTCGTTCAAACGCTATCCGTTCATTGGCAGCTATCGCATTAGCTCCCCGTTCAACCTGCATCGCCACCATCCGGTCACCGGCCGAACCTCGCCCCACTACGGCACCGATTTCGCAATGCCGAGCGGCACTGTGGTCAGTGCCCCTTCAGCGGGACGCGTCGTACAAGTCGCCTACAATCGCTTCGCCGGCAAAATGGTTGTCGTCGACCACGGCGATGGCTTAAAGACACGCTACCTTCACCTATCGCGTCCGCTGGTCAAGGAAGGTCAACAGGTCAGCGCAGGACAACGCCTAGCCCTTTCCGGTAGCACAGGCCGCGTCACCGGTCCTCACCTGCACTACGAGATCATGGTCGATAACCGCCCGGTAAACCCGATGCGCATAAAGCTACCTCAGGGCGGCACGCTGTCGAAAACTCAATTGGCGGCCTTCCAGCAGAAAAGCCAGCATCTGCTTGCCAAGCTTGACGACGCACGTCATGGAGAGGCCTACGCCAGCACAAAATCCCAGAAGCGTCCCAAAGGCGATAATAGCTAAAGGGCCGCATGTGGTGGCGTGATTCGAAACGCTGCCACATGATCTGAACGAAGGTGATGCCGCACCGCTAACGGTTCCATAAAAAAACCCCAGCCAATTGGCTGGGGTTTTTCATGATGCGGTAGACTATTTCTACCTTGAAACGCCGATTAGCGACGTTTCAGCACAACTGCATCGTTGCCTTCAGCAGTAGACTGATCAGGCTTCAGCAGCTGGAGGTCGCCGTTGTCGAGCGGACGCAGGTTGTAGATGGTGTTGCCATCAGAACCTTTCAGGACATAAACGGTCGGCAGGTTCTGAGGACCAGCGTTTTCCTGAACCTGGAGGTTACCTTTGGTTTCGAGGACTTTGTCGCTCTTGCCTTCACGAATGCTGCGAAGGTTGAAAGAGCCGGAAATATCGTCATCGTTAGTAATTTTCAGGTCAGTGCGGATACCTGCGCAATCGGCGCAAGGCAAAACGCCTTGGTAATTACCAGCCGCTTTACCGTACTGGGATTGCGGGGCACTAGAACATCCAGCGAGAGCAGTGAGAGCTGCTACAGCACTTACACCAGCCAACAGTTTGAGTCGCATCAGTAATCTCCTTTAATTGAGTCTGCTTCACAGGACTCATTGTTGATGCTAAAACGATGTATCGCAAGCATCATTTATGCTCCAAGGCGTCGCACAGTATCCATTATTAGGAAAAAGAGTCAAGTACACTAGCGGCCGTTAAACCCTACCCGCCTCAAGATAGATCCTTGATTAAGGGTAATTACCTATTTTAATTATTAGCTAAGCAAAACATGGAGAACCTCATGCTTATCAATTCACTGCTGTGGGTTGCCCTTGCTGCCACGCTGTGCGCATTTATTGGTCGACGTCTCGATATTCATCCTAATCTAATGCGCATCGTTATGCTGGCAGGGTTGGGCATCATCACTGGCTGTTTGATCACCATCGGTGGTTGGGCATGGGTAGGTGTGATGGTCACCGTCTTACTGTGTGTCGCTATCGTGTGGGCATCGGAAGAAGAGGCCAATGCTCGTGCGACGGTCAAACCAAACAACGCGCGCTACAGCCCTGGACGTCCACGCCAAGCGACTACTAAAGAGACGGTAGATATTGCCTCACCCACGCCAGAGAGCCGCCAGCCGTCGAAATAACAACGCAAGCACTACCAACGAAGAAAACCCATGCACGAACTGACGGCACTGATTAATACGCGATGGGATCCGGATCCAGCGCTACGCTAGAGTTACTTAAAATACATTACTTTACAATTAGAATTCCCAGCGACATAAATATTGCATTCGATAATAAAAAGACAACCAATATAATTGACAATGTGCTGTAACAATTTAAACTCATTTTGCGTGGTAGTGCGTGGCGCCAAGGAAGGAGCCACTCCAAGCTCACGGATGAGCACATTATCACGCCCCTCTACTTTTATTTTCTGATCCCCTACGCTCGTTCCCGTTACTTTCTCTTCAGTGAAAGTAAAGCTAAGTTCCATCGCAGCATGCTCTCGGTTATTCGCTTACCTATCCTCAATGTCTCGAAGGAAGTTGTTAACGTAGCGCTGTCCAGGCGATCGCGGCCGTCCGTCATGGCGTGTGATGGCTCAAGCGAGCTCAACAGTTCTATTCCTACCTTAATGATTAAGCCATCGCCGGAGAGTCTGCTAAGCGAGCCTTTTTGGCCCAAGCCCCCTTTCGTTATCACCCCGTGGTTCCCTGCGCCTCTCTCCCAATTGCGCACGTGATAAGCGTGCTGCTCAGCTGATGATGTCCAAGCAAAGCGATAACGCTATGCCTGATTAAACCAAGCAGCACGCGATATTTTAATTTACATGAAAAAAACTCTCATTATCATGTCGTTCTAGCTCGGCAAGCCAACACCGACATCACCAAGAACAATTCGCGCACCGCTGAGCCTGCAGCTTCCCTGCGGAGCAACGCAGCAATTTTTCTGTCATGCATAGGGACAATCAAATAATGAAATCGGTTTCAATCACGCTGATGGTGCTTTCCAGTGGAGCTCTTGGCTCAGTAGCCAACTCAGCGCTTGCCCAGCAAGCCCCTGTCTCGTCGCTGGATACAGTGACGGTGCAAGGCGCACGCAGCGCGGATGATGACGACAGCTATCACGCAGGCCAAAGCTCGATAGCCGACAAAACGCCCACGCCCTACCTGGAACAAACGCAAACGACAAATACCGTTACCGCTCGCCAGCTAAGCGACTTCGCGCCGCAAAACATCGAGCAAGCCACTGGGTATATCCCAGGAGTCGCCATCGGCAATAACTTTGGGGGCGCCCAAGAGGGGCTGATAAGGCGTGGATTCAGTGGCGGGACCAACGATGGCGGCGTGCTATTGGACGGCGTTAAGTCGCCTATTGGGCTTAATTTTCTGCCTGCCGCCACCGACCATATCGAAGTGCTGAAAGGCCCCGCCTCACTGCTTTATGGCATGCAAGAGCCGGGCGGCGTGATCAATATGATCTCGAAAAAGCCGCAGTATCAGTGGAGCAGCACCATAGGCACTCAGGCCAGCAGTCATGGTGGTGGCACCAGCTATCTGGATATCACAGGCCCGCTAGGTAAAGGCTGGGCATTCCGTTTGATTGGGCAGAAAAAGAACGAAAACTACTGGCGCAACTTCGGAAAAACCAAGCAGGATTTCATTCAGCCCGAATTATCGTATCAGGATGCTCACCTCTCCTTCGATGCGTCGTATCAGTATCTTGATGATGAAAACCCTATCGATCGTGGTTCGATGTACTACCAAGGCCACTACTTAGGCAGCCACAAGAAACGCTTGGATGAGCCCTTTTCCAAAAGTAGCAGCCACCGACACACCGTTAACACCACCACCGAATATCGTTTCAACGATAATAATCGCCTTCGCCTGACAGCAGCGTGGAACCAGGATAATTACAGCGATCAGCAGGTGGATTCGCGTTCCTACTTCCCCGACCAGCATGCGTTAACCCGCCGTTATCGCAGCCAGGATAGTGCGCAGCGAACTCATTGGTACGCGGCATTGGATTACATCTCGCAGCAACAGCTTTGGGGCATGCGGCATGATTTAGTGGTGGGTGCCGATTATGAGAAGTATAAAAATCGCACCGGAAAATTTTACCAAGGCAAGGATCAGCAGGTGCCGGGCGACTCCGAAGGCCCCCTTTTCGATCCTTACCATCCGGTTTATGGAAACCTCGAGCGCACCCGCGTTGAGCGAGTGGGCAACGAGTACGAGCGCGAGGATATCGAGGGAGCCTCGGCTTATGTCAAAGACAGCATTCACCTGACCGACCGGCTGATTTTTGCGCCTGGTGTTCGCTTCCAATACTTCGAAGTGAAAAATGGCGCCAATCACCCTTATGAGCAATATACCGATGAGCACGACGGTAGAGTGCTGCCGTTCGTTGGTTTCGTTTACAAAGTAACCAACGACGTATCGCTTTACGCTGACTATAGCGAGTCGTTCCGTCCTAACGAGATGTCCGGCAGCGATCCTCTCGAGTCATCCTATAAGCCGCAAACCGGCAGGCAATACGAAGGTGGCGTTAAATACGACAATGGCACCTGGAGTTCGAACGTAGCGCTCTACCACATCACGAAAAAGAACGTGCCCTATTCGGTTCTGGATGAGGCGGGCGACCCTGCGCAACGGTTGGCAGGAAAAGTCGAATCAAGCGGTATTGAAGCCAGCGTTACCGGTCGCGTAACTGATAACCTGAGCATCTTGGCAAGCTACGCCTATACCGACACCGATAACAAGGAAGGTGAAAACAAGGGAAATCGCCAGCCAAACGTGCCCTATAACGCTGCCGGTCTGTTTGCCACTTATCAACTGCCACACCCCGTGGCGGGCGGCAATCTACGTTTCGGTGCGGGAGGCCGCTATGTTGGCAAGCGCGCTGGCGATGCTGCCAACTCGTTTAGTATCCCTTCTTATGAAACGGCCGATGCCTTCATTTCATGGAATACGACACAACTGCTGGGCAAAGAGACGTCGTTCCAGATTAATGCCACTAACCTGACCAATAACGAATACTTCGTGAGCTCAGGCGAGAATACAAAACGACTGACCTGGGGCGAAGGACGTACGTTCCGCTTTACCGGTAAGGTGAGCTTCTAAGCGACTCATCGATCGGGCATCTTTTAGCGAGCAAATACAAAAACGGTCGATAGCTATCGACCGTTTTTCATCTCGGCTGAAACCTGACAGACCAGAATTACCGATCGTTCTACCTAGGCGGCAGAATGGCAGAAATATTACTAAAATAAGGGAATGTACCGGGAGCTGGCGTGCGCTGCCTTGCAACGCTATGGGAACCATTTCGGATCGCTGGCACCCAACAGGAGGAGGTATGATTGGTGGGCCCAGCAGGACTTGAACCTGCGACCAATCGATTATGAGTCGACTGCTCTGACCAACTGAGCTATAGGCCCGATCACAATTCGCGTATGATAACTAAAGCGTTTTCAATGAGCTACCTATTTCTACAAGGAAGTCCAATGGCGATATCCATGCGTTTCACTCCATTGCTGGTTGCCGGAGCGGCATTGTTTTTCAGCGCGAGTAGCCAGGCCGCGTGGAAATTCGATCCCGACCAGAGCCGCGTCAGCGCTACCTTTATCGATCAACGCTCGTCCGGCGATGTAAAATCGGTGTATCACATCAACCGCCTTGCCGGCACTATCAGCAACGATGGCCATCTAAGCCTTCCGCTCGAGCTGTCGCAGCTGGATTTGCTGCAACAGGTACCCGCATGGCTGACGGGTATGCTTGGCGAGCAAAAAGCGGAAATAACTGGCGACGTCGATCCCAAGTGGTTTGATATTGCCGAAGGCAAGTCGATTACTCGTGATGTGAAGCTGACGATTACCAGCAAACACCATTCGAGCAGCGACACCGTACCGCTGAAAATGCAGCGGACCGGTAATTCCAGCTATCACATCGAGACGGCTAAACCGCTGTCTCTGCATACCAACGACTTGCTGAAGCAGCAGTACGCGCAGCCAATATTGCAAGCTGTCGGCTTCCAAAACCTCGCCGACAATATTCCGCTTAACTTCGACGCCACTGTGAACACGGAAAAATAACCTCTGACCCCACCAACTGGGGCACCTACCTTGCAGTGTATCAACACCTAGTGCGACACTATTGTCGTTCCCCCATAGGGTTGAGCACTGCGCCCCACATGGTGGGTTTCGCATCACGCCATTCAGGACTTTCGCATGATCAAGTGGATTATTGTCATCGTGGTACTGGGGTATATCGCCGCCAGTATTCTCTATGTGCATACACGCGGCCGAATTCGCCACCGGTTTACCCGCCAGCTGTCCGACCATTCCAGCTTTTTGGCGCCCATTAACATGATTATGTACCTGTTTTCGCGGGTACCTGATCGTCCTTTTCATCCCGCCAGTGAGTTTCCTGAACTCGAAGAGGTCACTCGCCGCTGGGAAGAAATCCGGGCCGAAGCAGAAGCGCTCGAAAATCACATCAAGGGCTCTGACAAGAAAGACGACGCTGGATTCAACTCCTTCTTCCGTCGCGGCTGGAAGCGTTTCTATCTGAAGTGGTACGACGATGCCCACCCTTCCGCCAAGGAACTGTGCCCGGTTACCACGGAAATCGTGAGCAAGATTCCTTCCATTAAAGCGGCCATGTTCACAGAACTTCCGGTCGGCAGTAAATTGATGAAGCATCGCGATCCTTACGCGGGGTCGATTCGTTATCACCTTGGGCTACGTACCCCGAACGATGACCGCTGCTTCATCAATGTCGATGGCATGCCTTATAGCTGGCGTGACGGCGAGGCGGTATTTTTCGATGAAACCTATATCCATTGGGCAGAAAACAAGGCAGAGAGTGATCGATTGATCTTCTTCTGTGACGTGGAACGCCCGATGAAATATCGCTGGGCCGCTGCCTTCAACCACTGGTTCAGCAACACGGTAATGAAGGCCGCCGCTTCGCCGAACGACGATAGCGATCGTACCGGCGGTATTAACCGTGCGTTCAAATATCTTTATAAAATTCGCGGCAAGGGCAAAGAGCTCAAGAAGTTCAACCAACCGCTGTACCAGTTGGTCAAATGGATCATCTTTCTTATCCCGCTGGCGCTGTTTATCTTCATTATCTGGCTTATCTAAGCATGCAGCCGTTAGCTGCCCTCTCGCCTTCCGCTCCGGTTGGCGAGAGCTTTATCTCCCCCCTGCCTACGCAACTGCTTAACGCGCTCTCCCAACAATTGATCGGTCGTCTACCGATTACGCTTAGCGCCACTTACTTTTCGGTTGATTCGTTCAATACCAGTGATTTCGCACGCTACGGCATTCCTCTACCCGATCATTTCGGCAAAGCCGTAGCCAAACGCAAGGCCGAGTATTTAGCCGCCCGGCTGTGTGCTAAAACAGCACTGCAGCGGCACCGCGTCGCGTCTTTGCCATGGATGTTGCCGGAAGAGCGCTGCCCGTGTTGGCCAGAAGGTTGGCTGGGATCATTGACCCACAGCGATGGCATCGCAGCGGCCGCAATCGCGCGAGGCACCGAACTAAACGCAGTGGGTATCGATATTGAGGGATGGATTGCTGCTCAACGCGCGGAGCGTCTAGCGCCGGCAATTCTTAGAGAAGAAGAGTTGGCTTATTGGCATTCTATTGAAAGCCCGGAGAGTCGCGGCCAGTGGTTGACGCGCATATTTTCTGCCAAGGAAAGTCTTTATAAAGCGCTATACCCGCTGGTTCGGAAGCCTTTCTACTTCCACGATGCGAGCGTTATCTACGATGAAGCACGTCCCGAGCGGTTCAAGATGCGATTGGAAATCGACCTATCCGACGAACTATCGCGAGGATTTATATGCTCAGCGCGCTCTTTATCGTTACATGAAATGGCGGTAACGCTAATCGCTCTGCCTGCTGAAGACTCGCGCTAGCGGCTGGATGTCGCTAGTTCTGTGACCAATAAAAAAGGGGCCGAAGCCCCTTTCTTGTGTCTCGACTGTCTGTCGATCAGCGGCGGTCGCCGAAGATGCGCAACAGCATAATGAAAAGGTTAATGAAGTCGAGATAAAGCGTGAGTGCGCCCACGATAATCGCATTATGACGGCTAATGCCGACATTGGAGGAGGAGGTTTCGCCAGCAACAGCAAGCTGCTTGATTTTCTGGGTGTCGTAGGCGGTAAGGCCTGTAAAGACGACCACACCGATGAAGCTAACGACCCACATCAGCGCTTCTGACTTCAACCAAATGTTGACCAAAGATGCGATCACCACACCGATAAGCCCCATGAACAGGAAGCTGCCCCAGCCGCTCAGATCCTTCTTGGTGGTCATCCCGTAGAGGCTCATGGCGCCAAACATCCCGGCACTAATAGCAAATACGCTAGCAATCGAAGACATGGTGAATGCCAGAAAGATGCTGGAGAACGTTATGCCGGTCACCGCGCAGTAAACAACGAACATCGCTGTGGCGACCGGCGCAGATAGCTTGTGCGCCATGCCGGAGAGCACGAAGACAAGTCCGAGCTGGATAACCGCTAGTACCAGAATTCCGCCGGTGCTACCTACCATCGAAGCTACCAGCTGCGGGTTTTGGGCCAGCCAAAACGCAACAACTGCAGTAATGGCCAGGCCACCGCACATCCAAGCGTATACATGGGTCATGAAACTCTGGATGGCAGAGGATTGTTGGTTACTCAGTGTTTGCGAAGAATCAAACCTGGGCATTTAGTCTACTCCTGTTGGATTTTACTGAGCTCAGGATACCATATCGTATCGTCAACAATATTAGGCAGTTGTTAAGCTTTCACTCTTATCGGCCAAAGCGCAAGCGTTATTGAGCAACAGTGCTTTAGTGTATACCAGCGAAGCTGTTATCAGTGTTGCTGTTAGGATCACATGCAACTGTTAGAAGTTCCCTGCTCGGCTTTTGCTCGCCGACCGTGGCGAGTGACGTTGACGGAGTCTTTAGAGTGAGCCGTGGAGCGTGCCAGGTACTCACGCACGCCTCGGTGCTCTAGCAGTTTAGGAAGAATGGCCCCGGTCGGTGGTGGCCGCTTCGCCAGCCGGCTTCTGCGCTCTCCGGCCTTTCCTTCAGCCAAAGAAAAACCCTCGACTGGTGTTAACCAATCGAGGGTTTGGAATAAATGCCTGACGATGATTGGGGCGGCCATCCGTCGGGGGGCGAAAGGTAAATAACGCCAGCCAGCCTCCGCGCTGTACGGCCTTTCCTCTAGCCAAAGAAAAACCCTCGACCGGTGTTAACCAATCGAGGGTTCGGAATAAATGCCTGACGATGACCTACTCTCACATGGGGAATCCCCACACTACCATCGGCGCTAAGCGGTTTCACTTCTGAGTTCGGCATGGGATCAGGTGGTGCCCGCTTGCTGTGGTCGTCAGGCAAAGCTGGTTGCCATTCCCCGCGGAAAGATCGCCTGCGTTTGTTGATACGGCGTTGTCGCGTCGCCTCAAGTGCTCATTTAGTCTGGCTAAACTCCGCGCTCTCGGCTTGCTCCGCCTTGTCTCAACTGCACTCGACAGCCTTTCCTCTCCCTCTGCGTTCTTGCCAGCAGTGAAAGGGGGAATAGCGAATTCGGTAAATCATGCTGAGCGAGATGCGTCTCTCCGTATCCGGATTAACTCGCTTTCATCGGCTCGACATAACCACTTGGGGTTATATGGTCAAGCCTCACGGACCATTAGTACACGTTAGCTTAACGCCTTGCAGCGCTTCTAC